>CAYGXD010000010.1:0-52853 GCA_964353705.1 uncultured Eubacteriales bacterium | reverse complement strand
CTTCCACAGCTCCGGCTTGATGAAAAACAGGCCGGCGCCGATGAAAATGAGGATGGCCGTGATTTTAAGGAAGACGATGACGACGTTGACCTTCGCCGATTCCTTGATGCCGATGACAAGCAGGATCGTGATGAGAGCGACAATAAGAAATGCCGGAAGGTTGAAGAGCGCGCCCGTGGCCGTCCAGGTCTGATGCTGGGAGTCGAAGGCAAAAGGCGCGGCCGAAAGGCGGGCCGGGAACGTGAGGCCCAGGTCTTTAAGAAAACTGACCATGTAGCCGGACCAGCCAATCGAGACGGTAGTGGCGCTCAGGGAAAACTCGAGGATCAGGTCCCAGCCGATGATCCAGGCGAAGAATTCACCCAGCGTGGCGTACGTGTATGTATAGGCGCTTCCGGCGATCGGGATGAGCGAAGCGAACTCGGCATAGCAGAGCCCGGCAAAAGCGCAAGGCAGGGCGGCAAGGACGAAGGAAATGGTCACGGCGGGTCCGGCGTACTGGGCGGCTGCGTGCCCGGTGATGACGAAGATTCCGGCTCCGACGATGGCGCCGATACCGAGGAAGATGAGGTCCCAGGGCCCCAGGACTCGTTTGAGCCCGTGCGTTGTCGCCGTGGCCTCCCGGGTGAGGTCTTCCAGGCTTTTTCTGGCAAGGAGCTTGTTCTTCATCAACGCTTGCCTTCTTTCCTCGGCACGACGCGCGGCTGGAGGTCGGCCGGCAACGGCGATTTGTATTCGCGGCCCTTCTTGCGGGCCGTCCACTCCTCTCGCATTTTTTGAATCGTCTCCGGCTGAGCGAGGAAATCGAGACAGGAGGCGGCCATGACTTTGGCGGCGACGGCCAGGCATTTGTAGGCGATCGACGTCCCGGCGCAGGCGGCGGCCGACCAGTGGTGGCCCGGAGTTCCCGTTGGCGAGAATGCTACGCCCAGCGCAGTCGTCGGCGTGAGCCAGCTCACCTCGGCCACGTCGGTGGAGCCGCTTCCCCAGCTTTTTTCGGGAAGCGAGAAGGGCTCGATCTTCGTGCTCAGACCTTTTGGCTCCACCCCGACGTTCTTCTGGACTTCTTTAGCGAAAGCCTGCTCCTCCTCCGTGAAAGCGGGGGCGCCGACGAGAAGCAGGTTGGCATAGACGACTTCCCCCCCGGCTCGATTGGCCAGAGTTTCGTGGACGCCGCTCTTGAAGTGGATCTTGCAGGTCGTCTCCGTCATTCTGGCGGCGCCGTCAATGACCTTGAGCACCCGCTCGTAATCTTTCTCGACGCTTTCCCGGTCGATATCGCGCACGTAGTACCAGGCCTGGGCATGGTCGGGAACGACATTGGGCGCTCCCCCTCCCTCGACGATCACATAGTGAAGGCGGGCCGTCGGCTGGAGATGCTCGCGCAGGAAGTTGAGGCCGATGTCGGTGAGCTCGATCCCATCCAGGGCGCTCCGTCCGTTCCAAGGATCGCCGGCGGAGTGCGCCGTCCGTCCGAAAAATTCCACCTCGAACTGGTTGAGGGCGTTGCTCGACTCCAGGGACACATTGGTTTCATCGCCCGGATGCCATTGAAGGCAGCACGACAGGCCGTCGAAAACCCCGGCCCGGGCCATGAAAACCTTGCCCTCGACCGTCTCCTCGGCCGGACAGCCGAAAACTTTGAGGGTGCCGGCGATTCTGTGCCGGGCCATTACATCTTTCACGGCTACGGCGGAAGCGACGCTGGCCACACCGAAGATATTGTGCCCGCAACCGTGTCCCGGGGCGCCTGCGCTGACCGGTTTTTGAGAGGCTATCGCTTCCTGCGAAAGTCCGGGCAGGGCATCATACTCGGCGAGGAAGCCGATCACGGGCTGCCCGGACCCATAGACGGCGACAAAGGCGGTGGGAAGTCCGGCCACTCCTCTCTCAACCTTGAAGCCGGATCTTTCGAGGTAAGCGGCCAGCGCTTCGGAGGAACGGTATTCTTCCATGGCCACCTCGGCGGCACGCCAGATCTCATCATTGAGTTTGGCGAGCTCCGGCGTGGCCGCATCCACCCAGCCCAACGCCTCATTTTTAAAGGGAGTGAGCTTGGCAGGCTTGACTTTTATCTGAAGGGGGGACACCTCCTCGGCGGCCAAGCCGAGACTCGAGGCCAGCAGGATGAAAACAAACCCGAACAATATGTTTTTTCGCATCGTCTCTCCTTCCCGCTCATCCTTCCGCTGGGTGTGTGAACAAGGGCCTGAGGTTTCCGGCGAGCTGCCGCAGCCTCGCCTCCTCTTCCGAGCCGAGCGGCTCGAACCGGTGGGCCAGTTCCAAGGCCTTTTTAAAAAGCCTTTTATCGCCGGGAGGGACGGCCGCCGTAATGGGCTGGGAGAGCGTGAAGCGGATCGACAAAGCCGCCTCTTCCGGGTCGAGGATCGGCTGGTACCAGCACTTGGGCCAGTCCTTGCGCTGGGGATCGTTAGGCCAACGCTGACGGGCCAGCGCTTTCAGGGCCAGGATGCCCATATTCTTTTCTTTGGCCAAGGCTACGGCCTGAGGCCCGAAATTCCCCTTGAGGAAGCAGACGAAGTTGACCGGGAGGAGGATGGTGTCAAACTCGAACCGCTTCATGGCGAGGAGCGCGGCCTCCACCGAATGGGCGGAGAACCCGAGGAAGCGGATTTTGCCCTCTTTCTTGGCCTGGACGAAGGTTTCCATGGCGCCGTTCGGAGCCAGCGCCTGCTCTACCTCTTCAGTGTTGGAAAGGGCGTGGAGTTGGTAAAGGTCGAAGTGGCCGGTTTGGAGTTTCTGAAGGGATTGATGAAGTTCTTCCTCAGCTCCCGCCTTGTCCCGCTTCAGGGTTTTGCAGGCAAGGAACACATCCTTGCGAAATGACCGGAGGGCCGGTCCCATCCGGTCCTCGGCATTCCCATAGCTCGGGGCCACGTCGAAATAGTTGATGCCGTGATCGATGGCCTCGCGGACGATCTGGTCGGCCGTTTCCTGAGTTTCCTCGGCAAGGACCAGGCCGCCAAGGCCTATGATCGAGAGCTTCTCTCCGGTCCGGCCAAGGGGCCGCTTTGGGAGCGGGTTTTCAGGCACCAGACCGAGCAAGGGTTTTCCGGCCGTCCGGAGATACCCTATTCCCGCGGTTCCGATAATTCCAGCCGATACCGTCTTGAAGAACCTTCTTCTTTCCATAATCTACTCCGTCGTTTGAAGGGCAGATTCTACCATAAATCCAAGGGGTACCACTATCGTCAGACTAAGGCTATGCCCGGAGTAAGGTGTCCGGCCGGGCCGGTCTTCCCGGCGGGATGGACTCTTGCGATTTTTCCCGGAATGAGATAATCAAGCGTCGAGAAGCGTATAATTCAGGGGAGAGTAGGCTTGCGGCAATCAAGAAGGATGGCATGATAAAAAACAAGTGGGCTCCGGCTTTCTTTTTCCTGTGGGTCTTGAACATGGCTCCGCTGTCCCTTGGGCAAACGCAGCCCGCGTCTATCGAGGAATGGAAGAAAACGGCCCTCAAGGTTTTTATCGACTGCTGGTTTTGCGACATCGAATACATCAAGACGGAAATCACCTTCGTCAATTATGTCCGGGACCGGAAAGAGGCCCAGGTCCATATTCTTTTTACCGTTCAAGGCACGGGCAGCGGCGGCCGCGAATACACGCTGACTTTCCTGGGACAGCTCGAGTATGCGGGGCAGGAAGACGTCTTCAAGCACTATTCGCACAAGAGCGATACCGATGAAGATATCCGCCGGGGCCTGGTCCAGACTTTGAAGCTCGGGTTGATGCGCTACGTGGCCAAGACTTCGATAGCCCAAAGGATTGCCATAAGCTTGAAAGACGAGGTCCAGCCTACCTCGGTCGTCGACAAATGGAATTTCTGGGTTTTCAGCCTGAGCGCCCGGGGCTTTTTTAACGGACAAGAATCCGTCGTGTACAACTCGTTCTCCGGCAATCTTTCGGCCAACCGGGTCACGCCGGAGCTCAAGATCCGGCTGAGCGCCGCGGGGAGCCATTACTACAATAAATACGACATCGACGGCGAAAATATCGAAAGCACTTTAAACAGCCGGTCCTTCAACGCCTTGGGGGTAAAAAGCCTGGGGGAACACTGGTCCTTCGGCGGTTATTTTTCACTCTCCTCCTCGACCTACTCCAATATCCAGTCCGCCTTCCGGGTGGCTCCGGCCGTCGAGTACAACGTCTTTCCCTACTCTCAATCGACCCGCCGGCAGCTGCGGCTCCTCTACAAGCTGAACTTCAGCGCCGTGCAATACCTGGAGGAGACGATTTACCTGAAAACAGAGGAAAACCTCTGGAACCAGGACTTGTCGATGGTTCTGGAAATGAAAGAGAAATGGGGGACGATCAGCACGTCCCTGGAAGGAGCGCACTATCTCCATGATCTCAGCAAATACCATATTCGGTTTTACAGCGAAGTGACTCTGCGGCTCTTCAAAGGGCTTTCGTTCGACCTTTTTGGAAGCGTCAGCCGGATCCACGACCAGCTCTCCTTGCCCAAAGGAGGGGCCTCTTATGAGGATATCCTGTTGATGCGCAAGCAGCTGGCCACCTCCTACGAATATTACTTTTCCGTCGGGCTCAGCTACACGTTTGGTTCCATTTATAGCAACGTGGTCAATCCCCGGTTCGGGTCCGGGGGTGAATTCCTCTCCGGCATGTATTGAGCCTCCTGCCCGAGATTGCTCGTGGCGCGCGCGGCCCGGCCGCGAAGGCTGAAGATCCTCCCCCTCCCGCCCTGAAGCAGGCGCAAGCCTATGTTATTGCCCATGGCCATCAACAGAGGGTGCGAGCGGGATTCCTAAACGATATTTCGTTATAATTACGGACATGACAATTCTCTTGGTCGCGGCGCTTCTTTTTTCTTATCCATTCGGGCCAAGTTCAAAGGACGTTAACCCAAGGGATCTGACCAGGCGCTATGAGCAGGCTTTCCAGTCGGGGGGATCTCGATGGAAAGAGGGGAATTTCGAGGGGGCCGAACGACTGCTGGAGACCGCACTGGAGCTCGCTCGGGAGATGAAGGACGCGGAGAAGGAAGTTGGATGCCTGCTCCTCCTGGGCAGATCAAGCTGGGTCCTCGGCCAAATGGATAGGTCCGAGAAATTCTATTCGGAAGCGCTGTCGGACGCAAGGAAGGCAAATCTAGAAAGGGAAGAAGAGCTATCCCGGCTGGCCCTGGAAATCGGGAAGCTCTATTCGCAGGGACAGGCTGAACTCTATAACGGCAGGTATGAAAAATCGATAGCGGCTTTCCAGGCCGCCCTCGAACTGGCCCGAAAGATCGGCAGCCGGGAGCATGTGCTCAAGTGCCTTCGGCAACTGAGCCTTGTCTTTTGGGCTCAGCCGGATCTCGAGAATTTCCTCGCCGTGAATAAGAATTCGCTCGAGATCGCCCAGGAGCTCAGTGACCGGAGAGAGAAAGCCAAGGCCCTGATCAGTTTGGGTACTTATTATCTAACAAAGGGGGATTATACCCGCGCTCTCGACAGCTATTCTGAGGCGCTGGAAACCTCCAGAGATGCGGGGAACAAAAGAGACGAGTCGCTTTGTCTGCAAAATCTCGGGCTCATACTGGCCCAGCTCGGATTCTATGAACGGTCCTTAAATTGCTTTCTGGAGGCGTACGGAATCGACCGGCAGCTTGGGAAGCCCGGCTTTCTCCCGCAAAACATGATTAACCTGGGAGAAAGCTTTCGGAACAAGTGGCTGTCTCTCTCCAATTGGGAGGACCTCGATCAGGCACTCGACTATTTCACGGAAGCCCTGGAATGGGGAAAACAGAACGGGGATGAGCAAACGGAGCTGAGAGCGCTCAACAATATCGGGAATATTCACCTTCATTTCAAGAAATACTTCTCGGCCCGGAGCTATTTCCGGCGATCTCAAAAGATCGCGGCAGAGGCCCAGGATATCGAAGCGCTTCTGGAAGTTTCCAATAACCTGGGGATCTGCTATTTCAACACCGACCATATTAAGGAGGCGGAGACGTGTTTCCAGGCCGCCCTCGATAAAGGAAGGTCCGTCGGCCGGGATAAGATCCTCTGGGAAACCCTTTTCTATCTGGGGCGATGCTGCGAAAAAAAGGGGAAGTTGGAAAAAGCCCTGAACTATTATAACGACTCCATGAGTGCGATCGAACATATCAGGACAAGGATCCTGGCAGAACATCACAAAGTGGGATTCATGAGGGATAAGTTCAAGGTCTATGAGGCTGTCATCAACCTTCTGTACCGGAGTGGCTTTAAGGATGGCACTTCTCCCAAGGCCGAAGAAATTTTTTATGCCGTGGAGAGGGCAAAGGCCAGGGCGTTTCTGGAAACTCTGAGCGATACAGGGGGTGGTCTCCGCAGCCAGTGGGGGCCATCGTTGGAAAGAGAAGAGAGAGACATTTCCGGCCGGATTGCGGCCGTCGTGCAGGAGATGGCGCGAGGCGATTTGCCCCAGGGCCGAAGGGCGGACCTCCAAAAAACGCTTAAAAACCTGGAAGATGAATATATCAACTTCATTTCCAGAATCAGGTCGAAAGAGCCGGGCCTGGCCGGCGTTGCTTTTCCTCTCCCGATCCGGGTGAAGGAGGTCCAGGAAAGTCTACTCGATGAAAAAACCGCGATTCTCGAATACTTTCTGGGAGAAGAGAATTCCTTGCTCTTCCTTGTCACCCAAAAGAAATTGGATGTTTTCCATCTGCCGCCAAGAAGGGAAATTGAGCACTCGATAGATGGCTATGTGAAGCTGCTGTCAGGCCCTCCCAAGGAGGAATGGAGCGGGTTCCTGGCGGCCAGGCGTTTGTCCCGGGATCTTCTTTTGCCCGCCCTGAATATTCTCCCGCCGTCCGTCGAGCGAATAATCTTCATTCCGGACGGACCGCTTTGGCACCTGCCCTTCGACACCCTGGCTTTCTCCCCCACGGACTCGCCCGCAGGAGAAGATTTTCTCATTTCAAGATATCCGATCTCCTATGCCCCCTCCTGTTCGTCTCTTTTGTTGCTGAGAGACCGGAAAAAGAAAGATCGGCAGGCCCATAATCTCCTCGCCTTTGGGAATCCCGTACCTCCGCCGGAGACAAGCCCCGGAGGAAAAAGAAAAATCTCCATCGCCAACATTTTAAGAGAAACATACGAGACTCAGGGCATAGATTTTTCTACCCTTCCTCAAAGCGACCGGGAAATCAGGGAAATCTCCCGTTTTTTTTCAAGAGACGGCCGGACTATCTTCCTGCACAAGGAAGCAAGCGAAGCCATGATCAAACGCTTACCCCTGGAGGACTATCCGGTTGTTCATTTCGCCTGTCATGCCTTTATCGATGAGAAGGTCCCTTACCGTTCGGCCCTTATCCTCTCCTCGGATGGGATTTCCCTTGAGGACGGATTCCTGCAGGTTCGCGAAATCGCCAACCTCCGGTTGGCCGCCGAATTGGTTGTTCTATCCGCCTGTGAAACCGGACAGGGACGCCTGGAACAAGGAGAGGGGGTTCTCGGGCTTTCCAGGATTTTTTTCTATTCAGGAGCCCGGTCGGTTGTTTCGACGCTCTGGAAAATCGGCGACAAAGCCACGGCCATGTTCATGCGCCAATTTTATTTCCATCTCTCTCAAGGACTGGACAAGGCCCAGGCCATGCGACTGGCCAAGCTCCGGTTACTGAAGTCCGAGTATTCTCATCCGTTTTATTGGGCGCCTTTTGAGCTGCACGGCGAATGCTTATCCGCGCTTGACCTGCATTGAATCGTGACCGAGGTTCCTGAGGATTCAGGCCGGACCGGCCAATGGCCTTTAAGGCTACTCCGTCAGGACGAATTTCCCAATCGGAGACGAGTTTTTTTCTCCATTTTTTTGATAAGCCGTAACCTCCCAAAAGTAGGGCTGGTTGACTTCCAGGGTCGCGGTCAATTCTTTGGGCGGGGCCACGTATTCTTCCGTTGTTTTGCCGCTCGTCCAGACCGGCGCCAGGGTCTGGTCGAAGAGCTCAAGAACGTAGTATTCTGAATGATCCGATTTCTTCCAGCGGAAAACCAGGGCTTGCCCGGAGATCTCGTCTCCGGCTGGCTCGATGAGTTCAATCCGAGACTGCGATCCGGAGCGATAGGTTTCGGAGGGCCTGAAAATGGCGAATCTCGCCACCATGAAACTCGCGAGGATAAAGCCGGCAAGGACAAGAGCCGCCTGCCAGGAAAATTGGGGAAAAGAGGCACGCCGGCCCCACAGCAAGCCGAACAACTTCTGCCGGAGCCCTTTCCAGCGGCCCGGTTTCCCGTCGATAGATCGCCTCTTTTCAATCTCCCGCACAAAATCTCTTTCCTGCCGCAATATATCCAACACAAATCCAAACTCGGAGAAACAAAAACGGCACCGGGAGACGTGGTCGATGATCTCCGTCGCCTCTCCGTCTGAAGAGCGCGACCTCAACAGCCTGAGCAATCTTTCGGGCGAGGGACAGCCGTCAAGAGAAGCGGGTGTCTTTTGACGAATATAATCCCGGTATATGGCTTTTAAGCGGTCCGTATCAACTTTCATACTCCACTCCCCTTTCCTTGAGTGTATTCCTGAGATCGGAAAGGCCCCTATAAAGAAGGTTCCTCGTCTTATCTTTGCTCCATTTCAAAGTGGAAGAGATCTCCTCGATGGTCAGGTCCATCAGGAACAGTTTGACGACTTTGCGGCGTGACTCCAGGAGCGAATCGGCGGCCCCGCCCACCAGTCCCTGATAAACGTCTCTGGGAGGCGGATTTTCAGGAGCTTGCCCCTCCTCAAAAAGGAGCTTCTCTTTCTCATGGAGGATCAGCCTCTCCTGACGCCTCATTTTTCTGATCTGGTCAATCAATATCGAATTGATCGTCCTCTGAATATATAACGAATAAAGGGAGATATTTTTCTCATGCCCGAACTTCTTCCAGATCTTGATCTTGACTTCCTGGATGATGTCTTCCGGGTCTATCCCCCTCTTTTCCAGCCCGAGTCTTAAAACGCTGGCCTTGATGGACGAGGAAAACTTCTCTAAGAGCGCTTCGAACTCTTGGCTGTCGATCTTCCGGCTCTTCATGAAAACAAGGATTGTATAGGGGAATCCAGCCGCAAAGTCAATCTGGCGATACCCTCCGAAAGGTCCGATAACTGGCCGGGGATGAGAATTATCGGCCGGCCCGAGCGTTTATACCTATGGCAGTATTTCTGAACCAAAGTAGAGGAGGAATCTGTGATGAAGATGTTTTCGAAATGCCTTGTCGGACTGGCGACCGTTTTTTTCCTTGTCACGGCCTACTCGAGCGGACCCATAGCCAGCGAACCCGCTTCACCCTCGCCGAAATATATCGAGGTGTGCAGTCATGGAACCGTCTATCTTCCGCCGGATACCAAGTTCGTCACCTGTTACGGAAGGGTCATGAAGGTTATCGCCATTGCTCCCGCGGAAGCCCGGGTTCAGGGGAGTGCCCAGGACTGCAATTGTCCAAGATGCTGTGATGGGGCGTGTGCCGTCACGGTTTCCTGCGGCGGCGGCGGATTGTGCGTGGCCTACCTGGGCTGCTGAGATCAGGGCTCTGTCCTCGGCATCCCGGCGTCGGCCTTCACTTCTGTTCATTCCTTTTTTCAGGGGGATATCCGCCGCAAGTCTCTCCTCTCTGAAGCTCACTAGCGCGGAGAGCTCTCCCCTTCCTCCCTTTTTTGCGAGTCCTCCAGGATTTCGTTTATGAGACCTATGGCCTCTTGAATCCGGTCCTCAATGATCCGCCAACTAGGGTGGATGAAAAGACACTGCATCCTCGCCTGTTCGAGGTTGTTCTTAGCCTGGCCGAGAAAAAACCGGATCAAGTCCTTGCCTTTCTGGAGTCTGTCTTTGTTTTCGATCATTTTTTTATCCTCGGGGATTATCGAGAATATCCCGCTGTTCGATCTTGGTCATTGGTCACCTCGGCCGGCCGGTTTTCCAAGGATAACGAAGTCGGCGGGCTTCCCGTGATAAGGGACTATGCCCGCCCTGACTTCAACTGGAATATCTCTTCCGTCTTTGTTCTTGATGACGGTATCGTAAAGGGGAGGAGCTTTTTCACCCGTCATGCGCAAGAGATAGTATTTTACAACCTTGGGGAGTTCATCGGGATGGACATAGGAGGCAAAAGGCGTGCCGATCATTTGTTCGTCAGAAAAGCCGAGCCAGGCAGCCAGCTTGGGGGATAACAAAGCTATTTTTCGATCTTGAATGAGGAGCAGGCAAGCCTTCGATTGCTTGAAGAACTTGTGGATGGAATTCTCTATTTTTAAGGGTTTAGTTGTGGATTTTTTTCTCAGAATCTCCAATTTTTCCAGCTCGATAATTTTGTTGTGCAGGTCGAGCAATTTCTCCTGAATTTCTTTTTCCGATTCTGTGTCGCTCATGGGGATAGCTCAGCTTTTATCGGCCTAAATTTGCGGATGGATACATACCTCCTCTTAGGATATAACGCTCGCCGTTCCGGATTTTTCTCATGGACGTCCCCGCGGCACGGACCGGGCAGGATATCCTCATCTGCCGCCCTTCCGTGCCATCCTCGCCCGGAACTGCCTTGAAACCGGAAAAGCATAAGGATATGATTGCGGGCTATGAAATTTTTGAGATCGGAGGTCAGGCTCATGAAAACAAGAAATTCCTTCTCTCTCAAGACATCGCAGAAGTATTTCCTCGTCCTTTTGGCCGTCGTGCTGTTCTCCACTTGTTGGCTTCAGGCCGGCTTCCAGAAAATCCCTACGCCGCCTGAGAAGCCGAAGAAGCCCCTTGTGAACTTCAAGGAATTCCGCCGGTTCATGGACGCCGAGATGAAGAGATGGGAAGTCCCCGGAATCGGCGTGGGGATCTATAAAGACGGGAAGGTCCTCCTCAGCGAAGGATTCGGGTTTCGGGACTTGGAGAAGAAGCTCCCCGTTACGCCCAACACTCTCTTCGCCATCGGCTCGGCCTCCAAGGCTTTCACGGCCATGGATGTGCAGATCCTGGTCGACGAGGGCAAGGTCGACTGGGACAAGCCCGTCCAGACTTACCTTCCCGACTTTAAGCTCAAGGACGAGGTGGCCACGTCCCGGATAACGGTCCGTGACTTGGTCTGCCATCGTTCGGGCCTCCCCCGTCACGACGGGCTGTGGTACGGCACGTCCCTGACCCGAAAGGATATCTACGACCGGCTGCGCTACCTGGATTTCAGCGCCGATTTCAGGTCGGCCTTCCAGTACAACAACCTGATGTTCCTGACGGCCGGATATCTGGTGGGCCGGCTCACGGACAGCAGCTGGGAGGAGTTCACCCGCCAGCGGATCTTCGGGCCTCTGGGCATGACCTCGAGCAATTTCTCGGTCGAGGATTCCAAGAAATCGGACGACTATTCTTTGCCCTGCCAAAGAAAGGAGGGTAAAGTGGAGGAGATCCCCTTCCGGAATATCGACAGTGTCGGACCGGCCGGCTCCATCAACTCCAACGTCAACGATATGCTCAAGTGGGTGGAGTTCCACGTCAACAAGGGAAAAGTCGGAGAAAAGCAGGTCGTCTCGGAGGCCGGCCAGAGAGAAGTGTTCACCCCGTCCATGTTCATGAGACAGCCCATGCTATCGATCCAGCCGGACAAGCAGTCCACAATGTCCTACGGCCTGGGCTGGTTTATCGAGACGTACCGCGGGCACATGGTCGTCCATCACGGAGGCGCCATCGACGGCTTCTATTTTCTGAACGCCTTTCTTCCCAATGACAATCTCGGCGCCGTCGTGCTGACGAACCTGGGCGGCACGCCGCTCGTTCAGATCTCCATGGGCTACATCCTGGATATGATCCTGGGGCTGGACCCGGTCTGGGAGAAGCTCAACATCGAAAGATTCAACGAAGCCAAGAAAGAGGAGGCTGCGGCCAAGGACAGGGAAAAAGAAGAGGAAGCGGAAAGGGTCAAAGACACCAAGCCGTCGCATCCTCTGGACGCCTACGCCGGGCAATATGAGCATCCGGCGTACGGAGTCATCGCCGTCGAGCTCAAGGACAACGCCCTTCAGGGCAAACATTTTTCCTTCGATTTCAAACTGGACCACTGGCACTATGATGTTTTCAAACCCAGCGATCACCTCCCCAAGGTCACTTTTCTCACCAACCTCAAAGGAGATGTCGATCAGCTTTCGGTGGCCATGGAGGCTGCGGTGGCGCCGATCGTGTTCACCCGCAAGCCCTCCGAGGCCATGAAGGACCCGAAATTCCTCGCCCAGTTCCAGGGAACGTATGAGATCATGGGACAAATCTTGATCGTCACGTTGAAGGGCAATGTGCTGTTTGGCGAGGTCGCCGGACAGCCCGCGACGGAGCTCGTTCCCTACAAAGGGACCGAGTTCACGATCATGGGCAGAGAGGGCTCAAGTGTCAAGTTCATCCTCGAAAAGGATGTCGTGACCGAGATCGTCATGGGCGGCCGGTCCGGAGCCGTGCGGGGCAAGAAGGTCAAGTAGTGCTGTATCGGGACCTTGGATTGATGAAATAATCAAAACAGATTATTCTTCCGCAACCGGCGGCGTCTCTGCCCTGGCTGATCCGCTTTGATCAAAGCCAGTCGATTTCGATGATCGTCTGGACCTTTTTGAACTCCGGATCTCCCGTAATCAAAGGGGCTTTTTCCCGATAGGCCGTGGCCGCGGCAAAGCAATCCGCATAAGCGAGCGGATATTTCGCCTTGATCCGGGCCGCCTCGATGACCTCCTGAAGCGAGTTGGCAACAAGAGTGATGGGCAGGCTGGACAAGATCATATCTACGAAATCATCGGCCTGGGCGGAACCCCTCTCTCGGGCGATGATATAATAAACTTCTCCAACATTGATATCATTAATCAGGAGATGAACGTCTTCGGCCGCTAGAAGCCGCTTGGTTTTTTCAAACCCCCTCTCTTTCTTCAAATAGGCAAGAAGAGCAAAGGAATCAAGAACGGCTTTTTTCTTCACGATCGAAGTCCTTCTTCCGTTCCCTCAACAAAGCCTTGGTCAGGGAAGATCCTTTTTTGAAGATCCCGCAGTAGTATTCAACCGGGTTTTCGGGGAGCGGCCTGATTTCGATATGATCCTCCACGGCCTTGGCCATGACTTTTCTCCCTGGTTTGATCCCGACCTTCTCTCTTTCCTTCTTGGGAATGACCACCTGGCCCTTGGCCGATGTTGTGACTATCGACATCTGTTTAACCTCCAAAATAATGTTCAACTTATCATATTTATGTTAAACGTATGAATCCAAGTTTGTCAATAGGCCAGATATCTCTTCCCTATTCCGGCAAAAATCGGCAGGTGCGGTTCAATTACTAATAAAACCGGTCCATCATCCGGTACTGGATAGCTTCGGCCACGTGGGCGGGGCGGATGTCCTCCTCAGCGGCCAGATCGGCGATGGTGCGGGCAACCTTGAGAACGCGGTCGTAGGCCCGGGCACTGAACCCGAGCTTGGTCACGGCGGTTTCCAGGAGCTTCTGTGAGTCGGCGCAGACAGGACAAAATTTCTTAATCTCCCGTGTCTTCATCTGCGCGTTGGCGTAGATCTTCAAGCCCTGAAATCTCTGAAGCTGCCGCTCGCGCGCCCGCGTCACCCGCTCCCGAATTCTCTCGGAACTCTCCCCTTCCGCGCGGGAGACGATGTCCTTGAACTTGACTTCAGGAACATCGACCTGGATGTCGATCCGGTCGAGCAGAGGCCCGGAGATCTTGGCATAATATTTTTGCCTCTGCGCATCCGTGCAGTCATCCCCCCTCCCGGCAAGCCCCCTGAATACGTCTTCGCAGGGTTGTGTTGCCTTTTTGCCATGTCACCTTAAGAGGACAGAAACCTATCCATAGGGAGAAATACCCTGATAGATGCCGCACGTGGGGCGACTGGATAAGGACTCGAAGGCTGGATTTGAGGCTTACCAAACGCCACCTTTCCTGCAGGTTTCATGTTGACGATACCACGATCTACCTTTGGGAGAAGAACCGGGTTAAGCCGTCATTGGCCCAGATTTCAAAGATTATCGAGTTCTTGGGCCGCGATCCGTTCGAGAAGAAAACAGACATCCTGGGAGAACACATTCGGGAATATAGGCGGATTCATGGTCAGACCCAAAAGAAGCTGGCCGAGCAGTTGGAAGTCGATCCGACGACTCTGGCCGACTGGGAGAGTGGAAGGCACCAACCATCCAAAAGACTTCTTGATAAGTTGACTGCATTCTTGACGTCTTCTGCGTAGTTTTAAAGTGCATGTGGCTGAATGAAGAAGTCAATAAAGGGACCGAAATTGTAAACTCAAGTTGATATGGCTGCCGTTCCAAAATCCCTCCACACGAAAAGCATCATAACACGTGTTAATCCCTACGATTGAGTGTCCAATTAAAACCAAAATCATCGCGACCAGCGCAAACTAGAACAGCGATAAAGTGATGTTCCCCGCCCTCTTCATTTAGGTGCCTTCTTCTAATAAGCAAAAGTATGCAGTATGACGCCCCTGGAGCCTGTCAACTCGCGTCAACGACAAAATAGGAAATCTATTTCCCTGGTTTAGCCCCACCCGCCCGCATGCATTTCTTAGAATGCTCCTGGAGCTCCGGTCCTACAATGTGCACGCCGGTGTGTTCGTTCCGTCAGTGCAGTTGTGGTCAAACCATGTCTTTTTGTGTTGACAATAACAGCCATTCAATACACAATTCCCTGACGACGAAGGAGTTAAGCATCCCCCATTGTGACATGACATTCCTGGGAAGCTGTCCTCACAAGTATCGAGGCCTGGAAGCGCACTCAGTAATGATGTGAAAGTCGCCACGCCGATCGCAAGGCAACAATAGGAAGACCGAAAATTTGTTTTTAGACATGTTACCTCCTTAATGTCTTTTTATGTAAACATAGGCTCTCTGACAGATGACCAGGGTTAGTCCAGAGAATAATAAACCGATATCGCGGATTATCCACCATATTGCAGAAGTTCGATTGGTTTTTTCCAAACTTAACGAAAAACAACCACAACTGAAATTGACACCTCTCAGCGTATTGACCAGTATCGCAACTATGAAAACAAGAAGTAGGAAGGAGACGGCAATTGCTGATTGCCTGACAAGGAATCCTAAAATAAGAAACGAACCTAGGATAAATTCGATCCAAGGCAAACTCAAAGCAACTATGTTTTCGGCGCCGGCGGGGAGCAGCTTATAGTTTCTCACGATCGCGAGAAAAGCATCCGGATTCATGATTTTATTAAGGCCCGAATAAACAAAAATAAGGCCTAACGTAAATTGAAGGAATAAGGATACTTTTTGATTAATTGCTCAAGGATTAACTTGAGTTGACACTATGAGGAGACAGGTGGTCAAATTACCTCCAAAGAAATTGGGTAAATCTCAAAAAGGAGGATTAAATGACCACCCAAGACAAGCTTATCAAAAAGAAACTCAGTTTGCTAGAACTGTCTGAGTTTCTCCACAACGTCTCGGAAGCCTACTCCGCTCTTGCTTAGTTTGGCGAGTTTGATTATTTCTTCTTTCGTTTTTTCTACAAAGCTATCAGATTTAATGAATTCGCCTTCTAAAGAAAAGGTCCTTTTCAAGTTGACAATATCGTTTTGGCTATACTCACGTGACGGCACAAAAATTAGTTTAAACTCCCTAGTCTGACTCCTCAATGAATTCAAGAATGTTCCAGAAGCACATGCCGTACAAGGATTCCCGTAAATGAAGACAACTTTTGACGGCGCCACGATCGCATCCTCTATGATCCCTGGCAGTCTAATAAATTTGATCGCGATTCTTGAAAAATTAAAATAAATGGATAAAGATATGATAATAATAGAATAAAAAATGCGTCTATAATTGTTCATATCATCGTGCTATCTACGATATAGCTCCAAATAGTACCCTTGTTCCATAACCGAAATAGACAAGAGAATATACGGTTCATTATTTATTTCTATCACTTCGAGACTGTCTATCCTGATTACTCCGTCTTTCTCTATAATATATTCGCTCAGAAGATTCATTGATTTTAAGCTAATGATCTTCAGCTCAATAATTGTCTTCGGTCTAGTTTTCTGGATAATGCTACTGTTAATAAAATAGATTTCATCCTTATGCAAACATCCATCTTCAAATATAAGAGGAAATGGATACCCTGAGTGTTGATCTTCCTTTTTGGTGCGTTCAATGTAAACATCCTGATTATATTTGCTTATTTTCTTTCCCCTTTCTCCAAAAATTGTGTTAATATCTCCTTCACGAAGGGCTTCTCCCCCTAAAGAAAAGACAAAGTACTTGCCAAATCTCGAACTAAAATAAATAATCGTTTTTCCATCTGAAAATAGTCTGCCTTCATATAATAACCCTTCTATCCTCGGGGGATTTATAAAAGCGCGCGAGTTTGCCTTTATAAATTTCGTTCCCATGGTGAAAATTCTTTCTCCCGCCTTCTGGTACACCTCAATCAAGTGATTCTCTTCCAGATTGGGATTAAGCCAATATATTTTGTTATCTTGATAAACAAAGGCTCTGCTGTCCGCAAAGATCCTAAACTTCGACAAGGATTTTCCGTTCTTATCAAAAATAGAAAAAAAACCAGACTCCTTTACAGCTATTTCGTCATTCCATATCGACAGCGATATAGGATGCATTAGATCTCCCGTTCCCTGCCCCGGTCTTCCGACATCAAAAGCATAAGTTAACTTGGGATATTCAAGTTTAAAAGCAATTACTCTATTCCGCAAATTCTCAACGGCAAAAAGATAGCTCCCCAAATTCGCTAAATCAACGAGGGGCCTGAAGTAATAATCTTGACTCTCCTTCGGATAAATAAGGATTCTTTTTAGTTCAGTGACGTCCCCATAGAAGACACTCGACGCAAAAACGTGAGAAAAGGCCAGCAACGCTACTATTGTCAACCTCAGCTTGCTCATCCGGGTATTCCCTCCAGTATGAACCTAAACATAGCTACATAAAGAATATTTAGTGCTGGCTTCACCTGTCAAGCCTCAGATAGGGATTGTCACTTTATTTCCGATAAACTCAGATTATTTCACTTTCTGGCCGGTATATTTCGGGGCCAGCTCATGGCCTTTTTGGGAGCACTTGCGCGGACAACAAGAAAAGAAAACCTATGCGTTCCGATTTTTTACCCTAGTTCTTCCCAACTCCGCCTTTCCTACCCCCCGCGCGTGTCCGGCGTGCTTGATGACTACTTTTTCCCTTGAACCACTGGTCAATTTCTTTTTTAAACGCGAAAATCCTCGAGTGGTACGATTTTTGATCAACTCGATAAACCGGCAATCCGAGGTCATTCCGCCATCTATAACATGTTCTAATTGTCCTGTTCAGGTATAGAGAGATCTCTTTCCACGAATCAAGTCGCTGCCTATCAGAGGATTGCTTTTCCATGGCCACTCCTAAACATTTGCCGCGCCGGACCACGAGGCAAGAAAATCAGATTTTCGGATTGCTTCACCCATGTTTATCAAGCTGCTTAGAACGCCAGTATCCGGAAATATAGTGGCTGAGAATTTTGTCTTTCTGATTGAGAAATTGAATCGACGACTGGTCGCCCACAGTTGAGTATCGATACGCCTCCCCCTTATAAAACCGATAATGCTCCTTATGGCAGGGCCCTTTCCGATAATTAGAGGTTCCCGCATACTGCCCTTTCAGTCTTTGTCAGTCTCAATGGCTTAAGAAAAAAACCTCCCCTGGAAGAAAAAACACAAAACCTTCCCTTTACTATATAACGCTCGAAGGAGCAGGTTTTTCTCACTTTTTCCGGAAATAAAGAAAAAACAGAGAATGGAGCGTTATTGGAGGCTACAACTAGGGCCGTTCTCGAGTTTTTGCGCACGCGGCCATTAAAACCATCAATAAAACCGGTCCATCATGCGGTACTGGATGGCTTCGGCGACGTGGGCGGGGCGGATGTCAGCTTCAGCCGCCAAATCGGCGATCGTCCGCGCCACCTTTAGGACCCGGTCGTACGCCCTAGCGCTGAAACCGAGCTTGGTTACCGCCGTCTCCAGGAGCGTCTGGGAGTCTGAGCAGACCGGGCAGAATTTCTTTATCTCCCGCGTCCCCATCTGAGCATTGGCGTAGATTTTCAGGCCCTGAAACCGCTGCAGCTGCCTCTCCCGGGCACGGGTCACCCGTTCGCGAATTCTCTCGGAGCTCTCCCCTTCCGCGCGGGAGACGATGTCTTTGAACTTGACTTCTGGAACATCGACCTGGATGTCGATCCGGTCGAGCAGCGGCCCGGAGATCTTGGCATAATATTTTTGCCTCTGCGCATCCGTGCAATCATCTCCCCTCCCCGCCAACCCCCGGAACACATCCTCGCAGGGATTCATGGCGGCCACGAGCATGAACGAGGCGGGGTAGGTCACGCTGAGCGCCGCCCGGGAGACCGTCACCCATCCATCCTCAAGCGGCTGGCGCAGGTCCTCAAGGACCCGGCGCCGGAACTCGGGAAGTTCATCCAGGAACAGGATGCCGTTATGGGCCAGGCTGACCTCGCCGGGGCGGGGGATGTTTCCGCCGCCTATGAGACCGGCGTCTGTAACGGTATGGTGAGGCGACCGGAAAGGCCGCGCGCAGACCGCGCCCTTGTTTTTGAGCAGGCCGGCGGCGCTGTAGACCTGGGTGGCCTCGATGATTTCGTCGAACGCCATCGGAGGGAGGATGGACGGCAAGCGCCTGGCCAGCATGGTTTTCCCGGCGCCGGGAGGTCCGATGAGGAGGATGTTGTGGCCTCCGGCCGCCGCCACCTCGAGGGCACGTTTGACCTGCGGCTGGCCTTTCACCTCGGCGAAATCGCCGTCATAGGAGGGTGTGCCGATTATCTCTGACAGGGCATACCGGCAGGGAGCTGCGCTTTCCGGCTCATTGAGCCAGCGGACGACTTGGACGAGGTTCTCGAGACCGAAGATATCCACGCTGCCCACGAGGGCCGCTTCCTTCTCGTTCTCCTTGGGGATGACGATGGCGCGGTAGCCCTTCGTCCGGGCCAAAAGCGCGGCCGGCAGGATGCCGCGCACGGGCTTGAGCCGGCCGTCCATGGCCAGCTCGCCTATGAACAGGCAGTCCCGGAGCCGCTCGACAGGCACCACCTCCAGGAAGGCCAGCAAACCGAGGCTGATCGGCAGGTCGAAGGCCGATCCTTCTTTGCGGCGGTCGGCCGGGGCCAGGTTGACGGTCAGCTTGCGTGCCGGCATCTCGTAGCCGCAGTTCTTCAGGGCCGCCCTTACCCGCTCCTTACTCTCCCTGACTGCGGCGTCCGGAAGTCCCACGGTGACGTAGCCGGGAAGGCCGGTGGAGACGTCGACTTCGACGTCGACGACATAGGCCTCGATCCCGAGCAGGGCCGCGCTGGCAGTTTTAACGAGCATCCTCAAGAAAGAAGACGCCCCAGGGGCGTCTTTTTCTCAGGGATAAGCCCCTCGCTTCTTCGATGAAATTCGGAATAGGATAGGCTGGACCGGATATCAGGAAGGCTCGGTCTTCTTCGGCTTTTCCAGGAACTCCCGGGACAGCCTGTCCAGTTCCTGTTCGACCTCGCCCAGCGTCTTGAGCTTCATTTTTCTCAGACGGGCGTCCTCTTCCTCCTCGGGACGAACGAACTCTAATTCCACGACCTTCTGGGTTGCTTCCTTGACGACTTCCTGGGCCCGGGACTCCGCGGCCGCCACTTCGTCGGTGCCGGCCTTGACGCCCAGAAGGTTTTCCTTGACGGCCGGCACTGTCAACTTGGCCACTTCCCTCAGCGTTTCGAAAACCCCGACTCCATTGATCGCCGAGGCCTCCACGTAGGGCAATCCCCTGGGATTGAGCAGCTGGTTGAATGTCTCCACGGGGATGAGCTCTTCGAGATCGCGCTTGTTGTATTGGAAAACCAGCGGGAAGGCGTTGAAATCGATATCGAGGCTGAGCAGATTCCGCCTCAAGTTATCGAAGCTCTCCAGGTTGGCGTCGAGAAGCGGGATCTGGGAATCGGCGACAAAAACGACGCCGTCGGCTCCCCGCAGCACATTCTGCCGGGAGGCTTCGTAAAATATCTGTCCGGGCACGGTCATCAGCTGAAAGTGGACCTTGTAGTCGCCGATCAAACCGGCCTTAACCGGAAGCAGGTCGAAGAAGTAGGTCCTTTCCGTATCCGTTTCCAAGCAGATAAGCTCGCCCCGCGAGGAAGGGTCGAGCTTGAAATAGATGTAGCGGAGGTTGGTCGTCTTGCCGCTCAACCCCGGGCCATAATAGACAACCTTGATGGCCACCTGTCTGGTAACATAGTTAACAAAGGACATGTCAGAATCTTTTGGACCAGCTATTCCTTAGCACAGCTCATCCTCCAAGTCAAACCTGCAACCGGCGCACTTGGCCATGGCCGGGGAATTCAGGCGGATGCCAGGAACCGGAGAAGGCGCTCGTACTTGGCGAGGACCTCGGGCCAGGAGTAATTCTTGCGGACATATGCATACCCGTTTTCTCCCAGGGCTTTTCGCAAACGGGCGTCCCGGAGAAGAAGTTCGAGCGCGGCGGCGAACTCCCGGCCGTCGGAGTAATACAAACCGCACTGACCCCGGAGACAGTGTTCCTTAAGTGGGTCGGCGGCTTCCTGGGCCAGGATGGGCGTGCGGACGGCCAGCGACTCCTGCACCGCCATGCACAGGCTCTCCAGGTGAGACGGATGTACGGTGACGGCCGCCGCGGCCATGGCCGCGTTCTTATCTTGGGGAGAAACAAAGCCGAGGTAACGCACGTTAGGGTGGGAAGGCAAGCTCATCAAGAGATTCCCGATGAGGACGAGAGTGAGGTCCGGACACCCGGGAAGGAACTCGAGAAAATAAGAGATGAGTTCTTGACATCCTTTGCCCGGCTCGATCCGGCCGGCGTACAGGATGTACGACTCCTCAAGATTGTGCTCCCGGCGAAAGCCGGCCTTGTCGGGAGGGTCAGGCATCTCGACTCCGACGCCCACGATATCCTGGTACCTGCCCTCGAATGAGAAGTGACGGCCAAGCATCCTCCGCTCGGACTCGGTATTGAACATAAAGGCTGCCGGTGCCGCGAACACCTCCCTCATAATCCGGAGGCGGAGGGCGGGCTCATCATGGGCGGTCGGGACGAGTGTCTTCCGGCCCCTGATCCTCTTCATCCCCCAATAAGTCGTGTAGTAAAGATAAGTAAAAAAAATAATGGCGTCGTGCTGTCCCTCTTCCTTATCCAGGGCCTCGAGTAATTCGGGAGTCAGGGGGCCCTGGCGGTCCAGCCACTCCAACTCGTCTTTTTCCGTGTGCTCGTGAAAAAAAATCCAGTCCGAATATTCGTTGAAAGAGGCCATGTCCCGCGGCTGGACAACCCGGAAACGGCGCACTGTGACCCCGTTGAGGGTTTCCGTCCCCGGCGGATAGACGTTGTCCCAAGTGGTGTAATCCTTGGCGCAGGTCGTGTATACGGAAACGGAGTGGCCGGCGGAGGCCACCCGCTCGGCGATGAGACGGCAGTGGAGTTCGGATCCGCCCATCACCTCCGGGCCGTACCGCTGGACGACAAAAGCGATCTTCATTCGGTCTTCCTAGGACGTCGTCTCTCTCAGCCGGGCGATCATCTGGAGAAGAAAAGGCTCGCGGCCTTGGGCCTGGAAATTCCTCAGGCGCTCCCGCTCCCCGCGGATGATACGCTCCCGCAATCCCTGATCGCGGGTGACGATATCCACGATCTCCGCGATCCGCTCCACCCGCTTCTCCCGGACCAGGATCCCCGCTCCGCCCAGGGTATCGGGCACGGCGGTGGATTCGTAGGCGATGACCGGCAGGTCGAAGATCATGCTCTCCAGAAGGGGAAGGCAAAAACCCTCGTGTTCGCTCAGGGAAAGAAAGACGTCGGCCGACCGGTAGACGGCGAACATCTCGTCATCCGGGAGATGGCCGGTGAAGCAGATCTCGTCGGGCGCGAGCAGGAAGTCGTCAGCCAGCTTGATGAGGGCGTGATAATAGGCCGGAAGGGCTGAGGTTTTGCCGACGATGATCAAGCGCACGAGCGGGGAGATGAATTTTTTATAATAGAAAGTGACTTTGATGAGATCCTCGATCTTCTTATTTGGGGCGACCCGGCCGACAAACAAGATGTTGGTCCGGCCGTCCCGGAACAGCCGGCGCACGAACTCATTGGCCGGCCGCTCGTACTTCGCCAGGTCCACATAGAGGGGAAAGACATGGGCTTCCCGGAACCCGAGCTCGACGAGCTCACGCGCATTGAAACCGGAATCGGCCAGGGCGATATCCACCGAACCGGCCAGCGAGAGAAGCTCTTCCCGACCCAGCCGGGCGATCCGGACCATTTCCTCACTGTAGCCGGCAAAAAATTCGGGCGAGGTGACATTGTGATAGATGATCACCTTCTTTGACTTGAGGCGACGGAAGGAAGGGGTCAGGGGGGAAGGCAGGGCGAAGTGCAGGATCGAGATATCGGAAGACCGGGGTTTGGGAAATCCGGAGAAGGGCTGCGATTCGCCCTCCAGATCCCGGTCGCAGGTCAGCCGGTAGATCTCCGACTGAAACCCCTGGGATCTGAAGAAGCTCCTCAAAAAGGTGGCTTCGTCGCCGATGGCATCCCCCCGGTGGTAGGCGGGCACGAGCTGGTCGATCCTCATCCCCGGGTCACCTCCTCGATGTGCTGCAGGAGGATGCGGCTGACATTCTCCCGGCTGTATTTCTCCAGGGCTCTGAGCTGCCCCTGAACAACTTCCCGGCGGAGCTCCTTGTTCCGGACCAGGACGTCGATGAGAGCGGCGATCCGGAAGAAGTCCTTCTTTCGAAGGAGCACCCCTCCTCCGTTCATGGTTTCTCCGACGGCGCCGGCGTCGAAGGCCACAACCGGGATCTTCCTGGTGAACGCCTCCAGGATGGGAACCCCGAAACCCTCGTGTTCGCTGAGATTGATGTAGATATCGGCCAGATCGAAAAAGGCCGCAAGTTCCCCGAAATCGACATGCCCGGAGAAATGCACGTCCCGGAGCCCCAGCCTGTCGACGAGATCGAGGAGAGAGGCGAAGTACCGTTCCAGTCCCCGGTAATCGCCCGCCAGGATCAACCGGGAGTCGGGGTTGAAATACTTTTTATAAAAATGGAAAACCTTGATGACGTCTTCGAATTTTTTATTGGGGATGACCCGGCCGACGAAGAGAAGCGTGGTCTTGCCGTCTCCGAAGAGACGCCGGGTGACCTGGTCACCCGTCCGGTCGAACTTGGAGAAGTCCATCAATATGGGCAGGACGCCCGTCCGCGGATATCCCGCCGCTTCGAGCTCCCGGCGGTTGAAGTCGGAATCGCCGACGGCCAGGTCGACCTTATCGACGAACAACCGGATCTCCAGCCGGCCCTTGTAACATTCCCGGGCTAATATGCGGTGCCAGTCGATGAAAAACTCGTGCGGCGTGATGTTATGGTAGATCATGATCTTCCGGTCGGGCACGCGGAAGAAGAGCTTGGAGACGGGAGAGCCGATGGAAAAATGAAAGATGACGACGTTGGCGGGGGAACTTATTTTTTTGTACTCGCGGTAATCCCGTCTCAGGCCGGCCAGGCGGGGATCGAAGAAACGGGTGAAGATCTCGGAGTTATGTCCTTTCTCCCGCAGGACCTTCTGGATCTCGAGCATCTCATCGGAGATGGCGTCGCCGTACGTGAGCGAGGTCGAGAATTGATGGACATCCATCAGGCGATCCTCTCCTTTTCCAGCCGGTTGAGCAGGGCCAGATACTTTTTCTCGATCACCTCCCAGCTGTAGTTGGCTTCGAAATACCGCCGCCCGTTCTCGCCCAGAGCGCTGCGCAGGCGGGGCGAATCCAGGAGCAGGTTCAGCGACTCCCGGAACTCCGGATAGTTTTCATAATACAGGCCGCCGTTTGAACGCCGGCACTGGCCCTTGAGCACATCGCAAAGAGCATTGACCAGGACCGGTTTTCCCAAGGCCCAGGCCTCAAGGGTGACCATGGAAAGACTCTCATAAAAGGATGGCATGACGAGGACATCTGCCCCGTCCAGGGCATCGAACTTCTCCTCATCGCCCCTGAACCCCAAGTACTGGATATCGGGATGAGAAGGGACCTGCATCACGGTCGTCCCGGCCAGGACGAGCTTCACCCCGGAGCCCGACTCCCGCTTGAAGCGGATGAAGTAGTCGAACAGCTGGGGACAGCCTTTATTCTCGTCGATCCGGCCAAGATAGAGGATATACGGCCCGGGCACATTGTATTTCCGGCGGAATACCTCTCCGGAAAAGCGCCCGGGCACGATCGTCCCCACGCCCACCACATCCCCGGGGACATCCTCGTTCCCGGATACGTCGTTGATCATCTTCCTCTCTTCAAAGGAGTTATAGACGATCGCGCGTGGAGTCCGGAAGAGATCCCGGAAGATCGAGAGCGCGATGACCGGGTCGCGCTCGGCGGTGGGGACAAGGATGCTCCGTCCCGGGACGGCCTTGATCCCCCAGTAAGAATGGTAATAGCGGTAGCTGAAGAAGATAAAATAATCATAGGCGCCGGGGCGGCTCTTGAGATAATCGATCAAGCCGGGGACCCGGGGACCTTCCTCGTCCAGCCACCTCAGCTCATCCGCCTCCGTGTGCTCCCGGCGGAGGAGATTATCCTGGACACGGCCAAAGCGCTCCGGGTTGCGGACACGGGTCACGGGGAACCTTCTCACTCTGATCCCGTTGACAACCTCTTCGTCCCGGACGTAATGGTCCTTCCAGGTGATGTAGTCGGCGGCCTTTGTGGTCAGCACTTCGACCTCGGCATATTTCTTCAGGTGCTCGGCGACCCAGCGGCAATGGAGCTCCGCCCCGCCGTTGATCTCGAGGCCGTAGCGCTGGACGACAAAGGCGATCCTCATTTGAAGACTTCTTTTTCCAGTGCCTTTTCCCGCTTCCCCAGGAATTCGAAATCCTTTTCCATGACCCGGGTTTTTGTTTTAAGAGTCTCCTCCTCGATCTTCAGCTTGCTCATTTCGATGACCAGGTTGTGACAGAGATGATGGAGAAGCTTCGTATACTCCTGGAGGCGGTCGACCCGTTCCAGTTCTTTCTCCAGGCGGTCGAGCCTCCGGTTGGCATGGTCGAGGACCAGGGCGGTCCGCCGGTATTCCTCGTCGACCGGGAGAATGAGGAGCTTGATGAGCGGCCTGAGGGGCGACATCAGCTTGAGAAGTACCTGTCTCATTCTTCCCGGCCCGGCCGCGGGGTCCCGATCCGTCGCGGCAAGGGGCCCCGTCCGGATTGAGTCCGGCGCTTCCCGGACTTCGGCAGCCGTCTTTTCCTTGATCTGGTCCATGATCCGGGCCACATCGATCCGGTCATAATCGATCTCGATCTTCTCCCGTTCCATGTTATCCCCCTACTTCGGCACCGTCTTGAACAGATGGTTTTCGTAGACGTTCTGGACATCCTGGATGTCCGGCAGCGCCCGTAAGCGCATCTCTTCGATCTCGCGGATATCCTTTTCAGTGAGGAGGCCGTCTTCGAATTTGGCCGCGATCCGGCTCTCGATCTCGGCGGCCAGCTTCTTTTGGTCTTCCGGAGTCAGGCTTTTGGCCTCAAAGAAATCAGACATGGCCGTTCTCCTTGACTATCAGGCAGTTATCAATGTCCAGACGAAATTCTAATCAAATACCGGCCCGCGTTCAACCATTAAAGGAAATTGGCGTTTGAAATGGGCTCCCGGTCTGTGATACATAAAGGACATTGAGGGAGTGCGACATGAGCGAATGCAGAAAGAAGATCCGCATCGGCGTCATCGGAGGGAGCAGCCCGGACGACCGCGCCATCCTTTCGGCTTTCCGGGTCGGACAAGCGATCGGGGAAGCCGGGGCCATCCTAATCTGCGGCGGCTTGGGGGGAGTCATGGAAGCGGCCGCGTCGGGAGCCAAGAAGGCCGGAGGCTTCACCGTCGGCATCCTGCCGGGGACGAGTCCCGCCGAGGCCAACCCGTCCATAGACCTGCCTATCGCGACGGGCCTGGGTTACAGCCGGAACTCTCTAGTGGCCTTGAATTCCGACATCCTGATCGCCATATCCGGCGAGTACGGAACCCTCTCGGAGATCGCCTACGGGAATATTTATGGAAAGAAGGTCATCGGGCTGGATACGTGGGAGGTCAAGGGCGTCATCAAGGCTAAGACGCCCGAAGAGGCCGTCCGGATGGCCTTGAACGAATGCGCGTAATCAGGCTGACCCTCGCCTACGACGGGACGGATTTCTGCGGCTGGCAGAGGCAGCCGAAGGTCCGTACGGTCCAAGGCGAGGTCGAGAAATCCCTCGCCAAGCTTGCCGGAAGGAGGATCCCGGTCGTTGGGGCCGGCCGGACCGACGCAGGCGTCCATGCCCGAGGGCAGGTCGCCAGCTTCCGGTCCGACCTTCGCCTCCAAGACGATGATCTGAGGCGGGCCCTCAACTCAATCCTGCCCGGAGACGTCCGGATCAGTTCGGTGAGGACCGTTCCGGCCGGATTCCACGCCCGGAAATCGGCCCGGTCAAAAATCTATCGGTACAGGATCGTCAATTCGCCCCTGGTCAGCCCCTTCGATTTCCGCTACGTTCTCCCCTGGCCGGGCCCACTCGATTTTGAAGGGATGGCCGAAGCCGCCCGGTTGTTCGTGCGAAAGGCCGACTTCACGGCCTTTTCTTCAAACCGGCTTCTCCGTCCCGTGCGCCGGGTGATGCGCTCGGAGGTCAAGAAAAGGGGCCGGGAGATAACCTATACTGTCGAGGCCGACGGTTTTCTGCGCTATATGGTCCGGACGATCGTCGGCACTCTGCTCGAGGTCGGGCGGGGAAAGATCGAGCCCCGGGCGATCGAGGACTTTTTTGCCCGGCGAAAACGCTCCCTCAGGAGTCCGACCGCCCCGGCCAAAGGCCTGTGCCTGGTCAAAGTGATTTATTGACAGGGGCGCTGCCCCCTTATATAAATAGGATTCTCGAAAGGAGGTCCAACATGGATCGAAAAAAGATTTTTTGGCTCGGACTTCTGCTGTTCGGCATTATTGCCTTCATCAGCGTCTCCGCTTCCGTCCAGGACGACATCGAGACATGCGTCACCTGCAGGGGAGACCTGGCCTCAGAAGCCTGCACCGTCATCATCGTCGGAAAGAACGCCTCGGTCGATGGGTCGGTCATGTCCACCCATACCTGCGACTGCGGCGTTTGCGACTGGACCTTCCGCAAGGTGCCCGCCGCGGACTGGCCGGCCGGCTCGACCCGCAAGATCTACCACATCGACCAGTTCTTCGCCTACGACCCCGACGTCGGATTGAAGTGGGAAGAGATCAAAAATAATGACACCGGCCTGGAAATCCCACAGCCGGCCCATACCTTCGGCTACATTCACGGTGGCTTTGGTTATATGAACGACAACCAGGTAGCCCTCGGCGAGTCCACTATCGGCGCCCAGCCGAAGATGGAAAACAACACTCCGACCGCCAAGTTCGACATCACCATGCTGACCCTCCTCGCCATGGAAAGGGCGACGACGGCGCGAGACGCCATTAAGATCATGGGCGGCTTGGCCGAAAAGCACGGCTACGGCTTCACCGACACCGGCGAGATGCTGGCCGTGTCGGACCCGAACGAGGCCTGGATTTTTGAGATCATGCCGGTCGGCCCGCTGTGGACACCCCAGAGCGGGAAGCCCGGGGCCGTATGGTGCGCCCAGAGGGTCCCCGACGACCATGTCAGCGTCTGTCCGAACGAGAGCCGGATCGGAGAGATCGACCAGAACAATCCCGATTATTTCCTGTTCTCGACGAATGTCGTCTCCTTCGCGGTCGATCAGAAGCTCTACGATCCCAAGAGCGGCAAGCCGTTCAACTGGAAGCGGGCCTATTCCCCAAACGACCTCAGCGCCGCCTCGACCAACGGGTCGCGCGTCCGGCTGTGGCGCTTCTTCGACCTCGTGGTCCCCTCGCAGAAGATCAGCCCCGAGACCAACAACATGGACCTCCCGTTCTCCGTCAAGCCGGAGAAGAAGCTGTCCGTTTATGATGTCATGGTGATGACGAGGGACAAGTGCGAAGGAACCCCCTATTACCCCGCCCGCGGACTGCAGGGAGGTCCCTTCGAGAACCCGAACTACCTCCCGCGGCCCTTCCAGCTCGAGGGGAAGACTTACAACACCTCGCGGATCATCGGCGTCAACCGCGCGGAGTACGTGACCGTCACCCAATGCCGCGGCTGGCTGCCCAACCCGATCGGCGGGATCGTCTGGCTGTGCTGGGGCGCCCAGGACACGTCCTGCTACATGCCGCTCTACAACGGCATCACCAGGATCCCTCGGTCTTTCGAGATCGGCGACCACTGGAACTTCAGCCGCGATTCGGCCCGCTGGGCCTTCGACTATGTGGATTTCCACACCCAGGTCATGTACTCTTTGGCCATCCAGGATGTCCGTCAAGCCCAGGTCAAATGGGAAAAGTCGGCCGTCGACAAAACGCCGAACATCGATGCCTGGGCTTTAGAGATCCACAAAAAGGACCCGGCCCAAGCGCGCGAATTCCTGACAGACTATTGCCTCAACAACGCCACGGCCGTGATCGACGCCTGGTGGAAGCTGGGCGATGACCTGCTCGTCAAGTACAACCACCTTTGGATCTACGACGCCAAGACGAGAAAACAGAGCATCGTGAAGTTCCCCGACTGGTTCCTCAAGCTCCTGGTCGAGTACAACAAGCTGTCCCCGCAGGCGCCGGAGAAACATTAGCGTATCGAAACTCCCCCGTCGCGGAATGAGGTGTTTGAATTATGGGTGAATTATGGGGACAGCAACCTTAATTCGGGTATTTCCTCATTCTGTACGGAATTAAGGTTGCTGTCCCCATAATTCCTGCTGGACACGACTCGCGTTTGCGCGATCAGGGATCGTGTCCCCTGAGGATCCTGCCTCACGGCATTCCTCTCGATGGATGTTCAGGCGTTGGAGACTCGAAAGGAGGCGGGTGATGAAAAAACGGCTGATTCTTGTTCCTCTGCTCTGCGTCTTCCTGGGAATCGACCTGGCCGCCCAGTTCGGCTTCCGGCATACCAACACCGAGCTCCGGGATCTCATCCGGAAAAGCAAGCTGGACGAGCTTCTCGTCCCGATCTTGAAGGAATACGGCATCGACTGCTGGGTCACTCTGACCAGAGATCCCTGCGATGACATGACCAATGTGATCTGGGAAAGGGACATCCAGCTCGACCCGATCGTGGAGTACATCGGCGGCGAAGAGGTCAAGGTGCCGGCCGCCTTCATCTTCACCACAAGCGGGGACAGGATAGCCATCGTCGCGGAAGCCGATGCCCAGGAGGTCGAGGGTACGGGAATTTATAAAAGAATCGTGAGGTACACCTATAATCGCGAGAAAGGCCATTCGGAATTCCTGGAGAAGCTGGGAGAAACGCTCAAGGATCTCAACCCGGGGACGATCGGCCTCAATTTTTCGGAAGACGAAGGTGTCGCCGACGGATTGAGCTACGGGATGAAGAGGATGTTCGACCGGGCCGTAGGAGCTGAACTCGCCGGCCGGGTCGTCTCGGCGGAAAACGTCATCGTCTCTCTCTGGAACCGGAAAGTCGCCGCCGAGGTGCAGCTGATCGAAAAGTCCAGCCGGAAGTCGGCCGAGATCACCCTCGAAGCGCTCCGCCTGATAAAACCCGGGGTGACGACGGCCAGGGACATTTTTGACTATATCCGAAGAAGAGTCGAGGAAGAAGGGATGGGCCCGGGCTGGCAGGAATGGTGGTGCCCGACCGTCAGCGTGAGCGCGTTCCGGTTGGGGAGGCCGCCCTCCAACAAGACCATCGAGCGCGGCGACCTCGTGGTCATCAACTCCGGGTTCCTTCTGGAAGGCTACATGTCCGACCTGAATAAGGCCGCCTATGTCCTGAGGGAAAGTGAAAAAGAGCCGCCGGAACTCATCAAGAAGCTTTTCGCCACGGGTCTCGAAGCCACCCGGGCGGCCGTCGCCAAAATCAAACCGGGAGCCACGGGATACGAGGTCGATGCGGCAGCCAGGGAGGTGGTCAAAAAGGCCGGCTTCCCGGAATACCCTCACGCCACGGGCCACACGACCGGTGTCTGGGTGCACGGATTGGGGGCCATCCTCGGTCCGCCTTGGAAGGCCTACGGAGAGAAGGTCCACATGAAGATCCACGAGAACGATATCTATGCCGTCGAGCCCAGCCTCGGAGTTTATTCCGAGCCGCATGGAGGAAATATCCGGATGCATTTCCAGGAGATGGTGATCGTCGAAAAGGACGGCGCCCGCTACCTGACGCCGCCGCTGACAAAGCTCATCCTGATCCAATAAAAAACGGACCCGGACAACTACTCTCATGAAAAAAGAATTCATCCCCGGCTGGCTGCTCATGGCTGCGGTCGGCGTCGTCTCCATGCTCCTCTCCAGCCTCGTCGTGGCCGGAGGGAAACATCCTCTGGAGGCGACCGCGCTCGCCGTCATCATCGGCCTCCTGGCCCGAAATCTCGGCCTCGTCCCGGCTCTTTTCCACGACGGAATCAGGCAGTTCGAAAAGCCGCTCATCTGGGGTGTCATCTTGATCGGCGCCACCCTCAATTTCAAAGACATCGGGTCGCAAGGACCGCAGATGCTGGCCATCATCCTGGTGACCATGACCGTCAGCTATCTGGTGATCTATGCCCTCGGCCGGCTGTTCAAGCTATCTCCCACTCTTTCCACGCTGCTGTCGGTGGGCACGACAATCTGCGGCGGTTCCGCCATCGCCATCACGGCGCCGCTCATTAGGGCCAAAGAAGAGGAGACATGCTACGCCATAGGGACGATCACCCTCTGGGGACTGGCGGCTATCCTCTTTTATCCCCAAATCGCTAGAACGTGGGGCGTCGGCGACATCGCTTTTGGGGTTTTCGCCGGAACGGCCATCCACGCCACTCCCCAGGTTGTGGGGGCCGGGTTCATCTTTTCCGACCTGGCCGGGAAGACCGCCACAGCCGTCAAGCTCGTCCGCAACTGTTTTATGGCGCCGCTGGCCTTGCTGATCGCCGCCTGGTTCTCCAGGACTTATCTCCAGGCCGCCGCCAAGGAAAAAAGGCGGGTCAAGTGGGCCAAGGCTTTTCCCTGGTTTCTGTTCGGCTACTTTGTCCTGGCCGGACTCAATACCGCCGGATATTTCACGGCCAAGGGCGTGGCCGGCCTTACCTGGCTGGGCCGGTTTCTGATCGTCATCTCCATGGCGGGGATCGGCCTTAACACGGCCTTCGGCGCCTTCAAGACGGTCGGGCTCAAACCGCTGGTCATCGGCTTTCTAGGGGCGCTCGTCGTGGCCGCCTGCAGCATCCTGATGATCAGCCTGCTTTTGTAGTGGGAACGTCCCCCAGGTGCAACCCGAGGACGATGGCGTCCTCGGGCGGGATCGAGTAATAGCCTTTCCTTATACCGAGCATCTTGAACCCCAGCTTCTTGTAAAGCGCCAGCGCCGCCGTGTTGGACGGCCGGACCTCCAGCGTGATCAGCCGCGCCCCCCGGAATCTCACCTCTTCGATGATCGACCTCATGACCCGCTCGCCGATCCCCATCCCTCGGAAATCGGGATGCACGGCGATATTGTTGATCTGGACATCCTCGCCGATAATCCAAAAGATGACATAGCCGATCACCCGGCCGACTGTCTTATGGACGACGACCAGCGGAAAGGAGATCGGCCGGTGCTGGATCTCACCGCGGAAGGTGCTCTCGTGCCAGGGTGCGGGAAAGGACAGGTGTTCGATCTCCAGGACGGCGGCGATGTCCTTCTCCTCCATCCGCCGCAGGTCGTAAAATTTTTCGGCGAGCTTCTCGCGTTCTATTTTTTATCCTCCGCCTGGGACTTTCGGTAATAGAGGGGTTCGAGGGCTTCCCCGGTCACCCCTCTTCCCTTCTTCAGCACTTCATACCCAAGGAGACCGACCTCGTGCCCGATGAAGAGCGAGCGCGACGAGAAGCGGGCGTTGTCCTTGAGATAGGCCTGGATCTTTTCCCGATAAACTTCGACTCCGTTCCCGATGAAATGAATGATCCGGTGCGCCGGAAGTCCGGAGAGAAAGGCATCCGGACCGTAAGCCCCCTCCCGGACGGCCTCCTTGAGTTCCCTGTCCCGCGTCTCAAACAGGGCGGCATAGACCTCCTGTTTCTTGGCGTCCAGGAACGGGCAGAAAAGGCGGCCTTGGGTCTCCCGGAGTTTCAGGGCCAGGGCCGCCAAGCTCGATACCGGGGCGACGGGCCTTCTCGAGGCGAAGGCGAAGGCCTTGATCGTGCTCAACCCGATGCGTATCCCGGTGAACGAACCGGGACCTGCGGCGACGGCGAACCCGTCCATATCCCCGATCTCCAATCCATTTTTCTTTAAAAGGTAATCGACGGCCCTGAGGAGCCGGGCGGAATGGGTCAGGCCGGATTGGGCATTGATCTCGGCCAGGAGCCGGGTGTTCTCAAGGAGGGCAACGGAACCGCAGCCGGTCGTCGTATCGAGCGCGAGGATGCGCATCTCCGCCTCAACGGCTGCTCGACCGGCCGAAGGAAAAAAGATTTCCCTCGCGGAAGATGTCCCGCTGGACGGCGCTCATAGGCTCAGCTGTGAAAGCGCCTTTTTTGGTCAGGTTGAACCCCCGCCCGCTCAGAAAATCGACCTCGACCTCATCGCCGCTTTCGATCTTCCCGCCCGCAACCAGCGTATGGAGCTCCCCGCATCGCAGAATGGGGAAGCCCGAATTGACGGCGTTCCGGAAGTAGATGGAGGAAAACGAGGGGGCGAGAACGGCGCCCACCTTCAGAGCGATGAAGCAGTCCACGGCCTGTTGGCGCGAGGACCCGGCCCCGAAATTCCGTCCGGCGGCGATGATATCGCCGGGCTTCACCTTCTTGGGGAAATCCTTCCAGCCCTCCAGGTTACCGAGGGCATACTGTCCCATTTCCGCAAGCTCCGTGATATGGAGAAAGGCGTTATGATAGATCTGGTCGGTATCGATGTCCTCGATCAGCTTCCCGGACTTATCGGTGAGAACCCAGATGCGGCCGCGGTGTGATGTTGTGTCCATTTTAGATATCCTCCGGGCGGGCGATGTGGCCCAAAATGCAGGATGCGGCGACGACGGCTGGACCGGCCAGATAGGTCTGTCCTTTCCCCTGTTTGCCGGCAAAATTGCGGTTCCCCGTGCTGATCTGGACTTCGCCTTTTCCCGTCAATCCGACGTGTCCCTCGGCGCAGCCGCCGCAGCCGGGATTGACGACGATCGCGCCGGCCGCGAAAAGATCCTGCAGAAGGCCTTTGGCCAGAAGCTCTTCATAGACCCGGCGGGTTGCCGGCACGATCTTGAGCATGATCCCCTTTTTGACCCTCCGGCCTTTGAGAAGGCGGGCCGCTTCGGCGAAATCCTCGAACCGGCCGTTGGTGCAGGAGCCTATAAAGCCCGAGTCGATCCTCGTCCCCCGCAGCTCCGAAACGGGCCGGACATTGGTCGGGGAAGGCGGGGCAGCCACTTGGGGCGGGAGATCTGAGACGTCGACCTCGATCGTTTCGGCATAGCCGGCGTCCGGGTCGGGGGTGAACGGGGAGAATGGAGCTTTTGCATAACGCTCGATTTCCGCCCTGGCTTCCGGACCGCATTCCGGGATGAACCCGATGATCCCGGCCATCTCAGTTACCATGCTGCAGAGGGTCAGCCGGCCGGCCAGGGAAAGCCCGGCGACAGCGGGCCCGGTGAACTCGGCCGAGCGCAGAGCGATCTTTTTCGTGCCCAGGACCTTGAGCAGATAAAGTGTCAAGTCCTTGGCGGACGTCGGCTTATTGAAGGTCCCCTTGAGAACGACCTTCACGCTCTCCGGCACTTCAAACCACGTCCGGCCGGTGCGGAAGGCGAAGGTAATGTCGACATCGCCCATGCCCTGGCCGAAGGCGCCGAGGGCGCCCAGGATGTTCATATGGCTGTCCGTGCCGACGACGGTGCCGTTCGCCCGGGCCAGCCCTTCCTCCATCAGGACGTGAGTACCGACGCCGCTGTCCACATCAAAAACTTCCACCCCGTTCTTCCGGGCGAAATCGCGGCAGACCTGCTGGTTATCCGCGTACTTGAGCGTGCAGGCCGGCGCGCAGAGATCGAAAGTGAAGAATGTCTTGGCCTTGTCGGCCAGCGGCAACCCGGCGTACTCGCGCTCGTAGTTTTTGACCACGTTGGGGCCGCCGAAATCCCGGGCCGAACGGATGTCGAGGTCCATCCAGACGATCTTCCCCGGTGCAACTTCGTCAGCCGTGTGGGCCTGGATGATCTTTTCGATGACTGTCTTGCCCATGCCTGCGGCCTCTCTCAGAGCCGTTCGCCCACGGCCCGCCCTACATCCAGGGAGGTGGAGTTCCCGCCCATATCGTAGGTGCGGACCTTGCCTTCCTTGATGACGGCGGCGATGGCCTCTTCGAGGCGTTTGCTTTTTTCAGGTTCGCCCAGCCACTCGAGCATCATCCTGGCGGCCAGGAAAGTGGCGAGGGGATTGACCTTGTACATCCCGGCGTATTTCGGGGCCGACCCATGGGTCGGCTCGAAGACGGCGTAGGTGTCGCTGATGTTGCCGGCCGAGGCGAATCCCAGCCCGCCGACGAGCTGGGCGCCCAGATCGGAGATGATGTCGCCGAAGAGGTTCTCGGCGACCAGGACATCATAGTCGTGGGGGTTTTTGACCAGCCACATGCACATGGCATCGACGTTGGCTTCCTTGAGGGGGATCTCCGGATATTCCTTGGCGATTCCCCGAGCGATACTCAGCATCAGGCCTCCCGTCTCCCGGAGCACGTTCGGCTTTTCGACGATGGTCACGGAGCGCCGCTTGTTTTTGCGGGCATACTCGAAGGCCGCCCGGACGATCCGGCTGCAGCCCTTCTTGGTCATGATCCGGGTGGACAGGGCGATCTCGTCGAGCGGCGTGTCCTTGAAGGCTTTCATCTTGGGATGGATGAGCAGCGCGTCCCGGACGGTCTGGGGGAGAGGATGAAATTCGACCCCGGCGTACATGCCCTCGGTGTTTTCCCGGAAGATCACCAGATCGATATTCTCCCGGTAGTTGAGCGGATTCCCCGGGTAGGCTTTGCAGGGCCTGAGGTTTGTATAAAGGTCGAATTCCTGGCGGAGCCGGACAATCGGGCTGAAATAGGAGAGCCCCTTTCCTCGCAGAGAGGGGTCGAGCTCGGCCGCGGCGTCCTCCTTGGGTTTCGAGGTGATGGCTCCGAAAAGGCAGCAGTCCGTTTCCTTGAGCATCTTGATGGTGCGATCGGGAAGGGCGTTCCCCTCTTTCGACCAGAATTCCCAGCCGATGTCTCCGTAGATGTACTCCGCATCGACGGCCAATTTGTCGAGGACCAGCATGGCGGCCTCGATGACGTCTCTTCCGACTCCATCTCCGGGCAGGACAGCGATTTTGTGTTTAGCCATAGTGAGCTCCTTTCTTTTCACCGGAAAGAATTTAACATATTTGCCCTAAAATCGGAATATGCGCGGCTTCTTTACACCTTCTTTTGGAATCAATAAAATGGACCCGTCAATAGGAGGTCGAAGATGAAAAAGAAAACGCTCGGAGTCGGTATCATAGGCGGCGGGTTCAATGCCCGGTTCCATATCCGTTCGTGGGTGGGCGTCCGGGACGCCGATGTCCTGGGGATCTATGATCCCGACAAAAAGCGGGCCGAGGAAGCCGTCGGCCTCGCCCGCAAGCTGGATGTCGGCGAGGCCAGAGCTTATAAATCGATCACCGATATGGTGTCGGACCCGAAGATCGACGCCCTCTGGATCTCCGCTCCGAACTTCACCCGGATCGAGGTCATGGAGGAGATCGGCCAGGCTCTTGAGAAAGGGAAAGGGGAGCTCATCGGCGTCTGCTGCGAGAAGCCGCTCGGCCGGAACGTCCAGGAGGCGCGCCGGATGCTCGAGCTCGCCCGGCGGGCGAACCTCCTCGACGGGTACCTTGAAAACCAGGTCTTCGCGCCTCCGGTCGTGCGGGGTAAGAGCATTATCTGGGCGCGCGGCGCCACGCTGACAGGACGTCCCTATCTCGCCCGGGCGGCCGAGGAGCACAGCGGCCCCCATATGCCCTGGTTCTGGGAGGGAAGCCTCCAGGGCGGCGGCGTCCTCAACGACATGATGTGCCATTCGGTCGAGGTCGCCCGTTTCATGCTGACTCCGCCCGGGGCGGGCCGCGGCGTCCTGACACCGACAAAGATCACGGCCTACGCATCGTGTCTCAAGTGGCAGATCGCGGAATATGCGAAAGCCCTCTGGGATTCGAGCGGAGGGAAAACGGACTACCTGAAGCGGCCCGCCGAGGACTTCGCCCGCTCGCTCGTCGAATACAAGGACGATAAAGGGCAGATTGTGGTCGTCGAGACGACGACGTCCTGGTGTTATGTCGGCGCCGGGCTGAGGCTGAGTATGGAACTCCTCGGCCCCGAATACTCCCTGCAAATCAACAGCCTCGATGCCGGTCTCAAAGTCTTCTTCAGCCGCCGGGTCAAGGGCAAAGCGGGCGAAGACCTGGTCGAGAAGCAGAACGCCGAGGTCGGCTTGATGCCGGTCGTGAGCGACGAGGAGAACGAATACGGCTACACGGCCGAAAACCGGCACATGGTCGGGTCCTTTCTCAAGGGCGTCCGGCCGAGGGAGAATTTCGAGGACGGCGTCGGTGTCGCCGAGCTCCTGATGGCCGCCTACATGAGCGCCGAGAAAGAGAAGACCCTCGCCTTCCCGCCTCCCGGCCTGGCCAACTTTGTTCCCGCGGTCGCGAAGGGGACCTGGAACCCGAAGATAAAATAAGCAGCTCAGAGTTTATTTCTCAAATAAGATCCCTGAGCCGGAATCGTTTCGGAGGCTTTTACTATGAAAATTAAGAAAGGATTGGGCAGGCTTTGTTATTCACTCCTTTTTTCCCTCTATCTGCTCACTCCCGGCTTCTCCCAGGAAAAGACGGGGGACATCGCTATTGGATCCACCTATTCATTCGCCCCGAGGAAAATCGCAGGCAAGATCGATATCAGCGTCCATCTGCCCGAGGATTATGAAAAGTCCGGAGAGAAGTATCCTGTCCTCTATCTTCTCGATGTCGAAAAGGACTTTGTGTTTGGCTCGGCCGTCGCCGACTTCCTGGCCGCGAACGACAGGACTCCCGGGCTAATCGTGGTCAACGTATTCCTCGGAAATGCCTCTGGAGCGCCCCCCCAGCTGATCGCTTTCCTGGAGGATGAGGTTTTCCCCTTCATCGAGAAGGGTTATAGAGTCCAGCCCTGCCGGGTCTTGTATGGGCATAGCGCCAGGTCTTTCGCGACGCTTTTCGTCATCCTTACCAGACCAGACCTCTTTTATGGCTATATCGGCGCGGGTTTGGGGCTGACCTCCCCGCCCTGGACGACGGCCGTCGACCTGGTCAAGCTTTCCGAGGCCAAGCTCGCGGAGATGAAGTCCCTGAAGAAGTCCTTTTTCTTTGCCCTGGGTGATGAGCAGCCGTTCTATCCGGGCGTCCAGAAATTCATGGACATCCTCAAGACCAAAGCCCCCCAGGACCTGGACTGGAAATATGAGAACATGCCCGATGACGATCATTTCTCGAACAAGCTCAAAACGCTTTACGAGGGACTCGAGCATGTCTTCCGGGGATGGCGTCTCCCGCTTGAAGTCGCCGCCAACGGCCCGGCCGCGGTGAAGGCGCACTATGAAAATCTGTCAGGGCGGCTGGGTTACGATACAGGTCTTCCCCGGAAGCCGATCTACCGTGCGGTCATGAATTGGCTGGCTTATCAGAATCAGGTGGAAATCGCACTCGCCCTGGTTAAGGGGCTCAAGGCGAAATACGCTTTCGACAGCGGCGTCGCCGAGGGCGACTTGATATTTGCCGCAAGCTCAGCCGTCAACAGCTCCAGATTTGACGATGCCCTCAAGATTTGCGCATTTCTCAGCCAGGAAAACCCCGAATCTCCAGCCGGTTTCAACGGGCTGGGGGAAGTCTACGAAAAAACAGGCAAGCTCGACCTCGCCGTAGCCGCCTACGAGAACGCAGTCAAGCTGGCCGAAATAAAGAACGATCCAGACGTGAAGAAGTATCGAGACAGTCTCGAGAGAGTTAAAAAACAAAAGTAGATTCCCGTCTTGAATTGGCCGGGTTATTAGAGTTGACGGAAGTCCATATTTGCATTAATATTAATGCAAAATAATGCTAATTTCACTTTCCTGCTTGAGGAGCGCTGATGAGTGAGAATAAAAATCTTTGCCTTCGTCTATCCTATGAGGAATATGTGGCGTTTGACACGATCTGTAAAGAAAGAGGCTTCAGCAAGACCGGAAAGATCCGGGAGCTTATTCGAAATCTTATCAAGAAAGAGCTGCCGAGCGTGAAAGCGAGCGCCGGGGAATGGGCCAAGATCGAAGCGGCGATCGGGGAAATCCAACGAGGGGAATATTTCACCCTTGAAGAGCTCAAACGGAAGCTCCGGAATAGGCAAGTGGACCATCACAAGGATCGCCCGGACAGCAGCCGCAAAAATAGAAAGCCTGGATCCAGAGCTTCAAGAACAAGTCCTTCTTCGGCTTGACGAGCTTCAGGCCAATCCATATCAAGGCGATGTCAAGAAAATTCAAGGAAAATTCAACATATACCGCCTTCGCATAGGTGAGTACCGGCTCTATTTCAAGTTGATTCCGGAAAGCCGTATGATTGAAACCCTGCTATTTGAGAGCCGGAGCGCGATCAAAAAGAAGACCATTCAGAGGTTAACCTAAGGGCACAATTGTTGTTGACTCCTCTCCTCTAGCTTGATATTCTTCCGGTAACCGCCGGTTCAGCAAGCCTCGACTGCTTTTTGAGGAATCTGGATTCAGGTCAAGTTCACCGTACGCAGCTATGACCTGTCCCTCGACGGGCAGCGATTTCTTATGGTCAAGCTCGAGGAAAGGAAACCCACGCCCGTCACCGAAATGGTCCTCGTCCAGAACTGGTTCGAGGAACTCAAGCGCCTCCTCCCCACCGGAAAAAAATAAGAACGCAAAAAGAGTTTTTTATCAGTTCGCCCCTTGGTTTCATCCGTGTGGTCGCTGGAGCCGAAGCGTCGCCCGCGCCGTCCCCGCCCGGACATGGCTGGCCACAACGGAGACCGTGATTCCGGCGGGCGCCACGATCTTCCAGTCTACGACAGCGCGGTCCGGCGTGCCCGGGGTGTATCCCCACCAGGTGACGGTCGAGCGTTGTTCGCTTCGACCGGCCAGCTGGCCGATGGACCGGCGGAGCTCACTGTCGACAAGGCGCGCCCCGGGGGGCAGGGTAAGTTCAGCGACGACCCCTTCGACGGCCCGGCAGTCAAGAGCGCGCTGGGAACCGTTCGTGGGGAGCCAGCCCGTGTTTTCGACGACGAGGCGAATGCGCCAGAGCCCCTCGCCCGCCGGTTCCGCGCCCAGCGAGCGGATCTCGAGCCGGGGTGACGAGAGCCCCAGAAAAATCAGCCAGTCGGCGTGCGGAGCGACCTCCCTTTCGAGCCGGTCGAACGGCGCGTTGTACCAGTAATGGACTTTGTCCCAGCCGCCGATTTCGACCGGACCGAGCTGCGGGTGGCGGAAAGGATGCCAGGCCACGAAGCCGGCCCCGCCGAGGTCCGAGTCGTTCCAGCGGAGAAGCTCGAGCTCATGTTCGACGGGGTGATATCCCCCCAGCCAGAGCGACATGGGGGCGCCGTCGAGCGAAATGCCCGCCGCCTTCAGCGGGTTCCAGAACTCGGTGATGAACGAGAAGATGCCATGCCTGTTGTAAAGCCAGCCGATCTCTGTCGGGATGTGGATATCCGTCATCTGGCCGGCCCGGAGGTCGAGGTAGGACGTCGGCTGGTAACCCGTCAACTCGGCCGCCTTGGCCGCGAGAGCGGCGTAGGTCAGGCGGTCGCCCTGCGCGAGGAGCTCGTCCGGGTTGACGGGAGGCATCAGAAGTCCGCCGCCGAACGAATGGCAGGTAACGTAGGCGACGATGTTGGGCCGGTTCCGGATGGCGTCGACATAGGCGGCGACCTCGGGAACCAAGGCTGGGTCCGGCGCCGGCCGTCCGCCGGCCGCCTCTGGACCCCTGTCGTCGGGAAAGTTCACCCCGAAATCCAGCCCCTCAAGCGCCGGGAGGACGGTGATCGATTCGCCGTCATATCCTTCGATCAGGCCCTCGGGCACGACGCGCCAGGTGTCGCCGCCGGCCTCGTCCGGACCGCGGGCGATGAGAAGGCGCGGCTCCTGGGGATGCTGTTTCCACGGCCCGTTCGGGTCGCGGAAGCGCATGAAGACGATCCGGCCGTCACCGTCTAGGTCGCGCATGTGGAGCCCCGGTGCGGACTCTCCCCCGGCCTGCGCCCGGGCAACGGAACGGATGATCCTTCCCTCCCGAAGCGTCGCCTCGACGCCGTCCGGGCTCAGGCGCGGCAGGACGTAGACGCAGCGGGTGTCGAGCAGCCGTGTCGTCCGCTCGTCCGAGCCGTGATCCCGGACAAGCCTCCAGAGAAAGTTCATCGCCGCCACCCCTCCGGTCCACTCCAGGGCGTGCATATTGCCGTCGACGATCAAGGCCGGCTTCTCCAAGGCTGGTCCGGTTGCCGAATTCGTCACAGTGGCAAACCAGAGCTCGCGCCCCTCGGGCGTGCGGCCGAGGCTCTCTACTTGGAAGAGGTCGGGCCGGGCGGAGGCCCAGGCGTGAAGCAGGCCTGTCAACTCGTCGTACCGAAGGATGTGATCGAACGGGAGGGCGGGCAACTCGGCTAGTGGAGCCCCTTTCGAGGACTCCCGTCTCGAACCGGCGGCTTCAGCGGTGATCTGGGCGGCCGCGGCGCCCGCTCCGAGAGCCAGGAGCACTGCCGTAAACATCATTTTCCGGGATAGGCCTTTTTTCTGGAGCCTGAACCGGTTCGGGGACTGCTCCATTGTCATGGACTCCTCCCAACGCCCGGCACATTCTGCCGGGGAGCAAATAAGCGGGCGGCAGCCGGGATTCAATCGGTTTCTTGAAGCACCCTACTTAATGAACTTTTTATAATAAATCTCACAGTTGCCGGCCTGCCTCTCTTATCCCCTCCAACCATCATGAGGGAGCATAGATTAAGATATCGAACACTGTCAAGGTCGGACCGGAGAGCCGGGATGTCAAAATTACAGGAGGAGATCTCGGATGGTTTGTGGCAGCACTTTTTCAGCTGGCCGATGGAAGAAGAAGATATCTCTCGGGAGAATCGCCGAAACCACTGTTCTAGTGCTTGCGATGGCCGCGGCCGAATCAGGTGCCCGAACGGAACTTGATGGAGACGTGAGTCCCGTCACAGAACGGCTTGTTTTCGGATTTGCCGCAGCGGCAGAGCGTCACCCGGTTTCTCAGCTCGTATTTGTGGCCATCGGCCGATTCAATCGGGATCCGGCCTTTGACCCAGATGGGGCCGCTCGTCCCAGCCTGAGGATTCTCGATCAGGCTGATCGAAGGCTCGAGGTCCGGCTCGATCGCCTGGCCGGTCTCTTTATCCCAGGCAACGAGGCTTCCCGATGGACAGGCGCAGGCTTCTTCGACAGCTTCTTTCCGGGCTTTGGGATCGTCCGAACGCTCGGCATAGCCCCAGGCCTTCTCCCCCCGATGGCAGAAGCGAGCCGCGGCGCACAGGTCCCGGTTCATGGTCAGGTCGAGTCCGGGCCCGCATTCTTTTTCCGCCTTTTCGAGGTAGGGCGCGCTCCCCGCCGTCTCCGTGCCGTCGAAGGCCTCCAGAAAATGACTCCCGTCGCAGAACGGTTTGTTCTTCGAAGCTCCGCAGCGACAGAGGGAGTATTCCTCTCCATGCGGGAAAGACGGGCCTTTCTCCCAGCATAACGGCTCGCCGTCGCCGCCGATGATGATGTTTTCCTGCTCCAGGGGGACGCCGCCGGTGACGATATAGGGACCGTCCTTGGTGACTTTAATACGCTGGTCTTTTTTAGGGCCGGTCATGATCACGCCTCCCGAAACTCGTTTTCAGGCTGAGCAGACAATGGAACGCGCCGCATGGTCATCCTCCCGTCAGGCCGGGGCTTGCCCGCTACTTGGAGGCCAGCTTCTTTTTCGTGTACTCGATCAGGCCGCCGGCCTCGATGATTCCGATGACCGAATCGGGAAGCGGGAAGAACTTGAAGATACGGCCGCCCGAGATGATCCGGCCTCCGGCGAAGTCGATTTCGGCCTCGTCGCCCGTCTTCAGCGCGTCCGCTGCCTCTTCGCATTGAAGTACGGCCAGGCCCAGGTTGATGGCATTCCGGAAATAGATCCTGGCGAAAGACTTGGCCACGACGGCTTGGACACCGGCCGCGCGCAAACAGGCCGCTGCCTGCTCCCGCGAGCTCCCGCAGCCGAAATTCTTCCCCGCAACGACGATGTCGCCCGGCTTGACGTTCTTGACGAACTCCGGGTCGAGGTCCTCCATGGCGTGTTTGGCCATCTCGGCCGGCTCCATGAGCTGGTAAGTATATCGTCCCGGAAAGATGACATCGGTGTTGACGTCGTCCCCATACCTCCAAACGCGTCCTTGGCTCATTGGTGTTTCCTTGGATCGGTGATCTTGCCCTCGAGGGCGGAGGCGGCGGCGGTCGCCGGCGAAGCCAGGTAGATCTCGGAGTCGCGGTTCCCCATCCGGCCGCGGAAATTGCGGTTCGAGGTGCTGACCACGACCTCGCCCGCTGCCAGGAGGCCTTCATGCGCGCCGAGACACGGCCCGCAGCCCGGGTTGAGGATGACGCAGCCCGCTTCGGAGAGCGCCTCGAGGAATCCCTTCCTCAAGGCTTCGACGTAGACTTCCCTGGAAGCCGGAAGCACGAGAGCCCGGACGCTCGGATTGATCTTCCGGCCCTTGAGGATCCCGGCCGCCACCTCGAGGTCTTCGAGGCGGCCGTTCGTGCACGTCCCGATGAGCGCCTGATGGCAGGGCTTGCCCTCGACCTCTCGTACAGGTTTGACATTGTCCACTGTGTGCGGGCAGGCGATTTGAGGCTCCAACACCGAGAGGTCATATCTCAGGATCGTCTCGTACTTCGCATCTCTGTCGGAACGGACAACCTCATAATCGGCCCGGGCCCGCGCCTTCACCCACTCGAGCGTTTTGGCATCCGGCTCGAAGTAGCCGTTCTTAGCGCCCATTTCCGCGGCCATGTTGGCCATGACCATACGCGAGGCCAGGCTGAAATCTCCGGCCGCCGGCCCGGTGAATTCGATCGCCTCGTAGTTGGCCCGGTCGGCGCCATTGCCGCCGATGACCTTGAGGATGACGTCCTTGGCATAGACGCCGGCCGGAAGCTTCCCGGAAAATTCGACCCGCAGCGTATCCGGAACGCGCAACCAGATCTCGTCGGTCGCCCAGATCGAAGCGGCCTCGGTCCGGCCGATCCCGGCCGCGAACGCCCCGAAGGCGCCGTAGGTCGTGGTGTGGGAATCGCTCCCGACGATGAGCTTCCCCGGGAGGGCGAAGCTGGCCTCGCTCAGGACCTGATGACAGACGCCGTGCTGGATGTCGAAAAAATTCGGCAGGCCCTGGGCGGCGACGAACTCGCGGATGGTCTTGTGGTTCTGGGCGTATTTCTCGTCGGCGGCAGGGACGATGTGGTCGAGGATGATGACCAGTTTGCCGGGCGCCGTGACGCGCGCCACCCCCAGCTTCTTGAACTCGCCGATGATGGCCGCCGAGTTGTCGTGGGAGAGGCAATAATCGGGCGCGACCGTCACCACCTCGCCGGCGCTGACCTCCTTGCCGGCCTTCTTTCCCAGTATCTTCTCACTCAGGGTTTTGCCCAATGATTCCTCCTGTCCCCTTTTCTCTCAGTCTTTTAGGGCGTCGAAGTTGACGAAGTCGGAGTGGTTGACGATGATCGCCTCGATCGTCCGGCGCGATCCGTCCCCCTCCTTGGAATGGGCGGCGATGATGTGGATGACTTCCTGGGGTAGACCGTGGGCGAAGGCAAAAGCCGCCCCGGAAATCGGATGCCGCAGCAACTCCCCTTCCCGGCTCTTGACGAACTTGCCGTCTTCCCTCTTGTATTCGAAAAGTTTGCCGACGTCGTGGAGGATCGCGCCGGAAAGGAGATAATCGCGATGGATGGAGATCTTCTCTCCATATTCGGCCATCATGACCTCGGCGATCCGGAGCGCCGTGAGGGTGACGGCCCGGGTGTGGGTGATCAGGTTGACATCGATGTGCTTGATCAGGAGCGTGAAGGGCATCTCGGCCAGGTCCTTGATGCCCCAGCCGGCCCGCTTCATCGCTTCCGTCCAGACCTTGGCCGTCAGTCCCCGGAGTTCCGGGTCCTTGATGAGCTGCAGTTCAGGCAGCAGTGTCTCCAGTTGTTTGCTCATGGGATCTCCCTTTCTCCCGGCCCGTCGTATTCGGTATCGGACGGGTGGATTTTTCGCATCGGTCTCATCCGCGTTTTTTCCTCTTGGATATGGGCGACGAGCCCCGGCACGCGGGCGATGATGAAGAAGGCGTTCCCGATCTCCGCCGGGATGCCGAGGTCGCAGAGCACGGCGGCGATGGCGCCGTCCACGTTGATCGGCAGCGGCTTGCCGCCGTCCTTGAAAACCTTCTCAACGGCCCGGGCGATCTGCACGGCCGGTCCGGCTAGCTTCAGCTCCTCGGCCATGGCGAACAGCTTTTCCGTCCGGGGGTCCTGGGTGTGGACCCGATGGCCGAACCCAGAAGCACGTTCCCCCCGCGCTTTCATCTCAGCCAGGATTTCCTTGGACGCTTCCTCTTCCGAAATCTTCTTCTCCTCAACCCTTCGCCCGATGGCCTGGAAGAGCCGCATGCCCTCCTCGATCGCGCCGCCGTGGAGGCGGGAGATGGCCAGCACTCCGGCCGCAATGGCCGCGTGAAGCTCCGCTCCGGTCGAGGCGACGGTCCGGGCCGTGAGGACCGAGGGCGGGCCGGCGCCGTGGTCGACCGACGAAACGAAGATGGCATCCAAAAGCTTCCCTACCGCGGGCGAAGGCAGCTCGCCCTTGAGCACGAGGTAGATCGCCTGCGAGAAAGTGATCTTCCCCATCAGCTGATCGATGGGATAGCCGCGCAGCCGCACCTTGTTCGGCTGGACCGAGGTGATCCCGGTTTTCCAATGAAGGTCTTCGGCCATTTTTTGTTCCTCTCCAGTCTTGAAATCAAAGCCGGCAGACCGAGTTCCGGAGAATCCGGCCTACGCTCCTAAAACTTCCTTTGCTTTTATGGGAATATCCGAGATGGCGTCGACGACGTGGACGCCGACCTCCCGCAGTCTTTTCACCTTGGTCTCGTACGAGCCCCGTGAGCCTTCGACGATCGCCCCGGCGTGGGAGAAACGCGTCCCCGACTTGGCCGCCTTGCCGCCGATATAGGCGACGAGGGGCTTCGTGAACCGGCCGCTTGCGACGAGGTCGGCCACCCGCTCTTCCTGGGTCGTCCCGATCTCTCCGAACATCACGGCCATCCGGGTCTCCGGGTCCTCCTCGAAAAGCGCCATGATCTCGGGATGAGAGAGGCCGATGACGGCGTCGCCTCCCACGTGGACGATGGTGCTCAAACCCAGTCCGGACTTGGTGAGGTAATAGGAAATGGCCGAGGTCATGCCCCCGCTCCTGGAGCTGACGCCGATCGAGCCGGGCCTGAACCATTCCCGGGCCCGCTGGGCCCGGCCGCCGATCATGCCCAGGACAGCCTTGCCCGGGCTGACCAGCCCGAGGGTGTTCGGCCCGACGAACCGCGCGCCCTTCTCGGCGGCCCGGGCGGCGATCTCCAGGACGTCGTGGATGGGCACCCGGTCGGGCACGATGACCAGGAGCTTGACCCCGGCGTCGATGGCCTCGAGGGCGGCGTTTTTGACAAGGGCGGCAGGGACAAAGATGACGCTGACGTCAACAGGGCCCTGCTTCTCCCAGGCTTGGAGGACAGAATCGTAGACCGGGACCCCGTAAACGTCCTGCCCGGCGCGACCGGGTGTCACGCCGGCGACGAGCTTGGTCCCATAGTCCTTCATCAACTGGGCCCGGACCATGCCCTCGCGGCCCGTGATACCCTGGATGATAACGCGCGAATGTTCGTTCACTAGGATGGCCATGATCTCTGGTCTCTTTTCCTATTATTTTTATAAATTATATATAAATAATCAGGTCTGGGGCTTGCCGGAGCGGATCTTTTCCCTGTATTCCGTGAGCCCGGGGATGGGAAGGTGGATGACGATCGCATCCCGCTCGTGGAATTTGCAGAAGATCTCGCAGGCCAGACACTCGGTGCACTTTCCCTTCCTGGCGTCTTCGACGGAGACGGCCAGGACCGGCTTCCCGTCCAGGAGTTTCAGGATTTTGGGGGCGCAGGCCGGGACGCAACCCTTGGTCTTGCAGCCCGGGCATTCCGAGTGATCGATGGACAGCCGGCCGGTCACGGTCTCGAAGACATAGGCACCTTCCGGGACCGGCGCTTCAACGACCGGCCTGACCTCATACCGCTTCCCGCCGCTCCTGGCCACCAGTTCCTCGAGGCGGTGGGCGCAGAACTCCGGAGAATTGTCCCGGCCGTATCCCTCGACGATTCCGGGAATATCCTTTAGGTATGTCTGCAGAATCTCGATCGCTTTCTCCTCGAAATTTCCGCCCAGCCGGATGACCGCGGGGATATCCAGTTTTTCCTCATGGAACGCCTTGGTCAAGCCGCGGGCGGAGTGGTACTGCTCCTGGCTGGCCACACCCGAACCCGAAGCGAAGTAGCCCATGATCCCCGGCTGGGACAGGATGACCTTGGCGGCCCGGTAGACCTTGCTGGCCGGCGGGTTGCCGCTCGTGTCGCAGTAGTTGGCCAGTTTAAAGCCGCGGTTGAGGACGGCATCCATGGACATCATCGACCCGCCACCGCCCGCCCCGTTGAACCCGATGTATTTCTCGCTTCCGGCCGTTTGTTCCACCATCTGGAAGAAGTAGAAAGTCCCGCGGTAGTCCTTCTCCTCCACCCGGTAGGCGATCTTCTCGAGTTCGGTCGGGGGCCGATCGAACTCCCGGGCGATCTCGATCCCGAAATCCGGATGGCGGTAGACGGCGTAGTCGTCGACCACGAGGTGGCAGTCGGCGGCAAAGACGTTGTCGTCGGCGGTCAAGACCAGGGGGTTGATCTCGGCCGAGCGGGCGTCGTTCGTCCGGGCCACTTTGTAGAGCTTGGTCAGAAGGTCGGCCAGCTTCGGCAGAACCGCGCCCTCGACTCCCACCCGGAGGAGCATGTTTCTCGCCTCGTACTCGGGAAACCCTTTGAGGACGTCGATGGTCTGACGGGCGATCTTCTCCGGGTGGAGACGGGCGATCTCCTCGACCCCGGTGCCTCCGGCGGGACTGAAGATGATAAGGGGCCTCTTGGCGGCATCGTCAATGACCAGTCCGACGAAGTACTCGGCCTTTATGGCCAGCTTCTCCTCGACAAGGATGCGGTCCACAACGAAATTCTTGACCTTCATCCCGAGGAGCTGGCGGGCTTTGGTTTCCGCTTCCTCGGGTGTCGAGGCGAACTGGATCCCTCCGATCCCCGCCCGGCCGGTCACCCAGACCTGGATCTTGATGACCACCGGCTTGCCGATCCTCTCGGCGATGCGCCGGGCCTCCTCGGGAGTGGACGCCACATCTCCACCAGGAACCGGGATCCCTCCCTGCTTGAGGAGCTTCTTGCTTTGAAACTCGAACAGTCTGGCCATAGCTTTTTCCTAGGGCCTATATTATTAAGATTGGTGGGGATGTTGTCAAATTAACAATAGCGGGCCGGCGGGGTTCGTTGATCCCGCAGAGGCTCAGCATCTATGGGAATAGAGAGACCCGCGCCCTTCTTCGTCACTCCAGCGAGATTTTGATTTTCGCGCCGTCGTCGACGATTTCGAGGAGCGCGATGGGGCTCATATTCTTCAGGTCCCTAAGCGCGGCCGCCACATTGATATCGGCTTTCCCCGTGTGCAGATGCCTGTCCTTTGAGCAGTGCGCCAAAAGCTTGAATAGAGAGATCGGCAGATTGACCTTGACGATATCCGTCCTTGACTCGTTGTCGGTGACAAGAATCCTAAACCACTTCATGGGTTTCCCCGGATCGCAGGCATGGCCACCCTTGACGGCCCTTTTAATCACTTTGAGGTCATCATCCTCTCCGGCCGCGAAAACCGGCGCCGCCAAGCAAAAAACCAAAGCCGCCGCCGCCCCCAAAGCCGCCCATCGTTTCATGTCGGTCCTCCGAATTAAAAGGAATAAGGAGTTCATTCGATCCATATCCGGATGACCCGGGTCTTGTCGTCCTCGGGACGGATCTCTATGATGTTGCCCTTGATCCGGGTCAGCTGACTGACGATCTTGTCCAGATCATAACCTTCCGCCCTTAGGGCGGCCTTGTCCTTTTCCGGGATGGCCTGAAAAGCCAGGTCCGCCAGCGCCCAGGGGATGTTGAGCTGGAAAACCGGCTCTCGCTGACCCTCGACGATGACGCTGATCCTCAAGGCCTTGGCCGTCCCCCGCTCTTCCTGGTCTTCGACCTGCTTCAAAGCATCGGGCGATATCCTCAGCAGGGCGATCTTCGCTCTATCCCTGAGGTCCTTGTCGCTCTCCTCGACGATGATCCTCTCCAGCACGGGGATGGCCTGGACAGCGACCTGCTTGTCCTTGATCAGGCTCAGCTTGAAGGCGGCATAATACCGGATGACGCGGTCGGGACTCTCCAGACGCTGCTCGATCTCATCCAGGTGGCCCTCCTCGTCATCCTTGTAGAGCTCATACGCCAGGTCGATGATAGAGGACTCCGCCTCCTCGGACAGGCTATCGTTTCTCTTCTTGCTGGAAAGATAATCTTTGTACGCTTCGATGGCCTCTTCCTCGTGATCCTTTCGCCTGGCGAGGCACTGGGCCTTGTAGAAGGTCGCCTGGGGGACGAGCGTGCTCTCCGGATACTCGTCCAGGAGGTCTTCAAACTTCTCCTGGGCGACTTCCCATTTCTCGTCGAAGAAAAGGTTCTTGGCCTCCTGGAAGAGCCTCTCATCCGGAGGCTCCTGGGCGGCCGCCCGGACGCAGACGAGACCCGCCAGAATGATTATGATGAGGGCTATTTTTCTCACCTCAGACCTCGCTTTCCTGGAGCTCTTTCTTCAAGAGCTTTATTTTCAGGAGGATGTTCTTATCCTCGATCATGTTCTGGATTCCCCGGCACTGCGCAGGGGTCAGATTCTCGCTGACCTGGGCCAACTCGTAAAAGAGGATCTCGATCTGGTCGCAGATGGCTTTGGCCTTGGCCATTCGCGCCCTCTCGAGCTGGGGGTTGAGGTACTTTTTTTTGGAGAGCAGCTCCCTGGTCTCGCGCGCCGCGGCTTCGGTCAGGCGGCAATCCCCGCTTTCCGTTTGAGTCTGGGCCAGTTCCAGCAGGACATATTGGCTCTTCTCCAGGTAGTCCAGTGTTTCACGGCGGGCGAACTCCTGGTCGACCCGGCCCAGGAATTCGTTCGAAGCGAAAAACGTCCCGGCCGGCGGCTTATCCAGTGCTCCACTCCGGTAGACCATGAACATAGCCGCCGCTCCGACCAGGATCCCGAGGAGGAGGCCGGCCAAAACGGGCCTGAGCCGGAAGGCGAGAAGCCATGTCCGCTCCCGTCTGGTCTCTCTCACCGGCCGCGCTTTCCCGTCCCAGACCGCGGCCGTGATCTTCTCCGCCTGGCCGTCCCAATCGATGCCGGCAAGAGCCGCCTGCATGTCTCGGCCCAGCGAATCGGCGCTCTCCAGGAGCCTCTCGAGGGCGGGAACCTCATCGGCGCAGGCCGGGCAGGTCTCGATGTGGCGCCGCATGTCTTCCCGATCGCGTTCGCTCATCTCTCCTCCCAAGAAAGCCGCAACATCTCGCCTTCCACGTCGGCACTTGTTCATGTCTGCATCCCCAGTTGCGGGCTCAGCCAGTTCTTGAGGTTGCGGACGGCCTTGAAATGAAGGGATTTCACCGTCCCGACCGAGATCCCCAGGACCTGGGCGATCTCCCGGTATTCGAGCCCGTTGAAGTGTTTCATCACGAAGATCAAGCGCTGCCTTTCCGCCAGACGTTCAAGGTTCCGGGCCAGGACGCGGCTCAGCTCCGAGGACTCCGGGTTAGACCGGTAGTCCGCGGCCGCCAAGGGTAGATCTTCGATCCTCTGGTCAGTCTCCATGTCGCGGCGCCGCCGGTGATGCTTTCGGTAGTAATCGATGCTTAGGTTCTTAGCGATCTGGAGGAGCCAGGCCTGGAAATTCCTACCGCTCTCGTAAGCGTCGAGCTTCTGGTAGAGTCTCATGAATGTTTCCTGGACGACATCCAAGGCGTCTTCTCTGTTCCTGAGAATGGAAAAAGCCAATAGAAAGACCTTCTGCTGGTGGAGGCTGACGATGTCCTTGAAGGCCTGCCGGTCGCCCTCTCCGGCTTTTTCAAGTAGAGTAGTGATGTTCTCATGGGGCGTCGTCCTTTGTTCTTCCATACGCTCACCAACTACTACGGACGGGTTCCGGGAAAGGTTCACCCCCCCCAGGATAAAAATCGGGCAGGCCAATCCCCTTCCCGAAAAAGAGCATCCCCGAAGGGCTTCAGAAAGGGGCTAGAAAATGAAATTTATATTAAAACTTGCCGAAATCTCTGCGGTCTCTCCGCTCTCCGCCGACACGTCCGTTCTTCTCGGCGCGGGGCCTGGCGTCGTTGACGATGATTTTCCGGCCGTCGAATTCCGTACCGTTCAGCTTCGTCTTGGCGTCTTGGGCGCCTTCCGGGTTGCCCATCTCGACGAAACCGAAACCGCGCCCCTGGAGGATGTTGACTGAATTCACCTCTCCGTACTGGGAAAAGAGTTCTTTCAGCTTGTCCTCAGTGGTCCTGTAGTTGAGGTTGCCCACGTATAATTTTGCAGCAGACATATAAAAAGACCTCCTTGTGCTCGAGCTGCCGTAGGCCCGTCCAGATCGGCCTTGCGGCAGCAAAAGCCCGATAATTCTTTCATATCCATAATAAGAAATCAAGCTCTATCCCGGGCCTCCTTTTTTCTGGTATATTGAGGAAGACCGGGGTGACTGAACCGGTGGTCGTGGAATCCGTAGTAGGGATGAGGAGATGACATGAAGAAGGGCAAGTACATCCTTTTTATATTCCTTTTCTTTCTCATCCTGGTGACGATGACGGTTATGGCCTTCCTCTATTCCCAGTTCAGGCGGCCGCCCGAGGTGCCGGCTGACTCCTGTCTTGAAATCGACCTGACCGGGCCTTTTCCTGAACTCTCCGCCCCTGATTTCCTGACGGGCTATCTCTTGGGCGGACCCACTATTTCCGTCCACGACGTCTGGGAGAGCCTGCGCAAAGCCAAGGCGGACGACCGCATCCGTTGCGTCCTTTTACGGCTCGGCTACCTGGAGTGCGACTGGGCCAAAATAAGCGAAATCCGGGACTCTGTCCTAGGATTCCGCAAGTCCGGGAAAAAGGTTTTCGCCTATATCGAGGAAGCTCCCGAGGGCGACAAAGAATACTATCTGGCCACCGCCTGCGACCGGATCATCCTCCATCCTTTGGGCTGGCTGGGAGTCAACGGTGTGGGCGGATGGGTGCCTTTCTTTAAAGAAGGCCTGGACAAGCTGGGCGTAGAAGCCCAGTTCGAACATGTCGAGGAATTCAAAACCGCCTACAACATGTTTATGGAAAAGGGCTTCACCGAGGCCCATAAATTGATGATGGAAGCCCTCTATCAGGACATCTTCTCCGAGTACGTGCGGGCAGTCGCCGAGGCCCGGAAGAAGACGGAGTCCGAGGTCAGGACCATCATCGATAAAGGCCTCTACCAAGGGGAGCAGGCACTTCAGGCGGGCCTGGTGGACAGCCTGCTTTACGAGGATGAGCTGGGCTCGATTTTGCGGGACCAGGGCAGGACTCTGAAACGGACCCGTTTCTCAGAGTATATCCGGACAAACCCGGCCTCCCTCGGACTGGAAACGGGCCGCAAGGTCGCCCTTATCTACGCCGTGGGACCGATCGTCGGGGGTGACGGAACTTATAACTCGATCGGCGGCCGGACTCTCTCCCGGGCCATCCGGCGGGCAAGAGAAGACCGGTCGATCGCCGCCATCGTCCTTCGGGTGGACAGCCCCGGCGGATCGGCCGTCGCCTCGGACGTCATCTGGAGGGAGGCATTCCTGGCGAAAAAGGAGAAGCCGCTCGTCGTCTCCATGTCCGACCTGGCCGGGTCGGGGGGATACTGGATCTCCATGGCCGGTCACCGCATCATCGCCCAGCCTCAGACCCTAACCGGTTCGATCGGCGTTATCGGAGGCAAGTTCAGCCTCGCCGGACTCTACAAGAAGCTGGGGATCACGGCCGAGAGGATGGCCTACGGACAAAGGTCCGACCTTTTCTCCACCTTCCGGCCTTTCAGTCCGGAAGAACGCCGACTCCTCAAAGAACAGATCCTCTGGACCTATGACAAGTTCCTCTCCAAGGCGGCGGAGGGGCGAAATCTGACGCGGGAGGAAGTGGACAGGGTCGGCCGGGGCCGGGTTTGGACCGGACGGCAGGCCCGCGAGATCAGGCTCGTCGATGAGCTGGGCGGATTGGATAAGGCCCTCGAGGCGGCCAAGAGCCTGGCCGGAATCCCGGCTGAAGAGCAGGTCAAGCTTGTGGTCTGGCCGCAGAGAGTTTCGATCCTCGGAGCGATTTTTGCCCGGCCGCAAGCCAAGGCAGAACTCTTCCCCTCGTCCGACCTGGGTCAGCTTTTTCAAACGATCAAGACACTGGAAAAGGAAAACCCCTGGGCGGTCATGCCCTTCTGGATCCGCGCTCACTAGTGTCCCGTCTCGTAAATACCTTGCCAAAGTCGTCGGCATGGACGGGACACT
>CAYGXD010000009.1:0-54476 GCA_964353705.1 uncultured Eubacteriales bacterium | reverse complement strand
CGCTCGATCATCTTTTTAGCGTTCCGGTTCTCCGGGTCCAATTCAAGGACCTTGGTGAAACACTCGATCGCTTGCGCCTTCTTTCTGTGGCTGAAGTATGCATAAGCCAAGGAATCGTAGGCGGTCGGGGAGTTGGGGAAGAAATCGATATTTTTTTTCATAATCGCATAGAGGATCTGTTCATCCTTGTCCGACGTGTAATTATAAGCGAGCACGTTGACGAAGAATTCATTGATCAGACCTTGGCCGTCTCCGATCCTGAAGACCGAGTCAAGGGCGGCTTCCGCGGCTTCCTTTTTGTCCTCCCGGAACAGTTTTTCTGCCTGATCCAATTGGATCTGCATTTCATTGACAGCTGAAGTGAGTGATTTTTCTTTCTCTTGCCAATGTTTATCCGCCGCAATCTTAGCCAGCTCTATGGCCTTGTCCAGGGCCGCCTCAGAGGGGACGGGAACGTCCGGGAGGACACCTGTGCCCTCCCAGTTCCCTCCGGTGATAGGATTGATCGCCCGGGAGGTCGGTATGTAGATCTCGAGCTGATCGTTGAGTTTAAATAGGTCAACGGAGTGGGCTCCGCCCCCGGTCGGCTCTTCGACAATCGTCGCTCTTTTTCTGACCTTCATATCATAGGCGAACCATTCGGCGGCGGAAAACGTCTTTTGGCTGGTCAAGAGAAATAGCGGGACGGTCTTTAGGGGCAAAACCCCCACGATTTTCAATAGTGATACCTGGCCTGGAGGAAGATGATGCGGTCGTCCTGCACAACGTAGACGACCCGGTGCTCAAGGCTCAGCCGCCGGGACCAGATATCGGGGCCGAGGTGCTTGAGGGGCTCGGGCTTGCCGAGTCCCGTGAAGGGGTCGTGGAGAACGTCCAGCACAAGGTCGAGAACTCGAACGGCGTTTCTTTTATCATTCTTGATCCAAAACTGGAGATCCCGAAGAAACTCTGGTCGGAATGCCAGTTCACGCTTTTTTGCGACCATCGGCCAAGCCGTCGCGCAGCTTCTTGATATCTTCGACCGGCATTAGAGTCCCGACCTCGCCCTGGAGTGCTTTGGCGTAGGCTTTGAGAAGTCGGACCGCATTTCGTGGGGATCTCAAGAGGTGAGCCGTCTCAAAGAGGCTAGACGCTTCTTTCTCAGACATCATCACGACGCTCTCGCCGCGGCGTCTCTTGATGACGACAGTGTCCTGGTTCTTGGTAACCTCATCAAGGAGCTTGGCGAGGTTTTGGCGGGCCTTGGAATAGGTGACGTGAATGGCCAAGTGTTTTTTCCTGTCCGGTACAGCTATATTGTACATATCTGAATCCTCCTGTCAATACTAAGGACGCGGGGGTAGACCGCGGATTCTCAATGCGCCTGAGCAGATCCAGGAATGACGGGGCCCCGGAAGTTAACCAAACCGGATAGAACTTATGCTAGCCTTATTCTTGCCAAAAGCCAGCAATGGGGACCAGATTACGGGCATAATCGGAAAAAACAGGACAATACTGGACACTCGGGCCAAAATTATTGACAGGAGGATTCTGGGAGCCTATGTGATCCTGAAAGGAGGAATATATGAAGAAAAGTATTTTGATTAGCATTCAATGATGAATTTTCATATCTTATCTTATCTTTCCAAGAAAGGAGGTCCAGATGGCAAATCACCGCAACTATAAGATCCATGCTGTGCCAGCGGTATTGCTGGTCGCGGCCGTCTTCGTTTTCACTGTCGGCCTATCCCAGGTTAGAGGAGCGGGCAAGCCGAAACCCCCGGTTCCCAAAATATATCCGCCTTTGGTTATCGACCAGCTCAATCCCCAAATCGTATGCAAAGGGTTTGGCACCGCTTATGATGGACGGCTCATTCAGATCAAGCGGACCGAGGGAAAATATGAAGATACCTGGGCGAGCAACGCCTTTAGTCCGAGCGGGTTTGCCATAGGGGATGCCGATAACGATGGTCTCAAGGAGATAATCGCCCCCGTCAGCGTTTACTCTGGCCTCAGGCGCGGGAAGGATAAACTGTACGATTGGAAAATCGTCGCCTTTGAGGACGGATCGATAGGAGCACCCAGCTGGGAAACAGGCTTCTTCTACAGAAACGCGGGGAGAGGAGGGCCGCTCGGCATCGGGGATGTGAATGGAGACGACCGTAGCGAAATCTTTATTTACCTGGATACTCATATTGAAATTATTCAATTGAACTGGGGGAGCGGCTCCCTAAGCCTCGATATCCTGGGCCGGGGCCCAGATTACGCGGTGGTTCCCATATGGAGCCTGGGAGCAGGAGATTCGGATAACCAGGGAGACAATGAAATCCTGTATTCGATTTTTGACCAGTCAGGTATTCCCCGGATTCTGAAATACAACGGTTTAGGTTGGGCGGAAGAGACAAACATAGATCCCCTTGCTGTTTCCGCTATCGATGTCGTCAAGGCAAGAGACGCCGACAACGATTCCGGAAATGAACTGATCGCGGGTGGAAATAACAGCCGACTGATGATCTGGAAGTACGATGACGGCTATTATCGCACCGTCTTCTTGAGTGATGCGTTACCAGGCTACACTCAAGGGGTGGATGGAGGCGATGTGGACGAATCTCCGGGAAATGAGATCGTCGTTGGGGCGACCGGCTTTGGCTTCTATCTCTTTAAATACGGCCAGCCCTATCCAGCGCAAGTTTTTCCCTTGGGCGCAGAGCCTATTAATGGACTGGCCGTAGAGGACATGGATGGCGATGCGAAAGGTGAAATCGTCGCCGCGATGAACGATTTAAAAATCTTTGATCTCCAAGACGGCATCCTGGTCAAATCGTTTGAATTCCCTTATGCAAGCCAGTTCAGGATCAATTAGGAGTTTTTAGGACGACCTGACAGAGCTTTGTCTCGTGGGTGCGACACGGTTTGATGGCTAGGGATAGGTAGTCGCGGCCTGAGCCGGAATACCCATGAGTTTTCAGGTCAAACTCATAAAGACGCTGTGACAGCGGCCTGCGCTGGCCTTAACGATTTCGGTTCGTCGACGGCGTTGAGGTCTACTGGGTGCCGTCCCGATTGAGGTCACGTACTGGACCCTCATCGGCTCTTATTGCCATCTGGAGAAAACGAGCCGGCTCCCTTCGTCTATTCAAATTGAGTGGCCTGGAGGACTTGGCCAAAATGAAGCAAACTTCATAAAAGTCCTGACTATTACGAATAACGCTTCATAATAGTCGGCGGCTTCATCCCCTCACAGTTAAAGAGATCTGCGTACTCCTGGGCGAATCTCCCAAACAGGCCCTCGAAAATATTTTAGTATTTGGGGGGTTTCCCGAACCTTATCTCAAAAAAGACGAGGTCGAGGCCAAGCGCTGGAGGCGGACCCATGTGGACACGATCATCAGAGAGGATCTTCTCGACCTGGAGAAAGTCAGGGACCTGAAAAATATCGAGATTCTCATCGATCTCTTGAAGGAGAGGGTAAGTTCTATGACGTCCTACAGCGCCCTGGCCGAAGACCTGCAGGTCTCCATCCATACGGTGAAGCATTGGCTCCAGATACTCGAAAGCCTCTGCCTCGTTTTCCCGGTCAGGCCCTACCATAGAAATATTTCTCGCAGTCTGTTGAAAGAATCCAAGTACTATTTTTACGACACCGGCGCCGTGGAAGGTGACCTGAGCGCCAAGCTTGAGAATGCCGTTGCTGCCGCTCTCCTTCGGGACCTCCATTTCCGGGAAGATTCCACGGGGAGCCATGTTTCGCTCCATTACCTTAGAGACAAGGATAAAAATGAGGTCGATTTCCTGGTGGTGGTTGATAACCGCCCGATACTTATGGTTGAGGTCAAGGCCAGTGACGACAACTTTTCAAGGTCGTTATTCCGGTTCCTCAAGTACCTTCCAGATACTCGGGCGGTCCAGATCGTTTATGGTCTCGAGCGCAGAAAGGAATCGGGGGGAGTTGAAATGTTGTCGGCCGCCGAGTTCCTGGCCGATCCTAAGATAACCGCCCTATGACCGCAGCTCGGAGATTTCCTGAGGCAGGGCCCAGTAGGGGACAAAATAGATTTTGGTTTTATTGATGCCTACGGCATCGCTCAGGGCGCAGTTGACTACATAGGCTTTCGCAGGCTCGTAGCGCTCGATGAAGCTCCTGAGTCCACGGGTGACTACCGGTTTTTTCAACGACGAAAACTTGACATCGAGAGGGACGACCTCGCTAGCGAAATCCAGGACAGAATTATGGGGAGACGAAACTTAGTTCCGTCCCCTTACCTCCTTCCATGAAGCGACGCGAATTAGGTTTGGTGTCTTCATAATTCCTGTTTTATCCGATATTTTAGTATGTCAAGTATCAATATTATCGTATCGGATTGATAATGAATTTCTCGCGGTCGATAATGTCTAGTGCGGGTTGTTCGCTTTCAGGTTCATCGTGGGCGTCGAGGCCCCTAGTGCGCCGTCTCGGCAGGTAACACCCTAAATCGCAGCGGCTTCAGTCCTAAATAGAAATTGAAAATAAGGTCTCCTTGTGATACTTTTTAAAGGATGAAAAATCGGGTTTCTCGGCAGGAAAAAAAAGCTCTTATCAGCAAACTGTCTATTCCACTGGGCAGGTCAAAAGACATTGTATTCGCCTATGTTTTCGGGTCGTTCGTCAAAGAGGAAGATTTTTCCGACATCGATATCGCGGTTTATCTCAAGAAGGCAGTTAAAAGTCCGCTCGGATGGGAAGTCCGATGGGAGGGAAAGCTGCAGTCGTCCTGCCATTTTCAAGTGGATGTTCGGATCATTAACCAGGCCCCTCTCTCTTTTGTCTATCAGACGATTAAAAGCGGGGTCTTGGTGGTGGACAGGGATCCTTCTCTGAGGGCGGATTTTGAGGGGCTAGTTGTTAAGAAATACCTCGATTTCTCGTATTACCGGCGGCAATATCTCAAGGAAGTCATCCATGCCCCGGTTTGATCAAGACCGCCTGGTAAAGCTGGTTTCTCAGATGAGGAATGCGGTGGCCCAGCTCGAGAGACTGAAAAAGAACAAGAGGCAAATTTTTCTTTCGGATACCGATAAGGTGGGGAGCGCTAAATATCACTTCATAGTAGCTATCGAGGCGGCGATCGATATCTGCAACCACATCATCTCCCAGAACGGCTACCGAGCCCCGGAGGACTATGCCGATGCCTTTTCTGTCCTCGAAGAGACGGGCGCTCTGGAAAAGGCCTTTGCCGAAAGCCTCAAAGAGATGGCGAAATTCAGGAATCGGCTCGTCCATATTTATTGGGAAGTTAACGAAAACCAGATTTATGAGATACTCCAATCACGCCTGGGCGATTTCAAGAAGTTTCTTGACCGGATAGCCAAGTTCTTAGATTGGCCCGATCTGGCCTAGGGCTTTTGCCCTTCCCGATTCCCGTTCATCGCAGCCAAGATAGTCGGCTATCTCTTTCCAAGAGCTCAGCAGGCCTTGATTAGCCAAGTTCGACGGCATGAGTCCTTTTCCCGATGTTCCACTCCCCGAGGATACCTTTTTTGTACCGAAAACCGCCGATGGTGTCAAGCGACCCAACATTCCGCACAATTCGGAGGACACGACCCCTAATTCAGAAATTAGGTTCATGTCCCCCAAATTGATTTTGACAAAATAGCCTGAAAAATCTTATACATTCTATGTTAGAGCCAGATTTTATTGCTGAATGGAGAGTGACATGTTGGAATCATATCTCAAACAGGAAGCCGAAAGGCGGAAGCTGGGAATTCCGCCCCTTCCCCTCAGTCCGGACGAGACGGCGGACGTCTCGAGGCTTCTCGAAAGCCCTCCCGCAGGAAAAGAAGAAATCCTGCTCAACCTCATCAAGAACCGCGTTTCGCCGGGCGTTGACCCGGCGGCCAAGGTCAAGGCCGAATGGTTAACCAAGGTCGCCCGGGGAGAAGCCGGATCTCCCGTTGTTTCCAAGAATGACGCCGTCTTTCTTCTAGGGACGATGCTCGGCGGCTACAACGTCGACCCGCTCGTCGAGTTCCTGGACAATCCGGAGTTTGGTGCGGCCGCGGCCGAAGCCCTGAAGCATACCATCCTCGTCTACGGAGCCTTCGACAAGGTCGTCGAGAAATCCAAGAGTAATGCTCACGCCAAAACCGTTCTCGAGTCATGGGCCAACGGGGACTGGTTCCTGAAGCGGACGGACTTCCCGGAAAAAATGACCTTCAAGGTCTTCAAAGTGGACGGCGAGATCAATACCGACGATTTCTCTCCGGCCAAGCATGCCTCGACCCGTCCCGACATCCCGCTCCACGCCCAGGCGATGGGGGAGACCCGTTTCCCCGGCGGCATCGAGACGATCAAGAAATTCCGTGAGGAAGGCCACCGGGTCGTCTTCGTCGGCGACGTCGTCGGCACCGGTTCCTCTCGCAAATCGGCCTGCAACTCGGTGATGTGGCACATCGGCGAAGACATCCCCTACATCCCGAACAAGCGCCGGGCCGGCGTCGTCATCGGAGGGCTGATCGCTCCTATTTTCTTCAACACGACCGAGGACTCGTGCGGACTGCCTCTCCTGGCCGAGGTCGGACGGATGAAGACCGGCGACATCATCACCCTCGACACGAAAACCGGCGAGATCCGGAACGAAGCCGGCGAGGTCATCACCCGGTTCGAATTCAAGCCGCCCACTCTGCGGGACGAGTTCCGGGCCGGCGGGCGTCTGAACCTCATCATCGGCCGTAACTTGACCAACCGCGCGCGCCAGGCTCTCGGCCTTGGGGATGCGCAGTTCTTTATTACCCCGGATAATCCCAAGCCCAAGGCTCGCCAGGGTTACTCGCAAGCCCAGAAGATGGTCGGGAAAGCCTGCGGCCTTAAAGGCGTCCTTCCCGGCATGGCCTGCGAGCCCAGGATGACAACCGTCGGCTCCCAGGATACGACGGGCCCGATGACCGCGGACGAGCTCAAAGAGCTGGCCTGCCTTGAGTTCCAGGCCGACCTGTTCATGCAGTCGTTCTGCCATACCGCCGCCTACCCCAAGCCGGCCGATGTGAAGATGCACCAGAATCTCCCGAAGTTCGTCATCGCCCGCAAGGGCGTCGCCCTCAAGCCCGGCGATGGGATCATCCATTCCTGGTTGAACCGGCTCATCCTGCCGGACACGCTGGGAACGGGCGGAGACTCCCATACCCGCTTTCCGATTGGATTGAGCTTTCCGGCCGGCTCCGGGCTCGTCGCCTTTGCCGGCGCCCTCGGGTTCATGCCTTTGGATATGCCGGAGTCGGTCCTCGTCCGTTTTAGAGGGACGCGCAACCCCGGCGTCACGATTCGCGACATTGTGAACGCCATCCCGTACGTCGCTATCAAAGAGGGGCTGCTCACGGTGGCCAAGAAGGGCAAAAAGAACATCTTCAACGGCCGCATCCTGGAGATGGAAGGCCTTCCTGATCTCAGTGTCGATCAGGCCTACGAGCTGACCAATGCCTCGGCCGAGCGGTCGGCCGCCGGGAGCGTCATTGACCTCAATGAAGAGCAAGTGGCCAGGTACCTCAAGAGTAACGTCGCCTTGATGAGGCGGATGATCGCCGAGGGGTACCAGGACGCCCGGACGCTCAAGCGCCGGATCAAGGCCTGCGAAAAATGGCTGCGCAGGCCGCGGCTGCTCAAGCGGGACAAAAAGGCGAACTATGCGGCCGAGATCGAAGTCGACCTGTCGGAGATCAGGGAACCGATCCTGGCCTGCCCCAACGATCCTGACGACGTCAAGCTTCTGTCGGAGGTGGCGGGAGACCGGGTTGATGAGGTCTTTATCGGTTCCTGCATGACCAACATCAGCCATTTCCGGGCCGTCGGCAAGATCTTCCAAGGGGCCGGGTATCTGGCGACGAGGGTCTGGCTGACGCCGCCGACCAAAATGGATTCCGCCCAATTGATGAAGGAAGGTTATTATTCGATCTACAATTCCGTCGGAGCCAGGATGGAGATCCCCGGGTGTTCGCTCTGCATGGGGAACCAGGCGCGGGTGCGGCCCCAGACGACGGTCATCTCGACTTCCACCCGCAATTTCGACGACCGGATGGGGGACGGCGCCCGGGTCTATCTCGGCTCGGCCGTCCTCGCGGCCATCGCCGCGCTCAGGGGGAAGCTCCCGACCGTCGAGGAGTATATGGCTGTGATGAAAGAGAAGGTCGAGCCGGCGAGCGCCGACATCCACCGCTATCTCTATTTCGACGAGATGGGCGAATTTTCGCTTCACTATACCGGCGCCCATTTTTAAGAGATATAGAGGAGACGTGATGATCGATTTGCGTGGAAAAACTGCGTTAGTCACCGGAGGCTCGCGGGGGATCGGGCGGGCGACGGCGGTCCTGTTCGCCAAGGCCGGCGCCGATGTCGCCATCACGTACCAGCGTCAGGAAACAGCCGCTCTCGAGGTAAAGTCCGCGGTGGAGTCGTTAGGGTGCCGGTCGTTGGCGATCCGAGCGGAGATTTCGAACGAAGCCGATGTAAGACGCGCAGTCGAGGAGATGACCGCCGCCTGGGGCCGGGCCGATATCCTGGTCAACAATGCCGGCATCTGGACGTATCTCGAGATCGGTTCCGGAGATACCAAGGCCTGGAAAGCGACCATGGAGGTCAACCTGGACAGCGTTTTTTATTTCACCGACGCCGTCGTCCCTCATATGAAAAAGCACAATCAGGGCTGGATTATCAACGTCGGATCGACAGCCGGAATCCGCGGCGAAGCGCTCCACTCCCATTACGCCGCGACCAAGGGAGCGCTCAATGCCCTGACAAAATCCTGGGCAGTTGAATTCGCCCCCTACAACATCCGGGTCAACCTCGTCGCCCCGGGCTGGGTTGATACCGATATGTGCTCGGAGGTCTTCAGCGCCCCCGGCTTCAGGGAAACCGTCCGGCAGTCTATTCCTCTGAAGAGAATCCCGCCCCCCGAAGACATCGCCGGGCCGATCCTCTTTCTTGCCTCCGACCTGGCCCGCCATATCACGGGCGCCATCATCAACGTCAACGGCGGCTCCGTGCTCTGCGGATAGGCTCGGGGCAGTGGCCTCGAAACCGCGCCCGCTCACTCCTCATACGGGTTTCTCCTCCACTGCCCCTCGCCTTAGTTAACGAGCGGCGAATATGCCCCGTGGCTTGCCACGGGGAGCCGCTCGTAGAGGGTTCCAAGGGGGAGCCGCCCCCTTGGTCGAAGGGCGGGGTTTCATGCCCCGCCCGAGAAGGGGAGGCAGAGAGGCCGATGAAATTGGCCGAACGTCGGAAGGGGTCTTCCCCTCCGAGTTGACTTCTGAGAATATTGGAACCGTCTTTTGTTTTGCTTTATTTGTTGCCAAAGTTTAAGTTTTTTGCTAACGTTGATTCCAGCATTCAGGTAGGAGGATAGGATGGAGGAAGAAATCGGCCGGGTCACGCACTATTTCAGCAAGATCGGCGTCGGCGTCATCGAACTGACCAAGGGCGAACTCAAGGTCGGCGAGACGATTCACATCAAGGGCCATACGACGGACCTCTGCCAGAAGGTCGATTCCATGCAGATGGAGCACGCGCCCGTTCCCGCCGCCAAGAAGGGAGAGTCCTTCGGGCTCCATGTCGAAGCTCATGTCCGTGAGCACGACCTTGTCTTTAAGGTAACGGAGGATTGAGCGGGCTCCGGCTCTAGAGGGTAGCCTTTTTTCATTTCCAGAAAGGGCATCATTTCATGCGGCAGGACGGTCAAAAGGAGAAGGCGAGGGTGAAGAAGCGTCGGCAGAAAGCCTCGGATATCAAGACAGCCTACAAGAGTTGGAAGAGGAACAAATACGCCAAGTCCCTGGACGCCTGCGCTCCCCCTAGAGATTTCACTACGGTATCAGGACGCCCGATCAAGGATCTCTATACGCCTGCTGACCTGCCGCGCTTCGACTTTTTCCGCGACCTGAATTTTCCGGGTGAGTATCCGTACACCCGCGGCATCCATCCGACCATGCACCGCGGCCGGCTCTGGACCATGCGCCAATTCAGCGGGTTCGGGACGGCCGAGGACACCAACAAGCGCTATAAATACCTTCTCGCCCACGGACAGACCGGTCTGAGCGTCGCCTTCCATCTTCCGACTCTCATGGGGGTTGACTCCGACCATCACCTGGCCAGGGGCGAAGTGGGGAAGTGCGGCGTGGCCATCGACTCTCTGGCCGACATGGAAGTCCTGTTCAGCGGCCTCCCGCTCGACAAGATCACGACCTCGATGACGATCAACGCGCCCGCCGCCGTCCTCTGGGCCATGTACATCGCCGTGGCCGAAAAACAGGGAGTTTCGCCCAAGCTCATTTCCGGAACCATCCAGAACGACATCCTCAAGGAATACATCGCCCAAAAGACCTTCGTTTTCCCCCCCCGGCCGTCGATGAAGCTCATCGTCGATACCTTCGAATACGGGGCCAAGGAAGTCCCCCGCTGGAACACCATCTCCATCTCCGGCTACCACATCCGCGAGGCCGGGGCGACCGCGGTCCAGGAGCTGGCCTTCACCCTCCGGGACGGTATTGAGTATGTGATCTGGGGCCTGGAGCGCGGGCTCGAGATCGATGAGTTCGCCCCGCGGCTTTCTTACTTTTTCAATTCCCACAACGATTTCTTCGAAGAGATCGCCAAGTTCCGGGCCGCCCGCAAGATCTGGGCCGAGGTTATGCGCGACCGCTTCGGCGCCCGCAACCCCCGTTCCTGGTGGCTGCGCTTCCACACCCAGACATCCGGCGTCTCGCTCATGGCCCAGCAGCCCTATAACAACGTCGTCCGGGTGGCCATCCAGGCTCTGGCGGCGGTCCTGGGCGGGACCCAGTCGCTCCATACGAACTCCCTCGACGAGACATTTGCCCTGCCTTCCGAGGACGCCGTCACCATCGCCCTGCGGACTCAGCAGATCATTGCCCACGAGAGCGGAGCCGCCAACACCATCGACCCTCTCGGAGGGGCCTATTTCGTCGAAGCCTTGACCGGGGAGATGGAGAGGGAAGCCAAGGGTTACATCAAGAAGATCGACGATATGGGCGGGATGGTCAAGGCCATCGAGCTCGGATTTCCCCAAAGGGAAATCGCCGACAGCGCCTACTGGTACCAAAAAGCGATAGACGCCAAGGAAAAGATCATTGTCGGGGTGAATGCCTTCGAGATGGATCATGAACCGATCCAGCTCCTGGAGATCGACGAGGACGTGGCCAGGCAGCAGCTCGCCCGCCTTCGGTCGGTCAGAAAGAACCGGGACAAAGCCGCGGTGAAAAGGTCGCTGGCCGATCTCAAGAAAGCGGCCTGCGATGAGGAAAATCTCATGCCCTTTCTCCTGAAGTCAGTCAAGAACTACGCGACTCTGGGAGAAATCATGGATTCCCTGAAGGACGTTTACGGCGAGTATGAGGAGCCGGTGACGTTTTGAACCTGGCCGGGTGGAGGAGGACATGACGGAGAAAAAAATTAGGGTTTTGATCGCCAAGCCCGGCCTGGACGGCCATGACCGCGGGGCCAAGGTTATCTGCCGGGCGCTCCGGGATGCCGGCATGGAGGTCATCTATACCGGCCTGAGGCGCACTCCTGAGGAGATCGTCAGCGCCGCCATCCAGGAGGACGCCGATCTCATCGGCCTGAGTATCCTCTCCGGCGCCCACCCCATCCTGTTTCCCCGGATTATCAAGCTGCTGAAGGAGAAAGGAGCGGAAGATATCCCCGTGATCGCCGGGGGGATCATCCCGGAAAAAGATATCGCCCGGATGAAGAAGGCCGGGATCCGGGAGATTTTCCTGCCCGGGACATCCACCCAGGATATCGTCGGGTGGATCCGGGAGCACGTCGAGAAGGGCAAAAAAAAGCGTGAATCCCTTGACATGCTCCGTTGAATCTGGTAATCAAGGGGAAGCGTAATGTCCAAAAAATTTCTCTCCCTGATCATCGTTCCTCACTGCGCCCAGAGGTTCAAGACCATCACTCTGTCCCAGAAAACCCTCAAGCTCATGGGAGCGATCGGCCTCTTCGGGCTGGTCGCCCTGGTCGGCTTCCTGGTCGACTATTTCGTCATGAACGTCACGAGGGCCAAGTATAAGATCCTGCTCAGCGAGAGCGGCCAGCAGAAGCGGCTCCTGACTGAATACGAGGAGTCCATCAAGAGACTTCGGGATACGGTTAAGAATTTCGATAACTACGCCAAAAAGCTCAACGTTATGGCCGGTCTCCGCTCGCCGGAAGTCATGGAAGAACTGGGCATCGGCGGCGGCGATACGACCGGCATCGAGCCCGTAGACGGCGGCAGCGGTCCGTCCGTTCCCCCCGATGGTCAGACGGTCTCCCTCCAGGAGGCCAGGGCGCTGGCTCAAAAGGCCGAGGACGTCGGCAAGAACCTGGACGTCCTGGCCAGTTACTTCGAGTCGCAGACCATCAAACTGGCCTCGACGCCGACCATCTGGCCGACCATCGGCTGGGTAAGCTCGCCCTTCACCTTCCGGGATGACCCGTTCACAGGCAGGAGACAGTTCCATTACGGCATCGATATCGCCACCAATTTCGGAAACCCGATCGTGGCCACCGCGGACGGCATCATCATCTCGCTGGACAACGATAAAATGGGGGGAAAGAATATCACCATCAGCCACGGGAATGCCGCGACTACGCACTACCTCCATTTAAGCAAATTCCTGGTCAGGTCCGGCCAAAAGGTTAAGAGGGGAGATGTCATCGGGCTCGTGGGAAAGACAGGAAAGGCGTTGGGGCCGCATCTTCACTATGAGGTCCGCCTCAACAATAAGCCGGTCAACCCCTACAACTATATTCTCGAAGAAGAGAAGTAGCTCCTTCTGCCCTCATTCCAGACAATCCCCGATTTCTATTTTGGTCCCTCGTAGGAAATCGGCCGCCGCCATCTCCTTCCTGTTTTCCCGCTGCATTCGCTCGACCAGGTAGAGACTCCCCCCTCCGCAGCCGACAACAGGTCCTTCCCTGCGCACCGCGACGATCCGGCCGGGCTCCGAAGGCGGAGCGGGGACTGCGAGTGGGCTCCCGGCGCGGACGATAAGCCTCTGGCCGCGGAAAAATGTGAACGCCCCCGGCCAGGGGTAAAACGCCCTGACCAGGCGGTCGATGGAGTTAGCATCGTTCCCCCAATCGATCCTGCCCTGGTCTTTGTTGAGACGCGGTGCGAACGAGGCGAGCGCCTGATCCTGGGGAATATGGGGCAGCGTGTCGATTTTTTCCAGCGTCCCGACAAGGAGGTCGGCGCCCAGCCGGGCTAGCCGGTCCTCGAGGTCAAGGGCGTTCTCCTTCGGTCCGATGTCCGTCTCGAGTTGGCTGAGAATATCGCCTTCGTCCATCTTCTCGTTGAGCTCGAAGATGGTCACCCCCGTCTTCGGCTCGCCGTTGAGGATAGCCCACTGGACAGGAGCGGCGCCCCGATAAGCGGGGAGAAGAGAGAAATGGACGTTGATCGAATGATAACGGGGGAGGTTGATGATAGGAGCGGGGATGATTTGCCCGTAGGCTACGACAACGATAATATCCGGAGCGGCCTTCCTGAGCGCCTCTGCCGCTCCCGGCTCTTTCCTGATCTTCTCGGGCTGCAGAACGGGGATGCCGTTACGGAGGGCCGCCTCTTTGACCGGAGGCGGAGTCGGCTCTTTCCCGCGTCCGGCGGGTCTGTCGGGTTGGGTGACAACCAGCCCGACCGAATGGCCGGTTTCGAGCAGCCGCTCAAGCGACGGCAGGGCGGCCCTGGGGCTGCCGAAAAAAACAATCCTCATTCCACCCCGCCGGTTTCCTGGTTCTTTTTCAGCTTTTTTTTGACCAGCGCTTTTTTCAAGGGCGAGAGTTTTTCGATGAATAGACGGCCGTTGATGTGGTCGATCTCGTGGCAGAATACCCTGGCCAGGGTTCCACCCGCTTCGATGATCTTTTCTTTTCCTTCGAGGTCCATTCCCCGGACCACAACCCGGGCCGGCCGACTGACATTCTCATGAATCCCGGGCACGGAAAGGCAGCCTTCCTCGGAGACTTCCTCACCCTCGGTCTCGATGAACCCCGGGTTGACGAGGATGATCAGGTCATCCGGATTTTCGCCCACGGAAAGGTCGACGGTTATGACGCGCTTGCTGACCGCGACCTGGGGGGCGGCCAGGCCAATCCCAGGAGCGGCATGCATTGTCAGGACCATGTCCCGGGCAAGATTTTTGATCTCCCGGTCGATTTCCGAGACCGGTTCCGCCACCTTTTCGAGGACGGGATGTCCGTAGGTCACTATTTTTCGTACCGGCATGTTCTCTATTTTTCCATTTTATGGCAGAACGGCCTTTTTTTCAATTTCATGATTGGCCAGAGCGAAGGATGAGCCGGGGCTGATTTCCCTCGCCGGGGAAAATCAGCCGACCTTCGAATTCCGATCCTGAGCTATACGACGGCGGAAGGCGGAGGCGGCTCATCGGCCCTGCCGGCGTGCCGGAGCGGGAAGTAGACGAGATAGACCCCGATCAAAACGAGGACTGCCAACCCGACATAATAACTGGCATTGGCGAAGATTTCCGGGATGTCTGTGCCGAGGACTTTCTGGAAGAAAAGGAATTTCCAGGTAGCCCGCAAAAGTCCAGTGAGGGCTTCCCCGGCGATCAGGCCGGAGGCCAGCAGTATGCCGACGTTTTCCACCCGCGTCTTCTGGGCGGGATTGAGGCCTCTGCGGTTGGCCATCCTTTCCACGATCCCCTTGATCATCCCGCCGCAGAAGATAGCGAAGGTTGTTTCCAGAGGAAGGTACATCCCGACGGCCACCAGCATAGGCGACTTGATCTGGACGAGGATAAACGCAAAGCCCATCAGCATCCCGACAATCACCAGCGGCCAGGCCATCTCTTTGCCGACGATCCCTTGGGCCAGTGCGGCCATCAACCCGGCTTGGGGCGCCGAGAGCTCCTTGCTGCCGAACTGGAAGGCGCCGTGGAGCACGAGTAGGGGAAAATACAGAACGAGTGAGGCCAGCAGGACTCCGAAAATATTTCCGACCTGCATTTTCCACGGCGTGCCGCCGAGGATGTGGCCGACCTTGAGGTCCTGGAGCATCTCACCGGCGACAGCCGAGGAGACGCAGACCACAGCGGCGACACCGAGTACGGCAGCTACTCCACTGACCCCGGTAGCCCCTATGACAACCATGAGGAGTGCGGCGATGATCAGGGTGGACAAGGTCAGGCCGGAGACGGGGTTGTTCGATGACCCGATCTGTCCAACCAGGTTCCCCGAGACGGCGGCGAAGAAGAATCCGGCGACGGCCATGACGACCGCGGCCAGTATCGCGGACGAGAAGGAGCCGGAGAATATCTTGTAGATGAAAACCATCATGATGACCGTCGCGGCAAGAAGGCCCAGGACCAGCCGGATATTCAAGTCTCTTTCGCAACGCGATGTGACCTGCGTCTGGCCCGTGGCTTTCTTGACGTCGCTGATCGACCGTTTCATCCCGGCCGCGAGGTTCTTCCTCATACGGAATAGGGTATAGCCCGCGCCGACCAGCATTCCGCCAACGGCGATGGGCCGGATGATGAACTTCCAGACGTCGAGCATCATGTCGGGCCAGGAGATGCTGGACAAGGCAACGCCCGGTCCGTAGAACTTCTCGACGAGCTGAGGTCCTAAGAAGAACATGAGAAGGGGGGCGAAGAGCCCCCAGGCCAGGACGCCGCCGGCGAAGTTGAGCGAGGCCAGCCGCGGGCCGATGATGTAGCCGACACCGATATAGGCGGGATAGATGCCCGGTCCGGAGACGGCGACGGTCCCTCCGGCGGCGACTTTCGGCGATTCCGCGGCCGTTCCCAGGCGGACGAAGCTGGCGCCGATGTTTCCCACCTTGATGATGAACTCCTTGGTGGCGGCGAAGATCTTGACTACGCCGAGGGAGTAGATGAGCGCACCCAAGCCCATCGCCTGGAAGAGAAACCGCGCGCCCTGGCTGCCCTTCTGGCCGGCCTTATGGATCTCCGATGCGGCCACCGATTCGGGAAAGCGGAGTTCGGGGTCGGTCACCATGACTCTTCTCAGGAAGGTCACGAACATGATCCCGAGCAGACCGCCGACGAACATCAGAGCGGACGACTTGATATAGGCATCGACCGTGTCGAACCTCAGCCAGGCGCCGGAGATGATGAACGCCGGGATAGTAAAGATCGCGCCGGCGGCGACGGACTCACCGATTGAGCCCACCGTCCGGGCCATGTTCTCCTCCAGAATGGACCCTTTCATCAGCTTCAGGATGGCCATGCCGATGACCGCCGCCGGATAAGTGGCGGCGATGGTCATCCCGGCCCGAAGCCCCAGGTAGGCGTTTGCGGCGCCGAGAATAACAGTCATGATGACGCCCAGGATCAGGGCCTTGATTGTGAATTCTTTCATGTTGGTGGTTTCAGGAACATAAGGTTTGTAACTCATCTTTGGCTCCTTTCTTCTCGAAGCGCCTTAATGTATATTAAAATTATCCTCTGTTAGTCAAGTCCAAAATGGAGGGACGAATGGAGGGACGTTCCCCGCGGAGCCATCCCCTGAGGGGTGACACTTCGGGGAACGTCCCCGCTACTTGCAAATGAGGATTCGGATAGAATACAATAGAGCCTTCTGAAGGAAGATCATGAGCCTCATCAGCTGGTTTAAGGACCGCTTGTTTTGCGACCTGGCCATCGACCTGGGCACAGCCAATACGCTCGTCTTTCTCAAGGGAAGAGGGATTATCGTCCAGGAGCCCTCGATCGTCGTTGTCAACAAGATCTCCGGCAAGGTCGAGGCCGTGGGAGGCCGGGCGAAGGAGATGCTGGGCAAGACGCCCACTTCGGTCACGGCCATCAAACCCATGCGGGATGGAGTCATCGCCGATTTCGAGATCGCGGAGAAGATGCTCGACTACTTCATCAAGAAGGCGACCAATAACCGCGGCTTCTGGCTGCGGCCGCGCATCGTCATCGGCATCCCCACGGGCATAACGCAGGTCGAGCGCCGGGCGGTCAAGGACGTGGCCATCCGGGCCAAAGCTTCCGAAGTCTATCTCGTGGAGCAGCCCATGACCGCCGCGGTCGGGGCCGACCTCCCGATCTCCGATCCGACCGGCAACATGATCGTCGATATAGGCGGCGGGACCACCGATATCGCCGTCATCTCCCTGAACGGCATCGTCTTCAACCACTCCATTCGCATCGCCGGCAATGAGATGGATGATGAGATCATCAGCTACCTCAAGAAAAAGTACAACCTGCTGATCGGCGAACGGTCGGCCGAGACGCTCAAGATGCAGCTCGGTTCCGCCTACCCGCTGGACGAGCCCTTGACCATGGAGATCAAGGGCCGGGACCTGAGGGAAGGCATCCCTAAAACGATCGTCGTCGACGACCAGGAGATCCGCGAGGCTCTGGAGGATGTGGTGGCCGCCATCGTCAACGCCGTGCGCATCGCCCTGGAGAAAACCCCTCCCGAGCTTTCGGCCGATATTATCGATAGGGGCATCGTCCTCACCGGCGGTGGGGCGCTCCTCAAGAACCTGGACAAGCGGCTCCGTGATGAGACGCAGCTTCCGGTTTTCGTCACCGACGACCCTCTGACCAGCGTCGTCCTCGGGGCGGGAAGACTTCTGGACGACCTTGACCTGCTGAAGAAAATCGCTCTCGACTAGCGGTGCGTGAAAGAAAGAAAACGGTTCCTTCTTTTGGCGGGGCTGGTCTTTATCCATCTCCTGCTCGTCTCCATTCAAGTGCCCAGAGGGGATGAGCCGACCTATTTCGAACGAGCGGTCTTCTCCGTCTTAGGACCCATCGAGCACGGCGTCGTCTCCTTTTTCCGCGGCCTGAAGAATTTCTGGCAGAACTATTTCTATCTCCGTGATGTCCAGGGGCAGAACCAAACCCTGCGGGACGAGGCCTTCCGGCTTCGCCAAGAGAATATGGCCCTCAAGAACCTTCTCCTCGAATTCCAGGGGAGCCGGGAAATCCAGGACATTTTAGCAACGGTCTCCCGGTCGATACTGGTGGCTTCGGTGATCGGGATCGATTCCGGCCAGGTCTACAAGTCCATCCACCTGAACAAGGGAGAGGGCGACGGCGTTCGCAAGGACATGGTCGTCCTGGATAGGAAAGGCCGCCTGGTCGGCCGTGTGGTTGACCCCATCTCGCAGGGAGAATCGCGCGTCCAGCTCATCTCGGATGAGGACAGCGGAGTGGGTGTCCTGACCGGGCGTTTCCGGGTGGTCGGCATCCTGCAGGGAGACGGCAAAGGAATGTGCCGGCTCAAGTACGTCGTCAAGACAAACAAGGATGTCAGCGTGGATGAAGAGGTCCTGACATCGGGGCTGGACGGCATCTACCCGTCCGGCATCCCGGTCGGACGGATCGTGTCCGTCGCCGAGGACAATGACCTCTTCAAGAAGGTCGTCGTCGCGCCCTATTTCGACTTGTCGGACTTGGACCAGGTGGCGGTATTCACGGTGGACCTAAGAGACCTGTCCTGAGGATAACCGAAGATGAAGCGCATCCTTGAGGGTTTCGCCGGGATTGTCCTGGCGATCGTCTTGCATACCATCCTGGGCAAAGTGTCGGCGTCGCTTCTCATCGTCTTTAACGCTTTTTCTTGGGTTGTCCTTTATTTTGGCCTGACTCGGCACGAAGTTTTCGGCGTCCTCATGGGAACGGCTTGCGGCCTCCTCCAAGACTCGCTTTCCCTCGGGATCTTTGGAGTGGGAGGCCTGACCAAAACGTTGCTGGGATTCGGAGCCGGGTACATCTCGCGCAAGATCAATGTCACTCCCGCGACCCGGACTTTTATCTTTGTCCTCGTCATCGCGACCGTTGAGCTCCTCCTCTGGAAAACCCTGGTCCTTTTCCTCTTCGGCGAGCGCTTCTCGCCGGCCGGAGGGCTCATTTTTCTGCAGCCTCCGGCTACCGCCCTGTTCGTCACTTTCGCCTTTCAGGTGAAAAGGAGGATGGAGGCGCGGAGGTCCTAGATTCGGGCCATGGAAAAAAACAGGTTCTACGAAGATGTCTCGCTCATCCTGAGCCGGACGGGAAAGGTTTCCGCCGCGGTCGGTCTGCTTCTTCTTTTCCTCGTCTTCTACTGCTGGAAAGTCCAGATCCTGGATCACAAGAAATATTGGGCCCTGGCCGAAGCCAACCGCACCCGGGAGAGCGTCGTCCCGGCGCCCCGCGGGCTGATCACGGACCGGAATGATATCATCCTGGCCGAGAACACGGCCTCCTTCAAGGCCTCGATCATCCGGGAGAATTGCCGGGATTATGACCGCTCCCTGGATGAAACCGGCCGGCTCCTGGAGATCTCTCCCGAGGACCTGAAGACAAGGATCGCCAAGTACGAATCCCTGCCTCTTTTCCGTCCGATCGTGGTCAAGGATAACTTGGACCTGAAAGACGTCTCCCGGATCGAGTCCCGAAGGCTCGAACTCCCGGAGCTCATCGTCGAGACCGACCCCCGCCGCTACTACGTATTCGGCGACCTGGCCGCCCATGTCATCGGCTACATGCAGGAACTCTCGCCCCAGGAGCTGAAGAGCGAAGCTTATGCCGGAAGAAACATTGGGGAAATGGTCGGTCGGACCGGAGTGGAGAGTCGGTATGAGTCGACTCTTGTCGGAGTCGACGGCTGGAAAATGGAGATCGTGGACAGCCAGGGACGCACCCGGAGCGAAATGTCCCGGTCCGAGCCCACTCCCGGGCGAGATGTCCAGCTCACCCTGGATTTCGATCTGCAGAGAAAGGCGAGCCAGCTCCTCGAAGGACGGGAAGGGGCCATCATCGTCCTCAATCCCCAGACAGGAGAAGTTTTAGCACTGGCGAGCTTTCCTACTTACGACCCGAACAAGTTCATCACCCGGTTCTCTCCCCAGGAATGGATGGAGCTCATCAATCGGGAAGACCATCCCCTGGAAAACCGGGCGATCCGGGGCTTGTATGCGCCCGGCTCCATTTTCAAGCTGACCATGGCCCTCGGGGCCCTGGATGCCGGATTGATCACTGAGCAGACCAGTTTTTTCTGCGGCGGAGCCGCTTATTTTTACGGCCGGCCCTTTAACTGCTGGCAAAGGGGAGGTCACGGTGCCCTCAGCCTGACCGAAGCCATCCGGCATTCCTGCAATGTGTATTTCTACAATGTCGGCCGCCGGATGGGCATCGACCGGATCGCCGAGTCGGCCAAGAAGCTTGGGCTCGGAGAAAGGACCGGGATCGACCTCCCGGGAGAGAAGGACGGCCTGGTGCCGACGCCGGAATGGAGCCAAAGCGCGCGCAAGACGGACTGGTACCTTGGTGAGACCATCTCAGTCGCCATCGGTCAGGGGCCGCTCATCGTTACCCCCCTCCAGGTGGCCGTCCACACGGCCATCGTAGCCAACCGCGGCCGCGCTGTCGCTCCCCACCTCCTTATGTCTTCGGCTTTATCTCAGGGGCAGGCGCCGGGCGCTTCTCCCGCTGAGAATATCAGGTCCGAGCTCTTTGAAATCGTTATCCGGGGGATGTGGAAAAGCGTCAATGAAGAAGGGACCGGCCGCGGAGCTAAGGTCGATGGTTTTGATGTCTGCGGAAAAACCGGGTCCACCCAGTTGATCAGCAGGGAACGGGCGGAAAAGCTCGGCAAGCAGATCAAAACCCATTCCTGGTTCTCCGGTTTCGCGCCGCGGGACAATCCTCAGATTGTAGTGACTGTGCTGGTCGAGTACGGGGGAATGGGTGGCGCCACCGCCGCGCCTCTGGCCAAAGAACTTTTTTCACTTTATCGGGAAAAAAATGATCGATCGGCGCCTGATTGAGAACATCGACTGGTTCCTGATCGGCCTTCTCGTTCTGAACTCTTTGCTCGGCGTCGTCGTCATCTACAGCGCCTCCCATTACGTTCCGGGTCACTATTACTGGAGACAGCTTATCTTTATCGGCGCGAGCCTCCTGGCCCTTTTTGTTCTTTTGCTCTTCGATTACCAGGTGCTGATAAGCTTCTCCTTTTATTTTTATGGAGCGGTGTCCTTTGTCCTTCTGATGATGCTCGTATTCGGCCGCTTCATCAGCAAGGGGAGTTGGATCAAGCTGCGCTATTTTCAGATCCAGCCGTCTGAGCTGGCCAAGATCGCCCTTATTCTGGTCCTGGCCCGCCTCTTTGCCGAATACAAAAGAAATCATGTTTCGGCCGCGGCCGTGGCGACCAGCTCGGGGCTCGTCGCTCTGCCGTTCCTGCTCGTCGCTCTGCAGCCGGACCTGGGGACCGCGGTGAGCTTCCTTCCCCTCCTCCTCGGGTCCCTGATCCTGGCGGGTTTGAGAAGAAACGCGGTCATCGGGATCCTTGTTTTGGCCCTCCTGGCCGGGGTTGCCGGCTGGAATTTCTACCTCAAGGATTATCAAAAGCAAAGGCTGGCGACCGTAGTCTTCCCCAGCCGGGACCCGAAGGGAGCCGGCTATCATATCCTCCAGTCCAAGATCGCCATCGGATCCGGCGGCCTCCTGGGCAAGGGCTTCGCCAGAGGCAGCCAAAGCCAGCTCAAGTTCCTTCCGGCCAGGCACACAGATTTTATCTTCTCTGTGATTGGAGAGGAATTCGGGTTTCTCGGGATAGTGGCAGTCTTGTTGTTATATTACCTTTTTCTTTGGAGGCTGTTCCGGTCGGCGGGCAAATCCAGGGACCGGGCTGGAATCTATATCTCTTTCATGGTCAGTCTGATGATCTCCTTTCAGCTCCTTGTCAATGTGGCCATGGTCATCGGCATTTTTCCCATCGTGGGCATCCCGCTCCCTTTGCTCAGCTACGGCGGGTCTTCTCTCCTGGCCAATTTTCTCGGGGTGGGTCTCGTGTTGAATGTCAAGATGAGGCGGTTCGCCAATATCTAAATGGGAGGAGACGCCCGGGCCCTCATGATCCCCTTCTTTGCCGGAACCCTTTGCCTCAAGGTGAAGTCATGAGCGGGAAAGGACGCTTGGAGGCTATCCTGGAAAGGGTAGAAAAGCCGGGCCGGTATATCGGCGGAGAATGGAACAGCATCCGGAAGGACCCCGCCGGGATCGAGGCCCGGATCGCTCTTGTCTTTCCCGACGTCTACGAAATCGGGATGTCTTACCTCGGGCAGAAAATTCTCTATGACATCCTCAACAGGCAGCCTCATCTGGCGGCGGAAAGGGTGTTCGCACCCTGGCCGGACCTGGAAGAGAGCCTGCGCCAGAACGGGCTGCCCCTCTTTTCTCTGGAAAGCCATCTGCCTATCGGCCAATTCGATATCCTCGGGTTCTCCCTTCTTTATGAGCTCAACTATTCCAACATCCTGACCGTGTTGGACCTTGGGGGGATTCCTTTCCTTTCGCGTGAGAGGGGAGAGGGCTCTCCGTTGGTGCTCGCCGGGGGCCCGGCCGCTTTCAACCCGGAGCCCGTTTCCGATATCTTTGATGCCTTTCTCATCGGGGACGGGGAGGAGGCTTTCCTGGAGATCGCCGAGAAATTTGTAGCGCTCCGCAAGGACAGGGCAAGCCGGGACCGGATCTTGGGCGGACTCGCGGAAATCCCGGGAGTCTATGTGCCCGGCCTTTATGAAAGCATCATTCCGCGGGGCTCCGGGCTTCAGGCCCGGCGTCCCAAAGACAACGCGCCGGCTAAAATCAGAAAACGGATCAAGGAGAACTTGGGAAAACCTCCCTATCCCGAAGCCATCATCGTGCCTGATATCCAGGCCGTCTTCGACCGGGTGACGATCGAAGTGGCCAGGGGGTGTCCCCAGCGCTGCCGTTTCTGTCAGGCGTCCAATATCTATTTTCCCTTTCGGACCATGGACCCGGCGTTTGTCCGGGAAAAAGTTCGACGGAGCCTCGCCGCGACGGGGTTCGAAGATGTTTCCCTGTCCGCTCTCTCGATAAGCGATTATCCCTTTCTCGAACAAACAGTGACCGCTCTCATGGGTGAGCTGGCCGGCCAAAAGATCTCGCTGTCGCTGTCTTCACTCCGGCCGAAGGGCTTGTCCGCGGCGGTGGCCGAGAACATCCTCAAGGTCCGGAAAACAGGTTTTACCCTTGTGCCGGAGGCCGGCACAGACCGGCTGCGCCGGGTCATCAACAAGGAACTCGATAATCAGGATATCCTGGAGGCCGCGTCCACGGCTTTTAATAGGGGCTGGCGGCTCCTCAAACTTTATTTCATGGTGGGACTGCCCACGGAGGAAGACGAAGACCTCGAAGGGATCGTCCGTCTGGTCGAGGAGATCCTCCGGCTGGGAAGGAGCGTGCTGAAGGGGCCGCCCCGGATCAACCTCAGCCTATCCTCTTTTATTCCTAAGCCACACACTCCATTCCAATGGCTGTCTATGGAGGAGGAGAGGACGCTCGGGGAAAAACAGAGGCTCATCCGCTCCCGGCTGAGCCGGGCCCGTTCGGTTGCGATCAGGACTCACCCGACGGGGAGCTCTGTCTTAGAAGCGATCTTTTCCCGCGGCGATCGGATGCTGGGGGGAGCTCTTGTCCAGGCCTGGAAGCGAGGCGCCCGGTTCGACAGCTGGATAGACCACTTCAATTTTAACCGTTGGGAGGAAGCCTTTTTGGCCGAAAGGATCGACACCAGGACCTATCTCGGTCCCCTTGAAAAAAACGCCGTGCTTCCCTGGGACCATATCGAGACGGGGATCAAAAAAGCCTTCCTTTTGTCCGAGCTCGAAAAGGCCGTCAGGGAGGAAAGAACAGCTTCCTGCCTGGAAAGCGATTGCGGCCTGTGCCGGGGCTGTGATTCCCCCTTGCGGCGTCGGAGGACACAACCGCTCCCTGACCGGAAGGAGCCGATAAAGCCCGCCTCATTCGGCCGGCGGACGGACCGGGAACTGCGCTACGAAGTCTTTTATGAAAAGTCCGGCCTGGCCCGCTTCCTATCTCATCGAGACCTGGCCAATCACCTCCAAAGGTCCCTGCGGCGGGCCGGAGTTGAAGTCGCCCACTCGTCCGGATTTCACCCCAAGATGCTTGTTTCCTATGCCCCCGCCCTCCCGCTGGGCATGCCGGCCAAAGAAGAATGCTTCGAGTTCCGGTCTTTTTATCGATTTGACGGGAAAGCACTCCTCGGACGTCTCAACCGCTCGACGCGTTCCGGGATCCGCTTTTTGAGCGTCCGGATGGTCGGCGATTCCGAAGCCTCTCTCACCGAAAGAATCTACGGTCTAGTCTATTCTTTGGATCTTTCGGACGAGGTTTTCTGTGCGGCCCTGGAGGCCCGGAAAGCCGCGCTCGGAATGAGTCACGTCGATAACCTCGACTTCGTCCGGCAAGAGATGGCTCGCTTCCTCGAAGGGCAGGCGGAATTTCCGATAGCTTCAAGGGTGAGTGTTGAGGAGAATAAGCTTTATCTTGAATACCCGGCCCTCTTCCGCCGGGGCCTCAGGCCGCAGGATGTCGTCAGCGCCGTTTTCGGTCTGGAGAACGCCTCGCCCCGCCTGACCCGGGAGCGGCTCCTTTTTCGCCGGGACGGCGGCCGGCCGGCCGGGTTGTCATTGGATTGACTTTGGTTCCGTATCCAGTATATAAAACCCCCGGGATATCAAAGAAACTGAAGAGGAGAAAACCATGATCGATTTTAGCTTGAGCGAAGAACAGCAGGCCCTGCAGGATATGGCCCGCGAGTTTGCCGTCAAGGAGATGCGCCCGAATGCCGCCAAATACGACAAAGGAGACGAGTTCCCCGAGGCGATCATGAAGAAGGCTTTTGAGGCCGGGTTCATAACCTGCAACATCCCGCAGGAATACGATGGCGGTGGGCTGAAGGAGCTGGAGGTCGCTATCATCAGCGAGGAACTGGCCGCCGGGTGCGCCGGGATGTTCACGACCATCATGGCCAGCTCCTTGGCTTTTACCCCCATCATCCTCTTCGGCACGGACGAGCAGAAAAGGAAATTCCTGACGCCTTTCACCAAGAAGATGGGATTTGCCGCCTTCTGCCTGACCGAGCGCGAAGCGGGCTCCGACGCCGGCGCAACCAAGACGCGGGCCCGGCGCGACGGAAACGACTACATCATCAACGGCTCCAAGTGTTTCATCACCAATGGCGGGATAGCCGGCCTGTATGTCGTCTTTGCGCTGACCGATCCCGAAAAAGGAATCCGCGGTGTAAGCGCTATTGTCGTGCCGCGGGAGACGCCCGGGATCACCGTTGGCAAAGAAGAAGACAAGCTGGGCCACCGGGCTTCCAATACGACCGAGCTCTTCTTCGAGGACGTGCTGGTCCCGGTTGAAAACCTGCTGGCCAGGGAAGGCATGGGTTTCATCGTGGCTATGAAGACTCTGGACAAAACGCGGGCCTCGGTCGGCGCAGCGGGCGTCGGAGTCGCCCGGACGGCCCTCGAGTATGCCATAGACTATGCTAAAAGCCGCCAGCAGTTCGGCAAACCGATCGCCCTTTTCCAGAATACCGCCTTCAAGATCGCCCAGATGGCCATGGAGGTGAGTGCCGCCCGCCATCTTGTCATGCACTCCGCCTGGTTGATGGACCAGGGCAAGCCGTGCGGAAAGGAATCGGCCATGGCCAAGTGCTACGGCTCGGATGTGGCCATGCGGACGACGGTTGAGGCCCTTCAGATTTTCGGCGGCTATGGCTACATGAAGGATTATCCCATGGAGAAGCTGATGCGGGACGCCAAGCTCCTCCAGATCTACGAGGGGACGAACGAGATCCAGAGGCTGGTCATTTCGCGGGAAGTGATCGGACCGATCAAATAGGGGGGGATTCGCCGGAGCGGCCGCCGAGCCCCGACTTCAGGAGTTCCCAGAGGTCCTCTTCGACCGACCGGCGGGGTGTTTCGACGATTCGGCCGATTTCTTGATCCCGAAGGAAGACGATGAAGGTCGGGATCCGTTCGATGTTTTTTCCCTCTATATAGGGGCTCCGGGCCGTGCGGTCGCGCGGCACCCCGGTATAGGTCGTCCGGATCATCGGATTCCGGACCATGTCCATGATTTTTAAATAAGCACTGACATGCTGCCGGCAATCGGGACACCAGGTCCCCAGGAAGACCTCGACCCGGACCACTTCGGGCACTTCCTGGAGCCGGCTGATGATATCGAGGCGGGGGGAGTAGCCATCGATGAAAGGCTTCCACTCCGGGATTTTCTCACGGATCAGTTCAGGCGTGAGGGGGCCGACGAGTTCGACCTGGGCCGGTGCGGGCCCGGCAAGCCACAGGAGCCCAGTGAGAAACAGGAATAATTCTTTCCCTATCATGGGGATAGAGGTTGGGGACGGAGCCAGGTTATTGCGATTCCTCTTCGGTGAAATACTCCGGGATAATGCCGAGCACTTCAACCCCGGCTCCCTTGGCGATGTCGATCATTTCCATGATGCGGCCGTAGGGGAGCTTGGCATCGGCTCTGATGAAGATCGTCTTATCTTGACGGGCTGAATAAATCCTCCTGAGTTCATCCTGGAGGACCTTGAGATCAACCGCTTGCTGGTTGATCAGGACAGACAGGTCTTTCTTCATCGTCAAGACGATCAGGCCGGTCGGCATCCCTCCGCCCGTATCGGTCGAGGTTTCCGGCAACTTGACATCGATCCCCTTTTGAACGATAGGCGTGATAACCATGAAAATGATCAGGAGAACGAGCAGTACATCGCATAGCGGAACGACATTGGGTTCGGCTTTCGCTGCCATATAGGCCTCCTACTTATCCTCTACACTCGGATGGGTATTTTATTCCAAACAATTCCGGTTTGTCAACGAATTTCGGGAACTCTCCCATTTTGTTCCCTATTTGCATTTTTTGATGGCCGTTTGTATAGTGAATGGCGGAGGAGGAGCGATGAGAGATTTGAAGGTTGAAGTGGTTGAGGTCAAGGAGCGGTGCGGGGCCCGCCACAAGGTCGGAGACGCCTTCTTTATCAGGGGGGAAGGCACTATCGAAATCCCCGCCGGCAAACGCTTCTGCATCTTTGCCCTGAACAGCCTCTTTCCCTTTCTGACGACCAAGCAGCGGGAGGAAGAACTCCCGGACGACGACTGGATCGCCGAAACGGATCTGCTGACCTGCCCCGATCCCAAAGGAGTCACCTTCAAAGTCGTCCCTCTTGGATAGAAAGGAGAAGGGCTATCTCAGAGTCTCCAGTGCCTTCTTGTGTTTGTTTGTTTTGAACACGAGCAAGGCGCGACCCAGCCCCGCCGAAGTTCCATAGGAATGGTCGATGTCGACCACGGCATTTCCGAGAAGGGCTCCGATCTCCGCTCCGGCTCCGATGCGGTCGCCGATTTCGACCGTAATGACTTTATCGGTCTTGACCTTATAGCCGAGCGCCTTGAGCGCTCTCTCCGCTTTCTTGTTGTCGGCTGTGATCAGCAAAAAATGACCTTGGCCCTCATCCGAATAGGCGCAGAGCGCTTTAAGGTTAACCGTGGCGTTGGCGAGTGTGCCTAAAACCCGGCCCAAGATACCCGGTTCGTTGGGAGTCACGACATGAAGTTCGGTGGCTTCTTCGACTTTGTGCACAGCGCGCTCCTTCCTAAAAATCAATTATAGCAAAATCCAGGACCAGGCGAAAGGGCTTCTGTTGAGTTTTTCATCGACTGGGCTATAATGTGGCCTCTTTGGAACAACGATGCTTCCGGCAGACCGAAAAGATATCCGAGTCGCGATCGTCGACAATTCGATCGCCCCCTCTGTTTATAAGCCGGTCGGGCATTGGGCGGCTTTTCTCGGGGTCCCCTTCGCTTCTTTCCGGGCGGCCGAAGGCCGGCTCCCGGACCTGGGGAAAGAGTTTACGCACGTCATCCTGACAGGATCCGAGGCCTCTATCCTGGAGCGGGAGCCTTGGGTCGGCGCCGAGGTGGAATTCGTCCGGGAAGCCTTGAAGACGGATATCCCCATTCTCGGAAGCTGCTACGGTCACCAGCTGCTTGCCTTGGCCATGCGAGGTCCCGCTCATGTCCGGCGAGCTCTCCGGCCGGAGATCGGCTGGTTTCCTATCGAGATCCGTACAGAAAGCGGCCTTTTGGGAGAAGGGGGGACGGTTTATGCCTTTTCCAGCCATTTTGACGAGGTCAGCGAACTGGACGGGGACTTCAGGGTGCTGGCCTCGACGCCGGGCTGTGCGGTCCAGGCTTTTGAGCTCAAAGGCCGCCCGGTCTGGGGCATTCAGTTTCATCCCGAAATCGATATCCCGGCCGCCCGGGAATTTCTGCACAACCTGGTCGACCTCGGTCTCAGGACTTCGCCTCTGTTCGAGGAAGCCTTGGGGATGAACGCCCAGGACTCGGGCATCATCCGGACGATCGTCCGGCATTTCCTGGATGTCCCCTGGAATAGTTAACGGGCCGGCCTGTTTAGGGCGGGCTGGTTTAGTCTTTATTTTGCTTGACAAATGGCCTTTTTTCCATTAAAAAACACTGTGAGGAAGGTATTTACCTATCCTTTACAATTTCCATTCATAAGGAGGCGTGTGTGAGGAATAAAAAAACCGTTGTCATTCTTGTCCTTTTACTTGCTGTTTTCGCTATAAGCAGTTATGCGGAGACCAAGAAGCTCAAGAGCATCGGACAATACACCCTGGTGAGAATACGGGGCAAAGTCCCCACTCAGGAAGTCATGAAGATGCTCGTCGACCGCTATGCGGCCGATATCAAGTACGGTTTTGACCTCGCCGGTGCCGGAGATCTTTATCTCCCCTTCATGGAACAAGTGAAGAGCGCGTCGTTCGAGGAGAGATCTCTTCCCGTGGGCGACAAATTGTACTGGATGCTCTTCCGCTCCCACGGCAAGGTGAAAGTTGCCATGGACATCGAGTGGGCCGGCAAAGCGCCCCTGGATGTCTTCGCCTTCACCGTCAAAAAGGATAACAAGGCTTACGAATTCGTCATGCCCCGGCCGTGCGGCAACATCTCGCTTCGCAGTATCACCGATCTCGCGCTCCCGACTGCCGCCTGCAGCCTCGTGGTCTCCCCGGCCAAAGTCAACCTGAAAGACCCGGTGACCGTGGACATGAGCGGCAGCCAGCAGGCCAAGTCCATGGAAGTCGATGTCTTCGGGCCCGACGGAGCCAAGCTCGCCACGCATGCCCTGACCCCGGAAGCCGCCAAGAAGCAGACGAGCTTCGATAAGCCGGGGGTTTATACCTTCAAGGGTCGCGCTACGAACGCTCAAGGCAAAGTCTCGGGCAATCCCTGCGAGGCCAAAGTCGTCGTCAATGCCCCGCCGACCTGCGGTCTCACAACTTCCTGCCAGCCCTGCGAGAATATGGTGGGCAAGCCGATCACGATCGATGCCTCCGGGTCGGCCGACCCCGACGGCAAGGTAACGAAAGCGGATTTTGCCATCACCGATGCGGCCGGGAACGCGGTCGATAAGTTCATGGACGGAGAGGCCCCCTTTGTCTGGGAAAAGATCTTTGATAAACCGGGCAGCTACGCCGTCACGGTCGTCGTTACCGATGATTTCGGCGCCGTCTCAGAGCCCTGCCGGATGGTTCTAGACGTAAGTCAAAAGCGGAGCTACTTCTTGGTAGAAGGTGGGCCGTTCTGGGCCCGCGGTAGCCATGGACCCTACGTCTTTGGCAAAGTGGGCTGGCAGTATTGGTTCACTCCGGACAAAGTGGAATTCACCCTTGCGGGTGGAGGCGCCATAGCGCTCAAAGGAGATCCCTGGAAATCCATCTTCCTGGCTGACGCTACAGTTAATTATCATACCGGTGCCTTCTATTTCGGCGGCGGTGTCGGATTGACAACCGCGGTGAAGACTACGCGCGAGGCCGATTTCGAGGTCATCGGCAATCTCGGGTTCGATCTCTTTAAAAACGCGAACAGCATGGGCGGGCTGACCTTCCAGGTCAGGTGGCCGGTCGGCACCGGGCGCTCCTTCGCCGACAATCACAAGTTCGGATTGGGATTCCGGTACATCTTCTGAGTTAAGAGACAGATTCGGTTCGTAAAAGGCCAAGGATTCGTCCTTGGCCTTTTTTTTCATGGTGAGATAGGATGAAAATCGCCGTTATCGGCGCCGATGGCCAGCTGGGTACCGACCTGATTAAGGTTTTGGCCGGGGATGAGGTCAGTCCGCTCTACTACCCCGAGTTTGACGTGACCCGGCCTGAAAGAATGCGAACTTTCTTCCAGAGCCTGAGACCCGATGCGGTGATCAATACGGCCGCCTTCCACCGGGTGGATGAATGCGAAGACGATCCGGAGACCTCTTTCCGGGTCAATTCCAGCGCTGTCCGGGAGCTGGCCCGGCAGGCCTCAGAGTTCGATTTTGTCCTGGTTCATTTCAGCACGGACTATGTTTTTGACGGTCGGAAGAGGGCGCCTTATGTCGAGTCCGATCCTCCGAACCCTCTCAACGTCTATGCCGTCTCCAAGCTGGCCGGCGAGTTTTTTGTCCGGGCCCTTGCCGAGAAGCACTTTCTGGTCCGCACCTGCGGGCTCTTCGGCCAGAGCAGCTGCCGGGAGAAGGGATACAACTTCGTCGACCGGATGATCGCCCTGGCCGAGGAAGGGAAAACGATCCGGGTGGTCGATGACCAGTGGGTGAGCCCCACCTCAACGGAAGAGCTGGCCGAACGCCTAAGTGACCTCATTCGCACGGATCAATATGGACTCTACCACCTGACCAGCGAGGGACAATGCACCTGGTTCCAGTTCGCCAAAGAGATCTTTTCTCTGCTGGGGAGAGCACCCCGCCTGGAACCCGTCAGCTCAAAGGCGTATCCCGCCAAAGCCCGGCGGCCTCTCTACTCGGTCCTGGAAAACGATAGGGCCAGAAAGACCGGGCTGAGGGATTTCTCCCCATGGAATGAAGCCCTCAGGATCTACCTGGAAAAGAAGTCTCTTATTCCGCTATGAGCTTCTCGAGGACCGGCGCGGGCAGGGGGCAGACTTCGCCCCGGGCATTGGTCGCGATGTGGAGCGTGTAGCCCGAGGCGACGAGGCGGCGGTCCGGCTGAACCAGGATCTCGTAGTCAAACACGGCTTTTTTTGAAGTGGCCTCGCGGAGGGCTGCCCGGATGAGGAAGCGCTGGTCGTAACGGAGGGGCTTCCGGTATTTGCAGAACGCCTCAACGACGACGAGATAGAATCCCTGAGCCTCGATTTCCTTGTAAGGGATTCCTTTTTGCCGGCAGAATTCGGTGCGGCCGATTTCGAACCACTCGAAATAACTCTTGTTATGGGCGACGCCCATCTGGTCTGTTTCGGAATAGCGAACGCGTTCTTCGGTCTCGATGGCGGTACCCATGGGCAGGCCGGGGGGGTTACCCGGTCAGCTTGCCGAGCTTGGTTAACTCATCATTGTAATACTTGCGGTAGAGGATCTCCCATTCGCGGCTGCCCTCTTCGATCGATTTTTTCTGGGACTGGATCTTCTCTATGGCCTTCCGGTCGAGGGATTCGTAGAGCCGCATCTCCTCTTCTATGGCCTTGACGATGACCAGGCGGATCTCGTTGGGATCGTCCAGGAACTCGACCTGGTCGGTGCCGGAGAGGAAGCCGAGGATCTGCTTGGAGAGGAAGTTGATCTTCTCCCGGGAAAGCCGGCTGCTCACAGGACGATGTTCCTTTCCTTGGCCAGTTTGGTCTTTATCATCCGGAACATGGTCTGGTACTCGATATTTTCCTTGCGGATCTTCTCCATGTGCTTGCTCAGGATTTCCCGGACCTCCTGGTCGAGCTGGTCCTCTTTCTGAAAATCTTCGGAAATCAGGCCGCTGATGCTTTCGACGATTCGGCCGCGGTCCTCCAGAATGACCTTGCCTTCCTTGGCCAGGTTCCTGACGATGATGAAGGCCATATGTTCGACCTGGTTCTTGTTGAGCCGCATAACCCCCCTAAAATACAACAGGTTGAGTCAAAATTCAAGGAAAGGTTGAAGAAATGGCTCGGGGCAATTGGCTCCAAACCGCGCCCGTTTTCTCCCGGCGCGGAAAACGGGCTCGATTCGTCGTTCGCTCTTCTCTCCCTTCGGTCGAGAAACCGTGCCCGCTCACTCCTCATACGGGTTTGTCGCCAACAGCCCCTCGCCTTGGATAAAGAAAAACGTCCCGTATGCAGCCGGGGGATTTAGAGGACGAGGAATGGAAGAAACGCTTTTTCATCTTCGAGGGGCTCGGCCAGGGCAAGGAATCGTCCCTCCGGACTGAAAAGGCGATAGGCTTCAGAGGGTTCCCCGGCTGGGGCCGAATCTGCGACCGCCGGGATTACCCTCAGGACGAACTCGAAAGGAAGGAAGCGCCCTTTTTGAAGACGGTGGCACCCGGCGGCAGAGAGCACGGCCTGAGGGTTCTCCGGGAGCAGAGATTCCAAGGGAATCAAGAAACGTTCCCAGCTTCCCTCACCTGCCAGTCTCTCGATCTCTTCCAGGGAAAGGGCGTTATCTATCCTGTACCTTCCGATAGCCGTGCGCCGGAGACCGGCCAGATGGGCTCCGCAACCCAGGACTTGGCCGAGGTCGTGGATCAGGGAGCGGACATACGTTCCTGAACCGCAGTGGACATCGAACTTAACCAGGGGAGGCGAATAGTCTTTCAAGTCGAACGCATAGACGATGACCTGGCAGGCCTTTGGAATGATCGTCCTTTTTGAGCGGGCCCACTTGTACAGGGGTTTTCCTTCCAGCTTCTTGGCCGAATAGGGAGGGGGAACCTGATCGAGCCGGCCGACGAATTTCTTCATGACCTCGATGAGGGTCGGCTTTTCGGGGAAGCTCGAACTTTCCTCGGAGGCGGGCCGGCCCTGAGCGTCGTACGTGTCCGTTGAGAAGCCCAGCCGCATCTCCCCGCTGTAGACCTTATCATGCTGGGAATAAAAGGGGAAAAGTCGAGTGACGCTGCCGACGGCCACCAGCAACAACCCGGTGGCCAGAGGGTCCAGTGTCCCGAAATGCCCGACCCGCTGCTGGCCGAGAATCCTGCGGATTCGGGCGACGACATCATGCGACGTTGCCCCCCGGGGCTTATCGACGAGGATCAGTCCAGGCATCGATCCGCCGGGACGAAACGGACGCTTCTCTTGCCCGGGGGGATGGCCTTGTTCCGGAGGAGCGACTCGATCTTTCGAGGGATACCTTCGACCAGACTGCCGTACCGGCCGACGACCGTAAACCCGGCGGCATGGACGTGACCGCCTCCGTCGAAGCACTCGGCGATGGCCGCCGCGTTTGTCTGCCCCTTGGACCGGATGCTGACCCGGAAGGTGTTTCTCGCCATTTCTTTGAAGAAGAGAACCATTTCGACGCCCTTGATGGAGCGGGCCAGGGTGGTGATATCCTCCGTATCGATCTCTTTCAGATGGAGGGCTCGGAGCTGCTTTTTGAACATCGTGATCGTGGCGATGTTGCCCTGAGGATTGATCTGAAGAGTCGACAGGACCTGCCCGAGGAGCTTGATTTTCTGGGGAGAGTTGGTGTTGAACAGAAACTCCGTTGTCTCGATCGGATTGGCGCCATGCTGGACCAGCCTGTGGCAGACCTCGAAAGCCCGGGCTGAGGTGTTGGAGAACTGGAAGCATCCGGTGTCAGAGACGATGGCGCAGTAGAGATGAGCGGCGATCTCCGGCGTAAGGGGGATACCCATTTTCTCTGCCAGGAGGAAAGCCATCTCACCGACAGCCGCCGCGGCCGGATCGATCCAGTTGATATCGGCGTAGTTATCGTTTGAATAGTGATGGTCGATGCTGATCTTGAAGTAGCCTTCCAGGTGCTTCATCCCGGAGCGATCGACATTGGCGCATTCGAGAAGGATGACCAGGTCGAAGCCGTGCGGGGGGATCTGTCCGATAGCGATCCTCTTGACCTCCGGCATTTGGCTGAAGGGCAGAGGGGTGGGATCGTGGTTGATGATGCGGGCCCGTTTCCCCAGCCTCTCGATCAGGCCGGCCAGGGCCAGGCTTGTACAGAGGGAATCGCCGTCCGGCCTCAGATGGCTGGTGATGACGATCCGCCGGCTGGACAGGATTTTTTCGCGGATGAGGAGGACCGGATCATTTCTCTTCATCTTTGAGGCGCTCAATCAGCCGGTCAATTCGGCTCTCAAACTCGGGAGTCGGATCGCGATGGAAAACAAGCCTCGGATTATATCTCAACTTAACCCCTGAGGCAATAGATTTACGGAGGTATCCCTGGCTTTTTTCCAGACGTTCCCAGAGCGCCTCTTCATCGTGTCGGCCGTAGAGGCTCAAATAGACATGCGCCGTCAGGAGGTCGGAGGTCATCTCCACCCGGGTCACGGTGATCAAGCCGGTTTCTCCCTGGAACTCCTCCAGGAAGACGCGGCTGAGGGCTTCCTGAATCAGATGAGCGACCCGCCTCGGCCTCCGGTCGCCGTCCATGCTCTCTCCTTCTTTTCGGCTCTCAGAAATAGTGAAATTCGGAGAGGACGATCTCTCCCTCGAGGTTGTCCTCCACGTCGCGGCAGATCCTCTGAAGGACCTGGTCCACCAATCCCTTCTGGCTGTTCAGTGTGACGATGCCGATTCTCGACCGCTGCCACTTTTCCTGAAAGTCAAGCTCTGCGAAGGCGGCGTTGAAGCGGCCGCGAACCCTGTCCCGGAGCGTATTCAGGACCCTTCTTTTATCTTTCAGAGATTGAGAATAGGGTAGGAATATCTCGAGGGCGAGCAGGCCAATCACCATGAGCGCACCTTCCGGCTAAAGCGCTTTGGCTTTCTCTATGGCATAAGCGACAATGATATCGCCTTCCTGGATGTCCTTGGTCTTATCGAGACCGATCCCGCACTCCAAGCCCTTCGCCACTTCTGTAACATTATCCTTGATCCGCTTGAGAGAAGTGATCCGGCCTTCCTGGACAACCTGCTGGCCGCGCATCACCCGGACCAGGGAATTGCGGGTGATCTTTCCGTCCAGGACGTAGCTGCCGGCGATGGAACCGACCTTGGGGATCTGGAAGATCCTGCGGATCTCGGCTCGCCCGTGGTAGACTTCCTTCTCTACGGGTTCGAGCATCCCGGCCAGCGCCTTGCTGATGTCTTCAGTCAGCCGGTAAATGATATCGTAGCTCCGGATCTCCACCTTTTCCAGCTTGGCCAGCTCCAGGATCTTCGGTCCCGGCTTGACGTTGTAGCCGATGATGACCGCGTTCGATGCCGAGGCCAGGAGGACATCCGATTCGGTGATGTTCCCCGTACCCTCATGGAGGATTTTGATCTTGATTTTATCAGAACTCAACGGAGGAAGGGTGTCACGGAGCACCTCCACCGACCCCTGAACGTCCGCCCGGATGACCAGGGAGAGCTCTTTGGCTTCTCCCTGCTCAATCTTCTTGAAGAGTTCGTCCAGGCTGACCCGTTCAGGCCGAGCCGGCTCTTCCTTTTTAACCTTGGAGAGGCGGTAGGAGATTATCTTCTTGGCGGCCGCGCTGTCGGGAACGACCTGGAAAAAATCCCCGGCCATGGGGACATCGATAAACCCGAGGACCTCCACGGGCATCCCCGGTTCAGCCCTCTTCAGCGTTTTCCCATGTTCGTCGAACAGAGCGCGGACCTTGCCGTGGGTCGTCCCGGAGACAAAGGCGGCTCCCCCTGTGAGTACGCCGTGCTGGATGATGACGGTGGCGATGGGTCCCTTCTTGGGATTGAGGCGCGCTTCCAGGACGACTCCTTGGGCTTCGACCCTGGGATTGGCTTTGACCTCGACGACATCGGCCAGGAGGATGATCATCTCCAGAAGATCGGCCAGGTTCTTTTTCTCCTTGGCCGAAACCTCAACGCTGATGGTCTGGCCGCCCCAGTCTTCGACCAGCAGACCCTCCTTGGAAAGTTGCTGTTTGACGCGGTCGATATTGGCTTCAGGCTTGTCGATCTTGTTGATGGCGACGATGATCGGCACGTTGGCGGCCTTGGCGTGGCTGATGGCTTCCCTTGTCTGGGGCATGACACCGTCGTCGGCGGCGACGACAAGGATGACGATGTCCGTGACTTTCGCGCCCCGCGCCCGAAGCTGGGTGAAGGCCTCGTGGCCCGGCGTGTCGACGAAGGTTATGGCCCGGTTGTTGAACAGGACCCGGTAGGCGCCGATATGTTGAGTGATGCCGCCCGATTCCTTGTCGACGAGGTTGGACGAGCGGACAGCGTCGAGCAGCGTCGTCTTTCCATGGTCGACGTGCCCCATGATCGTAACGACGGGAGGACGGGCCAGTAGTTCGGCCTTCGCGGCTTCGGCCCGGCGTCTCAGGTCCTGCTCGTAACCTAGAAACTCGACATCGGCGTCGAGCGACCGGCCGATGGCCGCGGCGACCGCCTCGTCCAGGAGGTCGTTCAGCTCCAGGCGGGCGCCCTGTGAGGACATCTTCTCGATCAGTTCCTTTGGCTTAAGCCCGGTCCTTTCGGCCGCCTCCCGGACAGACATCCCTTCGCGGAATATGTACTTGGCCCGAGCTTTGGGGGCCTCTTCGGCTTTGGCCTTTTTCTTGACCGCAGGTTTGGGTTTGGGTGTCTCTTTTTTCATGGTCACACTTGCTTGATTTCGATCTTCCAGCCGACCAGCCGCGACGCCAGCTTGACGTTGATGCCTTTCTTGCCTATGGCCAGGGAGAGCTGGTCTCTGGGGACGATCGCCTGCATGGCCTTGTCCGTCTTATCGAGAAGGAGCACCTTTTCGATGCGGGCCGGGCTGAGGGCGGCTTTGGCGTAGGCCGGGGGATGGGGCGACCAGGCAATGACATCGATCTTTTCTCCCTGGAGCTCCTTGCTGATGTTGAGGATCCGGTTCCCCCTGACTCCGATGCAGGCCCCGACGGGATCGATATCGCGCTCCTTCGAAAGGACGGCCACCTTAGCCCTTTCTCCCGGCTGGCGGACAAGGTCCTTAATCTCGATGTCGCCGTTGGCGATCTCGGGGATTTCGAGCTCGAGCAGTTTAGCCAGGAAACGGGGATGGGTTCGCGAGACGAAGATTTGAGGGCCTTTGGTTATTTTCTGGACCTGGGTAATCATGGCCCGGACCATGTCCCCGCGGCTGAATTCCTCGTTGGGCAGCATCTCCCGCGCCATGAACAGAGCCTCGGTCTTGTTGACCTCAAGGATGATGTTGCCGTTCTCGAAGCGGCGAACCGTCCCGGCGACGATCTCACCGATACGCGGGGCGAACTCGACGTAAACCTTTTCCTGTTCGGCATCCCGGACCTTCTGGAAAATGACCTGCTTGGCGGCCTGGGCGGAGATTCGCCCCAAAGTGTCGGCCGGGAGCTCGATCTCTATTTTTTCACTTATCGCGGCTGAAGGCCGAACCTTCTTCGCTTCGTCCAGAGAGATTTCCGCCGACAGGTCTCGCGGAATTTCAACCACCCGCTTGACGGCGAATACGCGCAGCTCGCCTTTCTCCGGCCGGAAGGCTACAATGATCTTTTCGTTGTGGCTGAAATATTTAGCCGAGGCCACCCGCAGCGATTCCTCTATAGCGTTAATAATAATGGAGGGCTCTACCCCGCGCTCCTTACTGAGCTGGAGGATAGTATTCCACACGTTGATCTTCATCGTCTTGGCCTCAACCGCTGTGAGGACAGGTTAAGAGGACGTGATTATATCTGAAACCTGGGAGAATATCAATTTCACTCCGTTTTCTGCGGGACGTCGCAGACGCTCTCTTCAACCTGGTGGAATTCCTTAAGGCCGGAACGCTTGGAATACCAGATGGCGACGATAACGACAATTAGGGAGGCGGCCACGAAGAGCACCACTCCCAGGGACATCTTCCGGTACTGGATGATGATCGGGGCGGCGAGCAGCGAAACGAGGTTTATGACCTTGATCATCGGGTTGAGGGCCGGACCGGATGTGTCCTTGAGCGGATCGCCCACTGTATCGCCGACCACTGCCGCCTTATGAGCCTCGGAGCCCTTGCCTCCATATAGGCCATCTTCAATCGTCTTCTTGGCATTATCCCAGGCCCCCCCCGCATTGGCCATGAAAACGGCCAGGAGCTGACCGGAAAGGATGACTCCCGCCAGGAACCCGCCCAGGGCTTCGACCTGGAGGGTCAGGCCGACGATCAGGGGCATGAGCACAGCCAACAGGGCCAGCCCGACAAGCTCCTTCTGCGCCGCCACCGTGCAGATGCCCACGGCCTGCCGGTAGTCCGGTTTGACTTTTCCTTCCATAAGGCCGGGGATCTTGAATTGCCGCCGGACCTCCATGACGATGAGTGATGCCGCCCGAGAGACGGCGTTAATGGTCAGGGAAGAGAAGAGCCAGGGGACGGCGCCTCCGATCAGCATCCCGATGAGGACCATGGGCATGGACACCCGGATGCCCGTCGTGAGCAGGTGATCGGCCGGTTGAATGCCCATCTGCGCCTGGACCTTGGTGACGTCGGTCATGAAAGAGCCAAAGAGGGAGACGGCCGCGATGACCGCCGAGCCGATGGCCACGCCCTTGGTGATGGCCTTGGTCGTGTTCCCAACGGCGTCCAGGTCGGCCATGATCCGGCGGGCGTCTTTCTCCAAACCGGCCATCTCACCGATTCCGTTGGCATTGTCGGAGATGGGGCCGAACGAATCCATGGCCACGTTATTTCCCGTCAGCGTCAGCATGCCGATGCCGGTCATGGCGACACCGTAGAGGACATAGGCAACCGGCTGGCCCCAGTAGATCAGCAGCGCCGAAAGGATTGTTGCGGCAATAATCAGGATGGCCCAAACGGTGGATTCCATCCCCGCCGAGAGTCCTGACAGGATCACGGTGGCCGGACCGGTGCGGGAGGACCGGGCGATTTCCTTGACGGGAGTGTGGTGGGTGTCGGTGAAATACTTGGTCAGTTCATCGATGGCGATGGCCAGGAGGATTCCTACACCGACCGAAAGAAAAGCCCGCCACTCGTCCATATAAAAATGGGCTAAGAACGCGAAGGAGATGAGGCAGATGGCCGCTGAGGTATAAAAGCCGCGGTTGATGCCGGCCATGGCGTTGCCCTTTTTCTCGCCCTTCTTGCCGCGCACCTGGTAGGTTCCTATAATCGAAGACAAGACCCCGATGCCGCGGACCAGCAGGGGAAATATGATCCACTTGATCTGGCCCGTGATCGAGACGAGGGCCAGCCCCAGGATCAACCCGGAGACGATGGTCACTTCGTAGCTTTCGAAGATGTCGGCGGCCATCCCGGCGCAGTCGCCGACATTGTCGCCGACGAGGTCGGCCACGACGGCGGCGTTGCGCGGGTCATCCTCGGGGATGCCGGCCTCGACCTTGCCCACCAGGTCGGCGCCGACGTCGGCCGCCTTGGTAAAGATGCCGCCTCCCACCCTCATGAAGAGGGCGAGAAGCGTCCCCCCAAACCCGAACCCGAGGAGGGCGTCCGGCGCCGCTTTCTGAAAGACCATGAAGATGACGGTTCCCCCCAGGAGTCCGAGGCCGTCGGTCAGCATGCCCGTGATCGTGCCGGCCCGATAGGCGATCTTCAGGGCCTTGTCGAAGCTCGTCCGGGACGCTGCGGCCACCCGGACGTTTCCTTGGACGGCCATGCGCATCCCGAATTGGCCGACCATTAGGGAGAATATGGCCCCCAGGATAAACGCGGCGGCCCGGCCGAGTCCGATGATCAGTTTGACACGGTCCGGAGTCAGGCTCGGAAACCGCTCCAAGGCTTCCGCCGAGGGTGGCACTATGTACACGCTGAAAAATAGCGCGATGGTCAGGATCACGATAAGCGGCAGGATAGTTCTGAGCTGCCGGCCGAGGTAGGCGTCGGCGCCCTGCCGGATCGCTTCCCAGACCTCGATCATCTTGGGGCTGCCCTTGTCTTCGGCCATGATCTGGCGCCGGAGGAACACGGCATAGGCAAGCCCGAGCAGGGCGATGACCAGGACCGCCCATAAGGCAATCGTCTCGAAAGAGGTAGCTCCTAACATCTCCACATCTCCTTAGATGGCACGTTTCTGCGCCGCGGAATTTCCCTTTTCCGGGGTTTTGGGAGAGTTTGTATAGCACAAATCCCCCAAAAAATCAAAAATGTTGCGGGAAAGGATCAGGCCGCTTTTTCGCCCAGGAGGCTGTAGGGGCCGAAACCGGTTATCCGGACCTCGGCAAACCGGCCGGTCGGGTCCTCATCGGAACGGAAATTGACGACCTGGTTGCCTTCGTTCCGGCCCGAATAGAGATCCGGGGTTTTCCGGCCCCGACCCAGGCCGAGGACTTTCATCGTCTTTCCTACCAGTCGACTGTGGTCCTCCAGCTGGATGGCCTTCTGGAGACGCTGGACTTCCATGAGCCGACTCTGTTTCAGCTCTTTAGGCACCGAATCCTCCAATTTCGAAGCCGCTGTCATAGGCCGGGGCGAATAGCGGAAGGAAAAGAGGCTGCTGAAACGGACCGTCCGGAGGACTTCTATCGTCTCTTCGAAATCCTGGTCGGTCTCGCCGGGAAAGCCGACGATAATGTCCGTGCTCAGGCTGATCCCCGGCATCAAGCTGCGGAGGCGGGAGACGATGTCCAGGTAATCCTCTTTGGTGTACTCCCTTTTCATTTTCTTCAGGACGGCGCTCGACCCGGACTGAAGGGGGAGGTGGATTTCGCGGCAGACCTTGCGGATTCCGGCCATGGCCTCGGCGATCTCCGGCCGGAAATTCTTGGGATGGGAGGTCAGGAAACGTATCCACTCGGGGCCTTCTAGGGAGGCCACCTCTCTAAGCAGGTCGGTAAACGGCCTTCCGGAATAGGGGTCTCTATAGGAGTTGACATTCTGCCCGAGGAGCTGGATTTCCAGGTAGCCTTTCCGGCCCAGGTCGCGGACCTCGTCGAGGATCGAAGCGAGCGGCCGGTACTTCTCTCTTCCGCGGGTATAGGGGACGACGCAGTAGGCGCAGAAGTTATCGCACCCCTCCATCGCCGTCACATAGCCGCTGACCGGACTGTCGCGGCGGATGAGTTCGGGCGATGTCTCGTGCCATTCCTCCGACCAGGATGTCGAGACAAATCTCGGAGCGACGTCCCTTTGAACCAGGGCCTCGAGTGCGGCGGCATTGTCCGGGCCTAAGACATAGTCGACCGCTGCCCTTTTCTCAAGGATTTCCCAGCCCCTGAGTTGGGCGACACAGCCGACGACGGCGATCCGTACGGCCCGGTTCCTCTTGATCCCGGCCAATCGGCCGAGATAAGAGAAGAGCTTTTCCTCCGATTTCTCCCGGACGGCGCAGGTGTTGACGATGACCAGGTCCGCGTCCTCGGGACGATCCACCCCGACCCCGCCCGCCCTAAGGAGCATCCCGGAGATCCGCTCTGAATCGCTCTCGTTCATCTGGCAGCCGAATGTGCGGATAAAAAAGCGGACCGGCTTTTGAGATATCATGGTAAGAATTATACAACGGTGCGGAGGGGCTACAAAATCTCCTCCAAAATTTCCACGGCGGCGGCGACGAACCCGGGGCAGAGGTTTTCGAAGACTCCGCGCTCCGCCCCCAGCTTATGCCCATCCGGCGCGCTGAGGTCGACGCCGATAAGTTCGCGGCAGACGATGGAGCCATGGCGGTCCTGGAATCGCCGCAGGAATTCGTGGACCAATCGGTAGGTCTTTTGCTTGGCTTCCTCGTCTTCCGGCCGCGTCCTCCCATGCTTGAGGCCGATAGCGAGCATGGCTCCAGTGACGGCCCCGCAGGTCAGGCCCATACTGGCCATCCCGCCTCCAAACGGCTGCGAGATCTTGAGGGCCTTTTCTCTGTCCAAGCCGAGGGGCTCGCTGACTGCGGCCAGAACAGCCTGCGAGCAGCTGAAGCCCCGCTTGAAGGTTTGAACGGCATCCTGGACTCGGCTCATGGATTCTTCCTCCTGGTTTTATCCGCTTCGAGGTTGAGGTGGAGCATCTCTCTGGCATTCTGAAGCGACGCCTCGGTCGTCCGGCTGCCGGAGAGGAGACGGGAGATCTCCTCGACCCTCTCCTCGAAATTGAGCTCCTGGACCGTGGTGAAGGTGCGGTCGCGGGTGACCTTCTTTTCAATCCGGTAGTGGTGCGGCGCGAAGGAGGCGATCTGGGGAAGATGGGTGATACAGATAACCTGATGACGAAGGGCCAGGTCGCGGAGCTTCGAGGCGATGCATTCGGCCGTTTTTCCTCCGATCCCGGAATCGATCTCGTCGAAGATGAGCGTCTTGAGGAGTTCCTTTTCCTGGCCGATGGTTTTGAGGGCCAGCATGATGCGGGATAGCTCTCCTCCAGAGGCCACTTTACGAAGAGGCCGCAAGTCCTCTCCCGGATTGGGGCTGATCAGGAACTCGACTTCGTCGATGCCCATCTCTCGGACCGTTTCCGGGGCGAGAGCCTCCGCCGGAGTTCTCTCCAACTTGATCTTGAACCGGGCTTTGCGCATGCCCAGAAGAGCGATCTCTTTTTCCACTTGGCTCTGGAGCCCGGTGGAACCGTCGAGCCGCCGGCGGGAAAGCTTTTCGGCCTTGTTTTTATAGCCCGAGAAGGCCCGGCCGATCTCCGTCTCGATGTCGGCCAGCGTCTCCTCGCTCCGGGCGAGGTCGTCGGACTCTTGTTTGGATTCAGCCAGATGGCGGAGGATGTCTTCGATTGTATTGCCGTACTTGCGTCTGAGTTTCTCGATCGCGCTCAGCCGGGCCTCCAACTCCTCTAGCCGTTCCGGCCCGAGGCTCTGCCGGTCCTTGATCTTGATCAGAGCGTCGGACAGCTCCCGCACGGTGATCGCGGACTGGCCGACCGATTCTTCATACGCCTCGAACGCCTGGTCGTACCGGGCCAGTTCGCGCACGATCTCGATGAGCTTGGAAAGGCCGGCCGAGACCGATCCTTCTTCGGTGTAGGCGCAGCTCAGGCCGGCTTCGACGAGTCGGGCGATCTTTTCGGAGTTCTTGAGGATATTCCTTTCCGCCAGCAGCCCCTCCCATTCTCCCGCCTGCAGTCCGGCAGCCTCGATCTCCTTGATCTGGTATTGCAGAAAGTCCAGGCGCTGCTCCCGCTCCCTTTTTTTGGCTTGGAGTTCTTCCTTCCGCCGGCTCAGCCGGCGCAGATTCTGGGCCAGGCAGGCGACCTCCTCTCTCAGATCTCCCAGACCCAGGAAATCATCTAGGTAGCGGAGATGGTTCTCGATCTGGAGAAGAAAAATGTGGTCGTTCTGGCCGTAGACATCCACCAGGAACGGGGCGGCCTCCTTGAGCTTCTTGGCCGGGACCAGGATGCCGTTGAGATAGGCTTTCCCGGTCCCTTCCTGGGTGATGTGCCTCTGGATATAGACTCCGCCCTCCTCGCCCGCAGCGAGTTCCGGCGGAACGCCTTTTAATTGGGGTAGGCGAAAAACGGCCTCGATCGTTGCCTCCGTCTTTCCCGTCCGGATCAGGTCAGCGGTGGCTTTGTCTCCCAGGACCAGCTTGATCCCATCGATGATGATGGATTTTCCGGCGCCGGTCTCTCCGGTGAGAATGGTGAAGCCCGCTTGAAAATGGATTTCCAGGTCTTCTATAGTGGCCAGATTTTTTATGCGGAGAGAGCCGAGCATCCCCGGTTACTTTGAGAGCTTGATCGGAACGAGGGCCTGCTCCATGTTGATGCGCCCATAACCGATATAATCATCCTTCCCGGAATGCTCTCCGGAATTCACGTCGTCCGAGGAGAACCGGATGACCTCCATGATCTCGCTCGCCGTGAGCCACGGCTTGAGCCCTTTGAGCAGTGCGGCCAAGCCGGCGACATGCGGCGCGGAGGCGGATGTGCCATAGCCGTAGGCATAGGGGAGATAATCCGGACCCCAGTACCAGGTCGGCACAAGGCTGAGAACCGATTCTCCGGGGGCGGCCACATCGACTTCAGGGCCGAAACAGGAATAGGAGGTCCGGATATCGTCATAGTCGGTCGCCGCCACGGCGAGACAATAGGCATCGTAAGCGGCCGGATAGAAAACGGCGGTGTTATCGTTCCCGGCCGAGGCCGAGATCACGACCCCCTTCTCATGGGCGTACCTGAGAGCATCTTTCAGGGAATCGTCGGCTGCGTCCCCCCCCAGGCTGAGGTTGATAACTTGGGCGCCGTTGTCCGCCGCCCAGAGGATTCCGTCGATGAGGTCGTCGTACCAAGCGGAACCCTCTGAATCGGTGACTTTAACGGGGAGAATCCGGCAGTTCCAGGCGACTCCGGCTATGCCTTCTTCGTTATTGGTGTCGGCGGCGGCTATTCCGGCCACATAAGTCCCGTGGCCGTTGTCGTCGACGGCGTCCCAGTCGTCATTGGCGAAATCGCGGCCGCGGGAAACGACCTTGTTTTTGATGTCAGGATGGTCAAAATCAATCCCGGAATCGATGATGGCGATGACTATATCCGCAGCTCCCTTAGTTTCCTCCCAGCCGGCCGTAGCCTTGATATCGGCCTTGGCTTTGCCGCTGGGGCTTCCCGGGGCTCCGATCGCCTGCCCCGTGTTGTTGAGGGCGTATTGATAACGGAAAAACGGGTCGTTTGGGGTGACCGTGATCCGGGCGATGTAGTTGGGCCCGGCATACAGGACATCGGGATTCTGGCTCATGCTGTAAGCCATTTCTTCAACAGACGCCCAGTCGGGAATTCGGACCTGGTAGAGGTTGAGATGGGAAATCCTTTTTATTTCCTTGGTATCGTACTCGGCCAGGGTGGCATTGACAAACTGCGTGCCGACGTTCGGCTTAAACCTGACAAGGACTTGATCGGGAGCATAGCGAGGGCCTTCCATCCGGAAAGGGAGGCCGCCGTTGAGCGAGCCGATGGTTCGGCGGCTGGATGGGCGGGCCGGCTGGGCTGCGCCCTCCTTGGTCTTCTCCGCCCTGACCTTTTGAAGGCAATAACCAGAGGCGAACAGGACGAGCGGAAAAGCGGCCCCCACCAGGATTTTTTTCTTTAATGTTGTCATCGGTACCTCCGCATCGGTCAAAACATGAAGATCGTCTGGAGAATGAACGAATAGTCGGTGCCGCCCTGGTAGGGATGGAGCGAGGCCTCGGCACGAAATCGCAGCGAGGTGGAAGGCTCGAAGTCGGCTCCCAGGCCGAGGCCGAACTGGCTCTTGCTCTTGATATCTTTCTTCTCGCTTGCCTTGAGTTCCTGGACGGTCTGATCGAGCTCGAATGTCCCCCACAGGTAATCGAAGCGGGGATAAAGGAAGGGAGTGATGCCTGCCCAGCCCCGGTAAGATAAAACCGGTCCCACGGAGGCTTTCATCCAGACCGGCTTTCCCTCAACTGATCCCTTAGCTGCCAACCCGGGAAGATCCCACTCTTTATTGATTCCCAGGGAAGCGAAGAACTGGCCGAGGATTCCCAGTCCGAAGGTGCCTTCTCCGACGACCGACTTCTCGATCTCGGTCCCGACAAGGATACCGCCTATGGCGCCCGCCTCGGAACTGAAGTCGACGGAGAAGGGGAGGCGGCGGAAAACCAGGCTGTCGAAAGTCGATGATCCATAGCCCAAATGGACGGCCAAGGAGAAGCCGGGCTGAAAATCATATCTGAGGACGAGGCTGGCCAGAAGAGACATCATCTTGGGAGCGGTGTCCGCGTCCTCCTCGTTAAAGTCGAGGGTCCTGGAGAGATATCCCAGGCTGAATCCCGCTCTGAAGCCCGAGCTCGCGGAGCCGGAACTGGCCTGGCTGAAAGCCGGTGAGGCGGCCGCCATGAGGACGACGGAGATGATAGCGCAGCATAGGATCAGACGGTTTTTCATTGAACCTCCCTTACTGGGCCTTCTTGGCGGGGGCTTTATTAATTTCGGCCAACCGCTCCTGGGCCTTCTTGGCGTACTTGCTCTCCGGGAAATCGGTGACGAGCTTGGTGAAATAGGGGATGCTTTCTTCGACCTTCCTGCCCTTATAATAGGAATCCGCCAGCAAGAAATAAACCTCGTCCATCTTGGAGTAGCTCGGGTAGTCTGTCAGGATCTCGGACAGCCGAGCCGACGAGGCCCTGTAGGCCGAAACTTTGTAGTAATGTTCGCCGATGAGGAAGGTATGCTGGGCCAGGCGCTCCTCGCACTCGGTGAGTTGCCCCTGGGCGAGCTTGGCCTCTTCGCTCAGTGGGAAATTGGTGATGACCTTTTTGAACTCGGCCAGGGCCTGAGTGGTTTTGGCCTGGTCGCGGCCCGGCTTGAGAATCTTTTTGAAAAAGGTCAGGCCGATCCGGTATTGCGCATAGGAGGCCGATGGACTGTAGGGGTACAACTGAATGAACTCCCGGTATTCGGACGCGGCCAGGATCATGCTGCTCTCATCGCCCTTTTCAAAATACGAGTCGGCGATCGCCAGTTTGGCCCGCTGAGCATAGAAGCTCTTGGGAAAGGAATCGATCACCTGACGAAAATAGAGACGCGCCTTCTCGGCATCTTTTTTCATAATCTCCTGGCCGGCCTTGTACAGGGCTTCGTCTGAAGCCGCGATCTCGGGGGCGATCTGCAGCGGTTTTTGTTTGCAGCTCCAGGCACCCAGCCCGCCGATCAGGGAGAATATGATTACCAGGCAGGTTTTCTTCATGGCCTTCACTTCCGTCCTTGGTTCATTGCATCCTAAGATTTATATAATGTCCGGATCCAATCCCACTCCTGCCGGAGCCCATCCCTTAGGACTGTCCGGGGGGAGTACCCGAGGTCATGCTGCGCCTTCCCGATGTCGGCCTGGGTATGGGCGACATCCCCTTTTTGTTTGTCTTCCCGCCTGACTTCGACTTTTTTCCCGCACGTCTCCTCGAGGACCGGCAGGAGGTCGTTCATGCGTTCCCGGTGTCCCCCCCCGATGTTATAGACTTCTCCCACCCGGCCTTGGCGCGAGGCGGACAGGCAGGCCTCCACGATATCCTCGACAAAGGTGAAGTCCCTGGTTTGCTCTCCATCTCCGTACAGGACAATCGGCCGGCTCTCGGCTATGGCCTTGAAAAACTTGTGGAAAGCCATGTCCGGTCTTTGACCCGGCCCGTAGACCGTGAAAAAGCGGAGCGAGACGGTCGGAACGGCATAATTCTGGAAATAGAGGAAACAGAGTTGTTCGGCGGCCAGCTTGGTGACGCCGTACGGAGAGAGCGGGTAGAGAAGGCTTGTCTCGGTCATTGGAAGTGTCGGTGTCAGGCCGTAGACCGAGGACGAGGAAGCATAGACCAAGCGGCTCAAAGGCCGGCCTTTGGCCGCCTCCAACAACCTTTGTGTGCTCTGGATATTGTGCTGGACGTAGATGGAGAAACTCTCTCCCCAGCTTGAACGCACGCCCGCTTGGGCGGCCAAATGATAGACGACATCGACGCGGGCGAGGAGGTCATCTAAGTCGATTTCGAGAAGATCTTGCGGAAGGAATTCGAAATTCCGGGAGCCGACGAGCGGAGAGAGATTGCGCTCCTTGATCCAGCGGGGATAAAAGTCGGTGAAGGAATCGACGGCGATGACATAAGCGCCTTCCCGGAGGAGCCGGAGGCTGAGCTGAGACCCTATGAACCCGGCCGCGCCCGTCACCAGCACGTTCATGGACGGTTTCCTGGGGCGATCGGGAGCCGCGTCATCGGCTGACCTCCAGGGTGATCAGGCTCCTCTTGGCGATCCCGAAGCCGTGGGGAGGGAATTGCTTGATGATGATGCCCGAGTCAAGCCCCGGATAGTAGGAGTAGCGGACGTCGGCCACCTTGAAGCCCATCTCTTTGAGCCGGGACAGGCAGGGAGAGGCTTTGCGGCCGATGAGGTCGGGCATCAGGAATCTCGGCTCGATCTCTCCTTGGCTGACCAGAAAATTGAGGGGAGTGGTGCGTTTGATCTTCTGCTCCCCCGGCGCAGGTTCCTGCGCGATGATGCGGCCGGCCGCATACTTGGCGGTATGGATCTGGGAGATGAGCCCCCTTTGCAGACCGCTCTCGCCGAGCTCTTTACTGGCCGCCTCCAGGCTCCTCCCGACGAGCGCCGGGACCTCAACGAGCTCGCTTCCGCCGCTGACCAGGACCCGGACGGGACGATTGACCCGGACTTTAGATCCGGCCGCAGGTTCCTGGGATATGATCTTCCCGCGTTCATGGCGGTCGCTGAATTCGACCCCCTTTTCCTGGAGTGTCAGCCTTTTGCGGGCGAGATCTCTTTCCGCCTCGGCGATGGTTTTCCCCGAAATATCGGGTACCGAGACGATTTCCCCTTTCTGGATGATCCGGGACGAAAACACCGCGGAGGAGAGAAAGAGGATCAGGAGAAAAAGGAAAAACTGGGCATAAGCAAAGGCTTTTCTAGCCGGCATATTATGGGCACCGCGGCGTTCGTACACTCCAAGTTTCGGAATTCGGCCCTAAAATACCATATAATAAGAACGAAGTAAACACGGCGCGGGTTGCGTCCGGCCTTATCCCGGAACGCCTGCAGTGTTTATTGAGTGACCCCGGGCATTTCACTATAATGGGTCGGTTATGAGGAAATTTTGAAGGAGAAATAGAATATGAGCGAAATATCAGATTTCCGGAGCGATACGGTTACGCGTCCAACCCCGGCGATGAGGCGGGCCATGGCCGAGGCCGTGGTTGGAGACGATGTCCTGGGCGACGACCCGACCGTCCAAAAGCTCGAGGATCTGGCCGCCGGGGTGATGGGCAAGGAGGCCGCTTTATTCGTCCCCTCGGGGACGATGGGGAATTCTGTGGCCGTCAAGGCCTGGACGCACGAGCTCGAAGAGGTGATCGTCGAGTCCCGGGCACATATCTACAACATGGAATCCACCCATATGACCTTCATCTCCCGGGTGACTCCGAGGCCCATCGCTTCCCGCAGGGGAGTCATGGACCCGGAGGAGGTCGAGGTCGGCATTCGTCTGGCTTCGGTCCACACCCCGCAGACAACGCTGATCTGTGTCGAGAACACCCACAATAATTGGAGCGGAGCCGTGCTGCCTTTGGAAAACCTGAAGGCGCTACGCGCCGTCGCCGACCGGCACGGGTGCCGACTTCACATGGACGGAGCACGGATCTTCAATGCCAGCACGGCCTCGGGTGTTCCGGTGAAGGATTACGCAGCGTTAGCCGATTCGGTGATGTTCTGCCTCTCCAAGGGGCTCTCGGCGCCGGTCGGGTCGATGCTCGTCGGTCCGCGTGATTTCATCGAGTATGGCCGGAGAATCCGAAAAGCGCTCGGCGGCGGGTTGAGGCAGGTGGGAGTATTGGCTGCTCCGGGAATCATCGCCCTGACCGAGATGCCCGGCCGGCTCAGCGACGATCATGCCCGGGCCAAAAAGCTGGCCCAGGCCATCGCCGGCCTTCCCGGCGTCAGCCTCGATCCCTCTGAAGTCGAAACCAACATCATCATCTTCGGTTTGTCCCACCCTCGCGTCACGATCGGCGATTTTCTTGCGGAGCTAAAGAAGCGGCGCGTTCTGGCACTGGCGCCCTTCGGCGGCGTCCGCATGGTCACTCACAAGGATATCGACGACGAGGACGTCGACCGGGCCATCGCGGCCTGCCGGGAAATTCTGGCCTGAAGCTATCTATCCAAGAGACTCGGCGACGAGCTGAGCGAGGTCTTTGACCTTGACGTCCGCTTTCTGTTTGTCTTTCAGGCCGTCTTTCAGCATATTCAAGCAGAAGGGGCAGGACGTGGCCGCGACCTCGGCTCCGGAGGCGACGACCTCGTCCGTCCGCAGGTGGTTGATGCGCTGGCCGAGCTTCTCTTCCGTCCACATCAAGCCACCCCCCGCGCCGCAGCAGAAGCTGTGTTCCCGGTTATTCTTGAGCTCGGCAAAACTCCGGGGTCCGAGTGAAGCGATGATCTCCCGCGGCTCCGCGGTGAGCCCATTGTGCCGTCCGAGATAGCAGGAATCATGGTAGGTCAACCGGTTCATCCCGCTTGCCCGGAGGGGCAAACGCCCCGCCTTGATCAACTCGCGCAGAAAGACGACGTGCGGAATGACCTCGATCTCGGCCAGCCGGGCCTGGTCCTTTTCCGGGATGCCGGCCAGCTGCCCCCGGAGCTTGGGGTATTCGTGCTTAAAGGTGTTATACCCATGCGGACAGAAGGTGAGTATTTTCTTGACTTGATACTGGAGGAAGAGGCCGGCGTTTTCGGCCGCCAGGGTTTGGAAAAGGTACTCCTGCCCCAACCGGCGGGCTGAATCGCCGCAGCATTTTTCTTCTGTTCCCAGGATAGCGAAATCGACACCAGCCTTCTTCAGGATCGTCACCATCGCCTTGGTGATCTGGGTTCCTTCCTCATCGTAGGAGCCGGCGCAGCCGACCCAGAGCAGCGTATCGGCCGAGCCACGCTCCGCCATCACCGGGATATCCAGCCCGGCCGCCCAGTCGGCGCGCTTGGCGAACCCGATCCCCCAAGGATTGGAGTTCGTTTCCATATTCCGGAAGAAAGTGCCGAGTTCCTGGGGAAACCGGCTCTGCATCAGGACCTCGCTTTGGCGGACGCCGACGATCTTGCGGATGTGCTCGATCTCGACCGGGCAGACGTGCTGGCAGGCGCCGCAGGTGGTGCAGGTCCAGATCTCCCCTTCGGTGTGCACATCGGGGAAGAGGGGAGGCAGTTCCTCCCGCTTGTTATTGATCAGTTTTCTTCTCTGTTTGAGCAGGTGCTTCTCCAGGTTGAAGAGGATCATCTTCGGCGAGAGAGGCTTGCCGCTGGCGAAGGCCGGGCAGACGTCCTGGCAGCGGCCGCATTCCATGCAGGCAAAAGCGTCGAGGCCATCCTTCCAGGTGAGGTCGGCCGCCTTTTCGAGGCCGAAGACTTCGGCTTTTTCGATGTCCAGCGGCTGAATCTCGCGGCTCGAGCCCGGCCGCCGGAAGAAGACGTTCACCGGTCCGGTGAACATGTGAAAGTACTTGGAGTGGGGGACATAGGCGATGAACCCGAAGACGATCAGGATGTGGAGCCACCAGGAGATTTTGAGGTGAAGCGCCAGCGTGCCCTCCGGCAAGCCGGCGAGCCCCGCGGCCAGGGTTTTCCCCAGGATTGACCAGCGGACGCTCTCCGGGTGGGAGGCGATGGCAAAAGCCTCGAAATAGAGATAGCTCAGGGTGACGGTGATCAGCAGGACGTAGATGAGGCCGGAGTCGAGGAGTGTCGTCCGGTAGGCTTTTGGTCGGATGAGGTAACGCCGGACGATGAAAAAGGCGACACCGAGGAGGATGAGCACTGCAAACACGTCGACGGCGAGAGAGAAGAGGAGTCCCAAGCCGCCTCCTCCGAAAAGGTAGAACTTGTCGAAATATCCCTCCAGCGTGTGGTTGACCGTCATCGTGTCGAAGGTCAGGGCGCCGTAGAAGATGAAGACATGCATGAAGCCGGTGAAAATCCGCTCGTCCTTAAGCGTACATTTCTGGAGAAAGACCTTGGTCAGGGTATCTCCCAGGCGGCGCCAGAGGTCCCCGGCCCGGAACTCCGGCTTCCCCCGGCGGAGGATCCGCAGACGGATATAAACCGGGTAGATAAACGCGCTGACGGTGGCCAGAATGACGAGCGAGAACAAGATCTTTTCCCAGGCTGAAAGCATGTCTCCTCCTTTTTAGAACAGAACGGCGATTCCCCAAATCGGTTTTCTGTAATTCTTAGAACTCATAGCGGACACCGAAACGGATGACCCGGGGAGACTGGACCTCCGTGGGGTAGCGTAGGGTGAATTCCGGCCCCGTCCATTCGTTCTCCTGAGTCGCGAGGGCCCAATTGAAGATGTTGTAAGCGTCGACGAAGATCCGGCCCCGGGTGCGTCCCACGGGGATGATCTTTTCGAGCCGCAGGTCGACCGTCATGTTGAACTCGTAGCGGGCCACGCCGCGCGAGAACGCCTGGATATAGAAGGGCCCCTGGTTGAGTCCCGTGACGATGATTTTGCGGCTGAACGGCTGTCCATCATAGTACTTAGCCAGGCCGGCCAAGCGAAAACCGAAGGGCAGGGGGAGGCTCACCCCCAGCCGGGCCGTGAAGGCCCGGTCAAAGCGCAGACGCCCCTTGGCAAAGAGAAAAGCGTTGGGATTGTCATATAGGGCCCCGATGATGCCATCGTCATTCTCGAATTCGGTATTTCCCGGGCTGGACGTCCCGATGGCCTCGGTGGCGGTGGCGGCGAAGAAAAGGACCGAGTTGCCGAATTTCTTAACCAGCGTCAGGTCGAGCCCGCGGTAGCGATTGACCCGGCTCCCGGCGTCCGGGTTGGTCAGCAGGAACAGGTCGTTTCCCAGCGTCTCCTTGTCTTGGCCGTACACCGTAAGGTAAAGATCGTCGGGTGTCCCCGGGACTGCGTCATCTCCGGGGTCGTAGATGGGGACGGGGCTGTACGCCGTGAGCGGCACGCCGACGTTGAGCGTTTCGACAAGATGGCGTGTCTCGCGATAAAAGCCGGCCAGCGTAAGGTAGATATCCCCGCCGAAGATCTTGGTGATGGAAACGGAGAATTCGTCCGTGTACGGCCTTTTGACGCCGGGATCAATGTCCGCGTAAAACGGCCCCTCCCGCCGCCACAGTTCTCCTTCCTCGCCCGGCTGGTATCGTCCATCGCGGTTGCGGTCCGTCCAGGGATAAGCCAGGCCGCCGAGGGCCTGGGGATTCCCATAGCTCAGGTACTGGAGAGGAAGCTCGAAGTAATAACGGCCGGCCGATACCCGGAACGTCAGGGACTTATCCCTTAGCAAGGGAAGGGCGAAGCCCAACCGTGGGGCCGCATTGAGCCAATCGATTTTTCCCCCTTCCTGCCGGGACGGCGGAGAGATCTCGGGAGGCTGGCCGATGCGCGGAGCCCGGCCGAGCGACGAGACCAGGTGGAGTCCTAAGGAGAGTGAGGCCATGTTCCGAAAGGTTAGCTTATCTTCGACGAAGAGATGGGTGTCGAAGGACGTTTCCCTGTGGTTCACGGGAGTGTTGAACCGGACGATCTCGAACGGCTCGTCCTCTATATAATGGAGATGGATGTTGTCGAGGATCTTCTCCTCTGACGAAGAGACCGAATAGCGCAGGGATAATCCGTAGTCGAGACAATGGAGGAGCCGCGACGGGCGGCCGAACATGGATTGCCCTTTTGCCTGCAGCACGGCGGTTGTCCGATCGTCCCGGCCGGCCGATACCGCAGCTCCTGAAGGGATCTTCCGGAACACCTCTTGGCCGTGGGGATCGAGGACGCCGTCCTGGAACCGGGAGTCGATCCGGCCCTGGTTGAAGGCCGCCCCTAACTCGAAGTGGTGGCTCGGCCGGAACCCGGTCCTCCAGATGACCTGGAGGACGTTGTAGAGATTTTCCCGGTTGAGTGTGGCCGAAAACGGTACCTCCCGCTCCGCTCCTGCGGTAGGATGATGAATCGACTGACCGGTCCAGAGGACATGGAGAGAACCCCGGCCGAGCTGATAGGTCAGGTTGACCAACGCCGAAGACACGGTCCCTTTGTCGTCCGGACCGAACTCGGCGACATCCCGATTGAGATTCAAGCGTGACAGGGACATGAAAACAAAGAGTTTCTTGGGGAAGATGGGGCCGGAGAACTGGGCGCTGTAGTTTTCCAAAGAATTCAGCCGCGTTCTTTCATAAATCCCTTCGTCCTCAAGCTTTGACGGGACCGATCCGGATGTCATCGCAGCGGTTGTGAAATAGGCGGACACGGAACCGTGATAATCGGCTGTCCCTTCTTTAGGAACGAGATCGAGAGCCCCTCCCGGAGAGAGATAGGCGATGGGGTGCCGGCCGTTGCTGTGGGTGACGAACCTGAAGGCTTCGGGATCCGGATAGAAGAGGGGCGTTCCGGTGATGTAGGGGTCGGTCGCCTCGAGCCCGTTGATTAAATAGGAGCTCTGCGTCCAAGAGACGCTGCCGCGCGAACTCCAGAGCGCCGGCAGGCTCGCCCAGACGCCGCCGACGTCGATCCGGTTGGTCGTGGCCGAGAAATCCTGGTTTTCAATGAGCGACCAGATGTTGTTGGCCGATGGCATTGCCTGGTACTGGAAGTCATCGATATGCGTTCGGGAGGATACGTCGGTCAGGTCGGTCCAAACCGGGGAGGGGCCGGGGCCCTGCGATGCCGTCTTTGCCGTCAAGGTGACCCGGACCATTCGTACGCACGCGGGTTCCATGGCGATGTCCCGGCATGAGGACGGTGTGAATCCTTCGCCTTCGACGACGAGACCGTACTTTCCCGGGGGGATTCCTCCGAGGGCGAAAGAACCGTCGGCGGCGGACCCGACCGCCAAGCGGATCAAGCCGTCGTTCGAGGTCAGTTCGACCCGGGCGTCGGCTATCGGATTGCCGTCCGGAGCATTGATAAAGCCGAGCAGGACCCCGGGGTTCTGCGCCCAGACATGCGGGGTTGCCAGGGGGATCGAAACGACGATGAGCAACAGCCGGAGGGAGGCAACGGCATCTCCAAATGGTCCGGCGGTTCTCAGTTCTTCATCTCCTGCATAAACCTCCCTATATTTCCCAATTTACGACATCGCTGTCAAGGAAACATTTAATAGGGAAGACCAGGGGGAGTCCATCAGAAAGCCCTCCGCAGTGAAGCGGGCCTATTTTCTTCCACTTGACCAAGGCGAAGGGCAGTGGAAGAGAAACCCGTATGAGGAGTGAGCGGGCATGGTTTCTCGACCGGAGGGAGAGAAGAGCGAACGACGAATCGAGCCCGTTTTCCGCGCCGGGAGAAAACG
>CAYGXD010000008.1:25215-55563 GCA_964353705.1 uncultured Eubacteriales bacterium | reverse complement strand
GCTGGGAAACATTTGAGCCACAGCCCCGTTATGTCACGAACTACATCGGCCTGCGCAACCGCCTTTCCATCCTCGATGAAAACTATGTCTATGCCGACTTCAAAGCGCGGGTCATGGGCAACTACAACTTCCTGCGGGCGATACTGGACTACAGCGCCGCCCATGTCGAGGAGATCGAGAAGCTCGTCACCGAAGCCGATCAAAAAGCCGTCCTCAAAGGCACCCGGCCGTCCGATCAAGCGACATTCTTCGTCGAATATGACCTCCTGCCGCTCCAGAACCCGCTCACCGTCCATGCTTATGAGACCGAGGTCATTCCCCGGGGTGAAGGACAGCGGCCGGAGATCCGCGCCACCGACAAAGTCAATGTCCAAACCGTCCCTTATTACTCCGATTGGATCGGCAAAAGAAGCGTGCGGTTCCCGTACGCCTACGTTCTCGGTGTTCCGGACTCAGAGGTCCTCGCCAAGCTCCGGCAGCACGGCCTGCTCGTGGAAAAACTGACTGAGGCGGCGACACTCGAGGTCGAAGCCTTCCGGGTCAAGGAGCTCAAATCGGAGGAGAGAGCCTACCAGGGGCATCATCTGAACCAGGTCAAGGGAGAATACGTGGTTGAGACCAAAATGTTCCCGGCCGGTACGTTCATCATCCCGACCGCCCAGCCGCTGGGGGGACTGGCCGCCTATCTGCTTGAGCCGGAGAGCGACGACGGCCTCCTGGTCTGGAATTTCTTCGACCGCTACCTCGTTCCCCAGTGGAGCCGCGAGCTTCAAACGTATCCCGTCTACAAGCTGATGAATCCGGCCAACCTGGCGAGGGAAATTATTAACTAACTACTTCTTTTTCTTGCGCGGGGAGACGAGGAACTTTCCGCAGTTCTCGCAGATATAGATATCGTTGCTGCCCTCGATCGCCGAGTTCATCTTGGTGGCGATCCTCATGTTGCAGCCCTGACAGGCGCCGTCCAGGACCTCGGCCACGGCGAACCCGTATCTTTCCATGAGCTTATCGAAGCGCGTGAGCAGGGATTCGTCGAGCTCTTCCCGGATGAGCTCGCCGTGCTTGCGCAGTTCCCGGAGCTGGTCTTTGCCCGCCTTCTTCTTGCGGAGCTCGATCTCCTGGAGCTTGGCCAGAAGGCCGGCCCGGCTGATGATCCGGTCCTCCTGGGGCATGGTCAGCTCGATCTCGGAAAGGGCCTTGACGAGTTCGCTCTTGTTCTTGGCTTCGAACAGCCGCTGCCGGTATTCCGGCTTCCTCAGGAACCGGGCCAGCCCGGCGAAGAGATGGTTGAACAGACCCGGCAGGGTGGGGTTCCAGACGACCAGGATGATGAGGTGGACCTTTTTCTTGTCGATGGAGTCGAAGTCGATGCCCTTTGCCGACCGGCCCACGGCGATGGCGATCTGGCCGCCCGAGTCCACACGGGCATGGGGCAAGGCCACGTGCTCGCCGATGGCCGTGGATTCCAGCTGCTCCCGGTCGATGAGACGGGTCAGGATGAGCTTCTTGTTCTTGATGAGCTTTTCCTTGAGAAGGACGTCCAGCAGTTCTTCGATGGCCCGGACTTTTTCCTTGGCCTGAAGCTCATAAACGACCTGCGGGGATTTGAGGAAGTCTGAAAAATGATGATTCTTCAGAAATTCGGCCATGAGTGGTATTTTTTATTCTAGCACAAATATCTCGCCTGTAAAAGAGCTCAGGCGTAATAAGGACGATTCCGGACCAAGGTGTAGGTCGCCTCGATCCCTGAGACTCCGGCCGCCTCCGAGGCGAGCTCGGACCCGAAGGCGGCCGCCTCGACGGGATCGGCGCCCGAAGCCAATAGGGCGGCGGCGCCCGAGCAGAAAATGTCGCCGCACCCCGTGGTGTCAACGACCTTTCCGGCCTTCGCCGAACCGACCTTCTTTGTCCGGCCGGGCAGAAGCACCAGCACTCCCTCCGCGCCGAGCGTGATGAAGACGGCTTGGATGCCCAGTTCGAAAGCCTGCTCCCCGAAACGGCTCAGACGATCAGGAGAGGGCGTCCGCTCCGGCTCGCCGAGCATCGAGGCGACCTCCTTGAGATTCGCCTGAATATAGGTCGTCCCCTTCGCCCACTCCTTCCATTCCGGAAGCGGCCGGTAGCGGCGCGCCGTGTGCAGTTCGAGCGTCAAGGCCAGAGAGTGGACATCGAACCAGATGGGGCATTCGGCCCGGCGGACGATCCGCCGCCAGTCACGGAGGGAGATGTCGAAGCCCGAATTGATGACCAGGATGAGGAAGTCTATGGACGGCAGGTCTTGGATCAATTTCTCCGGCCGCAGCGGCGGCACGTGGGCTTCCAGGACCTCGACACGTTCGCCCTTCTCGGGATAATGGAGGAAGACGCTGTTTCCCGGCCCGGCGAAGACGCGGATCCTCGAAAAATGGCAGGTCGGCCAGCTCTCCAAGAGTGGCCCAACCCGGAGAAAGCTGCCCCGGCCGACATGGGTGTAGAGGCTGACGTCCCGGCCTAAACCGCACAAACCCGCGGCCTGGTAAAGGATGCCGCCTTCTCCCGAGAGGACACGGCCGGACGCCTGGGTGATCACATCATGGGTGATCGTTCCCAGCAAGGCGAACCGGGGACCCTTTTTTCCGGCCGGGGCTTCTTTCAACTGGGACTCCAGAGACAGAATCTTATGGAAACCCGGCAAAAAAATCAAAAAAGGCCCTTCACCGTTTCCCCAAGCCGGAGACTCTCCTCGGCTGGCTGGAGAAGACCCCCGCTCACTTCCGCTTCACTCTCAAGGCCAACCGGCAGATCACCCATCTCAAGAAACTCCGCAACGTCAGGAGCAAAGTGCGCTATTTCAACATCCTCGCCGGCGATAAAACCAAAGGCCGACCGGCGGCCGGCTCAATAATCGACAACCGTGCGGGAGATAAATTTTCCAGTCTTGGCGTCGAGCATGACCGAAATGTCCCCCTTCTCGAAGCCGCCATTGACGGCCCAGGCGACCGAGGCCGTCTTGCCCGAGCCGAAGACGTTGAGCCCCAAGGAAGGGCTGTTCCCCTTCAGTCCATTCTGCTGCGCGATCTGCATCGCTTTGTCACTGTCAATGAAATCCCCGCTGACCGGACCGGTCAAGCCTTGCTCGACTTCCAGGGAATCCAGCTTCTCCCCGGCTGCTGTCACGATCACCCATTTTTTTACTTTTGCGGAATAGTAAGAGTAGAGCCAGCTGGTGGCCGTGCCGTCAGCGCCGGCCGTGAGCGTGGACACGCTGGTCAGGACCGCATCGGCCTGCCAGCCCTTGGCCGCCGCCGCAGCTTGGGGAAGGGCTGCCCGGGCTGTTCTGCCGGCCGCAAAGATCAGGCCGGGGACCGCCACCGAGACGGAGAGGGCAAGGACAATCACTCGAGACAAACGGTTCGTCATCACGGGGACTCCTTTCTTTCCGACCTCCTGTCCAAGCAGGAAGATCGGGGCCCATTATGAACCTACGCCGTCGGCTTTTCAATACTATTCCTATAGGCTTTATAGATTATCTAGTAAATGGTCGGGGCTGGACAGGCGGTCTTCAATAGGCCCACAGGAAAGCGCGGCCGGGGATCTGGACGTCGCCGCTGGGATCAGGCGGATACTAAGACAATAATCTATCTCATCCGGGCCAACTCGGCCTCGGCGGCGATGAAACCGAAGGCCGGCCAGTAGCGTCCGGTCATAATCTTCTCGAAGAAGCCGCGGGCCTTCTCCTTTTTCCCGGAATACAGGTGCCAGCAGCCGGCTCCGTAAGCGACGGTGGCGGCGTCAAGCTCCGAATTCGCCGCCCAGCTGAGGATTTCGTCTTCGGTCTTAAGTCCTTTGAAGAAAAGGAGGAGGTTTAAGTAAGAAGTGTTCTCTTCGACCTTCATATCCGCGCTTATCCCCTCGAGGACCTTAGCCGCTTCATCTTTCCGTCCGAGACGGCGCAGCGTGGCATAGAGCCAGTTGGAGACAGCAATCCTGGAATCGTCGTCCGACGCGACCTTTAAGCAGCTCTCGTAAGCGGCCCGCGCAGCGTCGAATTCGCCCTGGAGATAATGGGCCAATCCCAGGTGATACCAGATGTCAAAATCCTTATCATTGAGGGCGGCCGCCTTGGCCATGTCCTCCGCCGCCTTCCCGAATTGCCGGATCGAGATGTAGCGGTGCCCCCGGTGCCGGTAGAGCATGGCTTCGCCGGGATGAGCTTCAATCCCCCTGGAATAGACATCAATGGCTTCGTGATAACGCCACAACCCGGCCAAGGCGCGGCCGTAGGCGATGATGGTCTCGACGTTTCCCGGATCAGCCTCGACCTCCCGGAGGGCATCGGCGAGGCCCGCCTGAAGCTTGGCCAGTTCCTCGCCCTCGGCCGGCGCGGCATAAAGCGGCTTGCCCAAGAGAGACACCACTTCCGGCTTCTGCTGCTCATTAGGGGCCGGTAAAATCCAGGCTAAACTGCATAGACAGGCCAAAAACACCAAGGTCGCCAGGGTAAAATACGATTTGCTTCGTGGATTCCTCATTAATCTCTCCCTTCCTCTCAAGAAGGCGCAGGCTCTTGGGTGTCGGCAGGAACGTGCCGCAGGCCATGAAACTGTGCCTTCCATTATTTTTTCTCAATCTTCACAAATCCGGTTTTCTCCAGCAGGAGGATGTAGTTCTCGACACCCTCGAGGGGAATCGGGCCGTGCTCGGCGGAAACGGCGTTGCGGATGTCCAGGATGCTCCGCCGTCCGTCGATGAAATTTCGGACCTCAAAATCGGCCCGCCCGATCCGGTAGCTCGGCGGGACCTTCATCTCCCTGACCTTCTGATAGAACTCCCAGGCGTTGAAATAGCCGAGCATCTTCTCGGTCCGCACCGGGACGAGCCTGCTCAGCCGGGTTTCTCCATCGTTCAAGGCGGGCTTTTGCGGCTTCAGGTTCTCTTTCAAGCAGCGCAATCTGTATATCTCATCCACATCCCGGATAAACAAAGGCCGGATTCCCTCGACAGCCTCCATTTTAGCCCTGAGAAAGATCTCGAGCGCCGCCTCGCCCTTTATGAAAAACCGGATCGAGGCCAGGGCTCTGTTTTCCCGTTCGAACCCCTGACTGACGATGTTCAACCCTTCCTTAAAGGCCGAGTGGAGATCTTTCGCCTCGGCGTCGAGGATCATTTTCTCGGCCCGGATCTTCTCCAAGCCCAGCCTTCCGACAGCCCGGCCCGAAGTCTCGGCCGCCATCTTCTGGATCTCGACCGGGCCGGCGTTGGCCAGGAAGGCGGCCGCCGCGACACCGATGAAAACGGCTCTCTTGAGCTGGGTCGGGTCGGACTTGTCCGGGGTATCGCGGTTCGTGTGGTACCACATGTCGGGCCAGGCGTTGAAAATCACGGCCGGCACTCCCACACCGCCGTCATTGAAGACGATATGGTCGCTGCCTCCCGTGAAACCGATTATCGAAAAGTAGAAGGGATCCCGCGTTCCGTTCGGCGAAACGATTTCCAGGCTTTCGCCCTCATAGTCAAAGCCTTTATTTTGAGTAGCCCCGACCCATCTGAAGATCGATTCGAGGACATCATTGAGGTAGGAAGGAAGGGAATAGGGCGTCCGCTCCAGGTTGAAGAAAGACTTGTTCAGGGCCAGCGCCTCCCCGACCATGTCCTCGTTGATGTTGGCGAAGAACCGTTTGGCGGTCCGGGGGAATTTCTGAATATAGGCGGCCGTGCCGCTGATCTCGGGGACAAACAGGAAACGGACCGACCGGCGGAGGGGCGGGATCTTACCGTCATTGACGAGCTTCCTGAGAGAACGGGCCGTCTCCAGGATGGCCACACAACCGCTGTCATTGTCGTTGGCTCCCCGCATTGTCAAACCCTCAAAAAGATGGGCCGTAAAGACGAGCTCTTCCTCCGGGAAATCCCGGCCGGGAAGGAGGGCGGAGACCATCTGCTCTTTATAGGGGACCTGCTGGGTCCGGCACACGGCGCGGACCTCGATGGCCGCGCCCTGCTCGAGCGCATCCCGGAGGTCTTGGCCCTGCCTGGTCGAGACCATGAAGGCGAAGGTGGGCTTCTCCTTCTCAGACATATGGATGGAGCCCCACCCCACCTGGTCGGGATCGTGCTCGGGATGGCTGGAGTCATAGCCGATGAGGCCCAGGGCCCCGAATTTCTCCACGGCCAGCCGTCTGGCCACTTCGGGCGCCCCGTTGACCAGGACGATCTTGCCTGTGACGTCCTTTCCTTGGTAGAACTCCTCCCGGTCCCCGGGCCCGACATAGACGAGCCCGGCGGTAGTATCGGTGGTCACGCTTCCTGAGCACAGGGACGCCGGCACCTCCTTGAGGTCGGCAATCTTATTGAGCTCCGGCTTGGTGACCCAGAGCTCGGCCGATTCAGCGTCCCAGGTCTTCTCTGAACGAGTCGGCAGGTCGATGATTTCCGAGTCCTCAATTCCGTATTCCCTGAGTTTTTTGAGGATGAAGTCCGTCTCAAAATACTGACTCCCGTACTCCTGAGGGAGCCTGTTCCGGTAGGCGCCGCCGAGCAAGACCTCATTCTGGAAGGCCAGGTCGCCCGAAACTTCATTGATGATGTCCCTGAGTACGGACAGGGGCAAAACCGTCTCCGGGCCGGACGGCAACCGGGTCTGACCCGATACGGCGGAAATGGCCACGGCTGCGACTAAATAAAGGACAATGCGCTTGGGCATGGATTCCTCCTGGGGTCCCCCATTCTACGCCTTCGATGGAGGAAAGGGAAGAACGGGCGGCCCTTGGGAGATCATCGCTTTTTTGCTATAATGCCCGCAAGGGGATAGGAGATCGAGATGCAAGTTGCGCTCCTCAAGAACATCGTGCTCGTCTTACTTTGTCTCTGTCTTATCGCGATCATCCGGGTGGTGGTGAAGCGCGAATTCGAAAACCTTATCCGGACCGCGATCATCTTCCTCCTGCTGGGGGGTGTATTCTATTATCTTCAGAAGACCGAAACCGAGACCCTCACGTTGGCCGATATCAGCGCCCAGATCAAGGGCAAGTTTTTCCCGGAGAAGGCGCCCGACTATGTTTACCACAAAGAGCAAGGCGTTTCAGGCAGGGGCAACTATATCCGTTACTATTTCGAAAGCCCGGGGCCGAAGCTTTCTCTGGACTATGACAACAAGACCCAAAATTTCCATATCAAAGACATACACTCGGTCAACCGGATCCTGGAGTATCTCGGCCTCCCGAAAATTAAGACCGCCGTCCAGGAACTGGCCTCGTTGACAGGCTCGCGAAACGACCTGACTCTTTACCGGTGGGAAGATTATCCGCTCGGCCGGCTCACGATCGAGCGCGGGATCTGCCAGGACCGGGACAGGCTCGAGTCCTATCAGTGTATTGTCAGCATCATTATCTCGCGGTGATTGCCAGAACGAGGGCGATCACAAGAAAATAGGCTCCCGCCAGGATCAGGAAGGTCCGTGAGCCCACTTCCTTTTTTTCAAAGATGTTTCCCTGTCCGGATCCGGGCAGGGGCGAAGGATCCCAGGGAAGTCCGAATCGGTCGCACAGCCCTTTGACATAGAGCAGGTGGATGACCGGGATGCGGCGCGCGGCCATCTCGAAGATCACACCGCGCCGCTCGCGCGGCGGAGTATAGGAAAACGCCGCCAGCCCGGGTCCGACCTTCAGGATCTCCGAGTCCGTCCCCATGTTGGCATAGCTCCCGCCGATATTTATGAACGCCTGGATTCCCATCTCCCCGGCTGCCGTCTCGAGCAGCCGGAAGCGTTCCCGGACGTTCTTCTCGAGGTCGGGCTCCTCAATAAAGGGAAGTCCGGTCTCTTTTCCCAAGCGAACGAGCAGGGCCCGGCCTTCCGGGCTCATATCTTTGCCCATATCCTGGTCCCCACCCAGGGAGAGCGCTATGGGCTCAGCGGTCAAAAGCCCTGACCGCTTGAGACAACCCAGCATATCCAGCCAATTGAAATCCGGCTGATTGGCCCCCCATTGAGAGGCCCCCAAAGACGAGATCAGGAGTCCCCGGACCTCCATGGCTTGGACCGCGCAGAGCGAGGCGATGATCAAGGCTGGGAAAGAACTGGAAGCCCCGATGGCCACGGTGCTTCCTTTGCGGACGCCCGCCTGATGGAGAAGCAGCGTGATGAGCCCGGCAAAATTTGGGTCGACCGTCGTCCGCTTAGCTTCCAGGTTTCCCAGAGAGGTTGTGATCCGAGAGGTCTCCAGACCGATGAGCCCGGTGCGGTTGATGTCCCTGACCGGATCGATGCCGATCCCTTGGCTCTCCCGGCATTCCCGGACAGCCTCGACAGCCTTCTCCATCCGGAGAGAGGCGGCGAGCATCTCGTCCCTGATTTCGAGCGGCCTCGCCAGGAAGACCAAGGCGGCGGCTAAGAAGATGACGCTGGAAAACCCGAGCGCGCAGATTGCGAAATCTCGATACTTCAAGCTCATAGTCTCAACTTCAGAACACCATCCGGATGAGCCCGGCCAGAAAATAGGTGATGGCTGTCACCGTGGCCAAGGAAGCGAGCGTCGGCAGCAACTTCTGCCGCTCCAGGTTGCTCGCCAGAAGCCCGGGAATGATGAACCCGATCACCCGGAGTTCGACAGGACCGGCCAGGAGCTTCGGCACGGCCAAAGCGAAAAGCTGAGAAAGCAGCCCGCCGAGGAAGAGAAGGATGACGAACCGCCTCCTGCCGAACAGGATAAAATACCGCGATAGCAATTTGTAAAGCAGGAGGCTCAGGCAGGCGACGCCGACCGTCGCGGCCGCCCGGAGCGGCTGGTCGAGAGTAACGGCGAGGAAGGCGGGCACGATGATGCCCCCGGGATAGATCCCCGTGGCTTCGATGTAGAGAAGGGCGACGGCAAGGCCGATAAAGATGGTCTCAAAGGGCATAAGGCCTCCCGATTTTCTGCCAGTATCCGATTAGGGTCTCTCCAATCCCGCCGATATTTCCCAGGCCGACGAGCACGCCCTCACCATCCTCCGCCGAGGCGATCTTCTCCATGATGGCCGCTGGGGAACGGTCCGGGATGGGTGTCAGGAACGGAGGCCGGCCAGTCTTTCGCCGGACCCTCAGGGACTGGACATGGGCTCCGGCCACGTAGAGGCTCCGGAACCCGGAGAAAAAGCCCTCCCGGTGGGCGTCCAGCCATTGCCGTGTCCGGTCGCCGCGGTCGGCGCGGAAGTTAAGGATTCCGATAAGCGGCCGGCCGTCCGCGATGCGCCTTTTTTGAAGATGAGCGAGTATCATCCGGCTTGACTCCGGGTCATTGGCCGCAAAGGCGCTCACCAGGGTCCAGGTCCGCCGGGAGACGCCGAGTTCGGCTTCCCAAGCCCTGAGGCTCCCGAAATCGGGTGCTGCGGTGGAGATGCCCCGAAGGGCTGCGGCTTCGGAGACGCCGAGATAGGAGGCCACAGCCCCGGCCAGGCGCCTGTTCTGATCAAATAGGCAGCCATCCTCCGGATGTTCCACGGAGATGACCTTCGCGCCCACCCGCTTGGCCGCCCGTTCGAATTCAGGAAAACGTTCGTCGTCCGGCAGAAAAACAATCATCCCAGACCGGATAGCCGAGGCCAGGCTCCGGGCGATCTCCGGCTTTGTCCGCCCCATCTCCTCCCGGTGGTCCAACCGCACGTTGGTAATAACAAGATACAGAGGGTTGAGGAGGCGGCCGGACTCGACGGTCAGACACTCGGGTTGGATGCTCATCATCTCAGTCACCACCGCCCCGACGCCGAGGCTGGCGGCTTTCCTGATGAACTTTTTTTGCTCCAGGATCGTGGGGCAGCCACGCCTAATGATCTCCTCCTCCCGGCCATCGGGAAGGATGAGGACGGCCTTTGATCCGGTCGTTTTGGCCAGCACGGAGAACCCGGCCTCCCTGAGCGCGGCGGCGATCATCCGGGTGACCGTCGATTTCCCTCTTGTCCCCGTGACGGCCACGCGGACCGGGATGCTCCCGGCGTTCCGCAGCAGGGACCTCCGTTCCAGATAAAGCCGCAGGCCCAGCAGGCCGAAACAGGCGGCCGTCGTCACTAGCGCGCGGATGGACCTTCTCCTTCGTCCTCTCTACTTGTCCGGCAGTTTCCCATTATATCGGAATTCCCTCTGTACTGAAAAACCACGCCCGTTTGCAGGGCGAGGGGGATTTGTCGGACGCCGGGGAATGCGGTATAATATACAGTTGGCCTATCGAAATAATAAGGATTAGCCAAAAGCACGATCCGGGAGGGAACTATGTGGCTGATTAATAGCTGGCCATTCGTCGCCGTCGGCCTGACCATGATAATTCTGGGCCCGGCCGTACCGGTCCATTCCCAACCGGTCGGGATGATGAACGGGCCGGCACTCCAGCAGGTCGAAGCCCCGGAATACCCCGAGCTTCCGGGGTTCGGGAAGAAGTGCCGGATCGACGAGCAATTTTATTTCACCTACGAGTTCACAGAAAAGCCCAAGATGGGGACGGCCATCCTCCGGATCAGGGTTATCGATCAGGAAGGGGACCAGACGACGGCCTTCACCGTTCTCGGCCGTTCGGACATGCCCTCGATGGCCGGGGGCCATGATTCCGGCGAGCAGGAGTTCAAGCTCAATAAAAAGGGCGATTATCTTCTTCCCGTCAACGTCGTCATGCCAGGCGAGTGGGAGGTCAAGCTGACGTTCAAGCGCGGGGACATCGCCGTCTTCCGCGGCGCCTTCCGGTTTGATGTTTAGAAGGGTTTCTCTCCCCTTTGTCCTGACGATCCTGGCGGTCGGGACGGGCACCGCCCAGACATCCCTACTTTATCTCGAAGCCCAGGGCGTCATCGGTTATTCCAGCTCCCTGGACAAGTGGATCGCTTATTCCCTGCATCAGGACGACGTGATGCAGAAGCCGGGCCTCGGCTTCGATTATGTGCAGCGTTTCTCCAGGGAGACGGGAGATTTCGCCGTCCTGGCCGTCCAGGCCAGGCTGGCTTGGAACGCCGACGGGGAGAAGCTCGAGCCTCAGCTCTACAATGCCTACCTCAAGTTCAAGTTCCCGGGGGTTGACTTCTGGGTCGGCCACGACCGCCCGGCCTTCGGGCTGTCTTCGGCGTTTGACATCCACTCCCAGATCCTGCCGACCCTGGTGATGTACGGATACGGTTATGACCGGGATTGGGGGGCAGGGGTGGGTCGCGACTTCTCAGCGGGAAGCTGGGGCATTTCCCTGACCACGGGATCGGGCATGCCCCTCCGGTTCGCCGACAATTATCTATTCTCGGGGCGGCTCTCACTCGGCGTCCTGAGTCGTGACAACTGGAGCCTCGGCCTTTCCGCGGCCTATGGGGAAGCCTGGGAGACGATGGGCTACAACGTCATTTCGTCGGACCCGCTGCCCTTCCGTATGGCGGGAGTGGATATCAGCCACGTCCGGAACAACCTGGAAAACAGGTTCGAGGCGATGGCCGGCCGGAAATTCGGCCTGGACGCCTGGGCGGTTTTCTGGCGGCTGGGCGTCAACCTGCTCGAGGAGGAAAGGTTGAAATGGGAAATCCAGCCGGTATTCATGAGGGAAGAAGGTAAGAACTTGCTCCAGCTCGGGACCGGGCTTTCTTTTATCGCTACGGGCGACCTGACCTTGCGCGCTATGTATACTTATGGCCGGGAAGCAAACGATTCCCGGGTAGTCTTCCAAATCTACTATTATAAAAGGATAATTTTTTAGACGGCGAGGCGAATGAAATGAAACAGCTGCGATTTTTTTGGAAAAGCATTTTCTGCGGGATCCTGATCTCTATGATGATCTCTCCCCTTTTTGCGGCCGTCGGCTGCGACCTCAACGACCCCGACCGGGATGTCAAGCGTCTTTTCCCCGAGTCCACTGGATATAAGACCCTCTACGTATCGATCGCCCAGAAGGGCGGGGCTGCGCTGCTCCGGGAGGTCGAGGCGCGGCTGGGCGACCGGTATCAAGGACTATACGAGACCATGGACGTCCCCTACACGATGTACCAGGTCTTTCGCGGCAAGGAGCTCATCGGCTATATTCACGGCGTCAATCAGAAAGGCCGGTACGGCGGCATCCAGGTTTTTCTGGCCCTCGACCTTGAGGGAACCATCCGCGCCTTCTACTTTCAGAAGCTCACCTCACAATACGCCGGGAGCCTTCGCGACGCCAAGTTCGGGGAGCAGTTTATCGGCCTCAGCCTGAAAGATTTCTACGGTTACGATGTGGTCAGCCATCAAGCAACGGGAGAGAGCCGCATCGCCCGCATCCAGAACCCGGCTGCCGAGGCCGAATCGGACTTCCGGGCGGCGCTCCGGGCCGCCAAGAAGAACCTCATCCTCGTCGATGAGTTCCTGCTCGGGAACCGCCACCTGGAATATTTCTGGGAAAATACGGAGAAAGGACAAATCCATGAGAATTTACCAAGTAGCCTATAAGAACCTTCTGAGGAAGAAAGTCAGGAGCGGGCTCACCCTTCTCGGGATCGCCCTCTCGGCGTGGGTCCTGGTCTCGCTCTTCGGGTTCAACCGCGGTTATGAACGCGCCCTCAACCGGGACATCGACAACATGGGCTTCCAGGTGCTGGTGACGGCCAAGGGATGCCCATACGAGGCCGCCACCCTCATGCTCAAGGGCGGGACCGGGCTTCGGTATATGAACGAGTCCATCGCGGACGACGTCCTCAAGCATCCCGAGGTCGAGAAGATAACGCCCATGCTTATGGCGGCGATCTTCGACCCCAACAAAGGAGAAAGCGGCGGGATCGCCGCTTTTCTGGGAGTGGACCCGGCCACCTATCCTCAAATGAAGTCCTACTTGAAGTTCCAGCAGGGAGCCTGGTTCAGCGACCCGGGTGCCTTTGAGGCCGTGATCGGCTACGAAGCCGCCGAGCTCGAACAGAGGGAAGTCGGCGACAAACTTCTCGTCCCGGAGAAGAACGTCGAGCTCACGGTCGCCGGCGTGCTCAGTCGCACGGGTACCCAGGACGACGGGACGATCTTCGTCCCCCTCCGGACCGTCCAGAAGATCTTCGAACAGGAAGGGAAGCTGACGGCCATCGGCGTCAAGATCAAGAAAGACGCCAACATCAGCCTGGTCGAGCAGAAGCTCTACGACCTGCCCGATGTCCAGGTCGTCTCCCTAGCCCAGGTGAAGGAGACGATCATGAGCCTCATTTCAACGGCCAAGATGATGGTCTTCTCGATCGCCCTTATCGCCATCCTCATCGCCATGCTGGGTGTCGTGAACACGATCCTGATGTCGGTTTTCGAAAGGTTCCAGGAGATCGGCATAATCAAGAGCATCGGCGCCATGCCCTGGGACATCTTCAAGCTCATCTGGGTGGAGACGATCATCCTCTGTCTGCTGGGCGGATGCCTGGGGATCGGCTTCTCTTTCGTCCTCTCCAAGATTACGGAGACGCTGATCCGGAGCCTCCTCCCCTACACGCCGACCGGAAGCCTGGTCGTGATCAGCTCAGGCTTGGGTCTTCTGACAATGGCCATGGTCCTCGGGATCGGGATCCTCAGCGGACTTTATCCGGCCTGGCGCGCTGCCCGGGTCAGGCCGCTCGAGTCCATCCGCAGTGAAGGAGAATAAGATGAACAGCCAAGAATGGGCGCTCGAAGCAACGGGGATCACCAAGATATACAAGCGGGGCAGTGAGGACATCCCGGCGCTGGACGGCATCTCCCTGCAGATCCGCCGGGGCGAATTCGTCTCCTTCGTAGGCCCGTCCGGGTCGGGGAAGACGACATTGATCAATATTCTGGGTTGCCTGGACAATGCCACCGCGGGCAGCCTTATTCTGGGCGGCCGGACGATCTTCACGGAAAACCGGAAGCTGTCCGAGAGTGAGTTAACCAGGATCCGGCGCTCGGTCTTCGGCTACATCTTCCAGAAATTCTATCTGCTGCCGACCCTCACCGTCCTTGAAAACGTCATCCTGCCCTTCACCTTTTTTAAAAAGGAGGGGGCGGCCAAAGACCCGCTGGAGATCCTGCGCTCGCTGGGCCTGGAAAAACGGCTAAATCATCTGCCGGGGCAGTTATCGGGGGGCGAGATGCAGCGGGTGGCTATCGCCCGGGCGCTCGTGAACAGCCCGGACATCCTTCTGGCCGACGAGCCGACCGGGAACCTGGACAGCAAGCGGAGCCAGGAGATCGGTGAGGTGCTCACGCAGCTGAACAAAAAAGAAGGGCTGACCGTACTTCTCGTCACCCATAACCTGGCGCTTGCCAAGCTCGCCGGCCGTTCTATCGAGCTCAATGACGGCAGGATCCAGGACGGAGCATCCCCCGGATCTCCGGATTAGTCCTGCGGCCTGGCCTTTGGGCTTGATCCTCCTTCCCGTTCTTTGGGGCTGAAAAACCCGAGCAGCGCCGGGAGGACGAGAAGAGTCATGAGCGTTGAGGTGACGAGGCCGCCGACGACGACGACGGCCAGCGGCCGCTGGATCTCCGACCCCGGACCCTGGGCGAACAGAAGCGGAGTAAGACTGAAGATGGTGATCGTAGCCGTCATCAATACGGGCCGGAGCCGGTTGGCGCAGCCCTGGACGATCGCTTCCTGGAGCGGCCTCCCCTCTTCGCGAAGCTGGGTGATATAGGACAGCAGGACAATCCCGTTGAGGACGGCGATCCCGAAAAGAGCAATGAAGCCGACCGACGCCGGAACAGAAAGGTATAATCCGGATAGGTATAGGGATGCCACTCCTCCGATCAGCGCGAAAGGGAGGTTCATCAAGACCAGGAGCGACAGCCGCAGCGAGCCGAATGTCAGATAGAGCAGGAGCAGGATGAACCCGATCGTCGCCGGCAGGATGACGGCCAGCCGGCGCATGGCTCTCTGCTGGTTCTCGAACTGTCCTCCCCAGGTCAGAAAATAGCCCTCCGGCAGGCGGACGCTTTGACCGATCGAGCGTCTGGCCTCGGCAACGAACCCGCCCAGGTCCCGGCCGCTGATGTTGCATTCGACACCGATCCGCCGCCCGCCAGATTCCCGGCTTATTTGCACGGGACCCTCGGACATGCGGATATCCGCCAGCTGGCTGAGAGGAGTCCTGGCGCCGGCCGGCGTCCGGACCAGGATGCGGCCTATGGTCTCGACCGAATCGCGGCTGCCCAGGGGGTAACGGAGCTGCAGGTCGAAATATTTCTCTCCCTCATAAATGCGGGTTACGGTCTTGCCTCCCACGGCGGTTTCGACGATCTCCTGGACATCGGCGACGTTAATGCCATACCGGGCTATCATCGTCCGGTCCGGCCGGACGGAGATGTAGGGCTGCCCGGAGACCGTTTCGACAACGAGGTCGGACGTTCCCCGCATCCTCTTGAGGACAGCCGCGATCTCGGCCGCTTTGGCCCGCAAGACCTCGAGGTCCTCACCGAAGACCTTGATGATGAGCTGGGCCCTTGTGCCGGCCACGATCTCGTCGATCCGGCAGGCGATGGGCTGGCTGAAGGAAAAGGCGATCCCGGGAAAGGCGGCCATCGCCTCGCGCATCTTCTCGGTCAGCTCTTCCCTCGTTTTGGCCGTTGTCCATTCCCGGCGCGGCTTGAGAACTCCGACGTAGCCCGTTTTCTCGACTCCGCGGGCCTCGATGGCTATCCCTGTCTGGCCGGTCTTGCCGACGATGGTCACGAGCTCGGGAAAAGCCAGGAGACGTTCCTGGACCTTGCGGCTGACCTCGACCGATTCGGCCAAGGATATCCCCGGCAGGAACTGGAAATCCATATCGAAGGCTCCTTCGTCCATCACCGGCATGAACTCGGTCCCGAGTTTGGGGATAAGGAGAAGCGCCCCAGCCAGGAGGGCGGCCGACACCAGGAAAAGGACGGCCCTGTGACTCAAAGCCCAGCGGAGGACAGGAAGGTAGACCCTCTTGAGCGCCTCGATCACGAGGATGCGCTTTTGCCGATGGGCCCTGAGGATAAGGAAGCATAAGGCCGGGATGACCAGAAGCGACAGGAGGAGCGAGCCGAACAAGGCAATGATATGGGTGAAGGCGAGGGGGAAGAACATTTTTCCTTCGATCCCTTGAAGGGCGATAATCGGGATGAACGTCAGGGTGATGATCGTCTCCCCGAAAATGCTCGGCTTGCGGACCTCAAGCACCGCTTTAGCGACGGTCGCGAGCTTTCGCGCAGCCGTCCCCGCTTCCACGAGATGCCGCTGAACGTTCTCGACCTGGATGATGGTCGCGTCGATGATCATCCCGATGGAGATAGCCAGGCCGCCCAGCGACATGAGGTTCGCCGACAGGCCGAACAAGCGCATCATGATGAAAGTGAACAGGGTGGAAAGCGGAAGGGCGAGGATGACGATAAAAGCGCCCCGGAAGCTGCGAAGAAACACGTAGAGGACAAGGACGACGAGCAAGGAACCGATGATCAAGGCTTCGGAGACCGTGTGAAGGCTGTCCCGGATGATGTCCGACCGCCTGTAATAAGGGACGACCTTGACCCCCTCCGGGAGGAAGTCTCCGGCGTTGATCTCGGCCACCCGTTTCTCGATGCCGGATACGGCTCTCCGGCTGTTGGCACCCCGGAGCATCATGATCACACCGCCGACCACTTCGCCCTTCCCGTCCTTGACCGCCGCTCCCTGGCGGACCGCCTGCCCCGGAAAGGCCTCGGCGACGTCACGGACAAAGACGGGCGTGCCGTCTTCAGATTTAATGACCACGTTCCCGATATCCTCCGCGGACTGCAGCAGGCCGATGCCCCGGACCAGGTATTGGACGGATCCCTGCTGCAAGATGTTTCCGCCGACGTTGAGGTTGTTGGTCCGCAAGGCTTCGGCCAGATCGGCGAGGGAAAGGTCGTACTTGAGGAGCTTGCTCGGGTCCGCCGTTACCTGGTACTGGCGGATATACCCGCCGAAGGAGTTGACTTCGTTGACGCCCGGGACGGATTTCAACATGGGCGCCAGGGTCCAATCCTGGACGGTCCTCAGGTTTGTCAGGTAATCGACCCGCCCGGCCTCATCCTCGGGGACGTGACCTTCCAGAGTATATTGGTAGATTTCCCCCATCGCCGTCGAGACGGGCCCCATCGTGATCCCGACGCCAGGCGGGACCGTCTCCCTGGCTTCGCTCAGCCGCTCGTGGACATTTTGCCGGGCGAAGTAGATATCCACGCCGTCCTCGAAGACCGCGGTTATGACAGACAGCCCAAATCGGGAGACCGAACGAAGCTGGGTGAGGCGGGGCAGGCCGCGCATGGCCATCTCGAGCGGATGGGTGACGAATTTCTCGACCTCGAGAGGGGACATTCCGGGGGCGGAAGACAGGACCTCGACCTGGATGTTCGTCACGTCCGGGAAGGCGTCGATGGGAAGTCCGATGAAAGACCAGGTGCCCAATCCGGCAAGGAGGAGGACTCCGACGACAACGAGGCCGCGGTTGCGGAGCGAACCGTCGATGAGCCGGCTAATCATTTTCTTCCCCCATGGTCTTCTTCAACATCTCTGACTTGAGGAGGAAGCTGCCAGAAGTCACGACTTCGTCCCCATCGGCCAGCCCGCGGAGGATCTCGACGCGGCCTTCCGACCGTTCGCCCGTTTCGACAAGCCGGAGCTCATAGGCTCCCGGCCCGGTCTGGAGAAAAACCACAGGCTTGGACTCGAAATCCTGGAGGGCGGACTCGGGGATTACCAGCCCTCGCCTTTTCTCCCCCGCAGCGATAAGGGCTTCGACATACATTCCCGGTCTGAGGCGTTCCGCCGGGTTGGCCACTTCCACACGCGCCTCGACGGTCCGGGTCTTTTCGTCCATCACGCCCGCGATAATAACCAGACGGCCCCGGAATTCTTTTCCCGGGAAGGCCTGGGTATGGAGGACGGCCTCGACTCCGGGCCGGACAGCGGCCAGGTCTTTCTCATAGATCCGAACGCCGGCCCAGAGCGTCGTCAGGTCGGCCAGCCGGAAAAGGGAGGCGCCCGGTTCGACTCCGTCTCCAACGACCGCGGCCTGCTCGATGATCCGGCCGCTGAAGGGAGCTTTCACCGCCAGGAACGGCCGGACCGATTTCGTCCTGATGAGGTCGTCGACTTCGGCTTCGGCCACCCCCAGCGGCAGAAGCTTAGCCCGGGCCGCTTCAAGAAATGCGAGAGCCGCCCGGGCGTCCGGCGTACCCTGAAGCCGGGCGCTTCGCTCCGCCGCCTGGATGACTTCGGCCTGGAGGGCCAGGTGTTCCTGGCTGTATATCTCGGCTAAAACCTGGTTCTCGGCGACGCGTTCGCCCCGGTAGGCCGTTATGCGCTCGATGCGGCCCGACGCGCGGGCTGTGAGGTGCACCAGACGCCGGCCGTTGAACTCGAGCTCGCCCACCGCGGCGATGCGGCGAACCGTCTCCACCACTCGGGCGGGCTCGACGGCGATGCCGCCCGTCCGAACGGCTTCCTCAGAAAGGCGGAGAGAGACCGGAGAGGCGGCATTCATTTCCGTCGGATGGTCTCCGCTTTCGGCGGGCGGAGAATTCCGACAGCCGGCTCCCATCACCGACATGGACAGGGCCAAAAGCGCCAAGGATAAGGTCCGCGGATGTCGCATAGCATTTCTCCTTCAGTATTCTTCGCCCGCCGCTTCTAAGTCAGCGAGCCCGCACAGATAGAGGAATAGGGCCCGGAGCCGTTCGATCTCCGCGGCGCCATACGTCCGGTGAAGGTCAAGCAGGCTGTATGATTCGATTTTCCCATACTGGTACTGCGTCAGGCCGGACCGGAGCTCCTCCTCCATCTCAACCAAGAGCTCCCGCTCGAAAAGGCGAACCTGGTCTCCGGCGGCGCGGAGGGAAACATAGGCCGTTTCGACGAGCGAGTCGAGCCTTCTGGCCTGGGCTTCGGCGGCGGCCAGGCGGGCGGCGTGCCGGGCTTCAGCCTCCAGCCTTTCTCCTTCAGTTCTGGACTTAGAGGTAGGCAGGCTGAGGCCGAGAGCGATTCCCCAGGCGTTCCAACGGATGCTCGGCAAAAAGAGGCCGACGGAGAAATCCGGCAGACGGTTCTTGGCGGCCAGCGCGGCCAGGGTTCCGGCCTGCTCCGAGTGGAGAACGGCGATCTTGAGAGAAGGCCTCGATGCCCGGGCGGCTGCCATCACTTCCTCGAGCGTCCGGTCAAAAGGAACGAAAACCATAGCGGTGGTCAGGTTGAATGAATCCCCGGGTCGGCCGCCCAGGAGCAGAGCGAGTTCGGCTTTCGCCGCTTGAGTTCCCCGGCGCGCCTCGATTATCTCGTTCTGAAGCCGGGCCTTTTCCACCCTGGCCCTGAGCACATCCCCGTAAGCGACCGCGCCGGCTTGATAGCGGATGAGAGAGGAGTCGATAACCTCGTCCAGGATACTCGTCAGCGCTTCGAGCGAAGCGACGGTGCGTTCCGAAAGAACGGCTTTCCAATAGGCTTTTCTGACCCGGGCCGCTATAGTCAGTCGGGCCCGCTCGAGCTCGAGAGAGGCGATTTCCTCGCCGAAGCAGCCGGCTTTCGCCCGAAGCTCGCGCTTTCCCGGGAACTCGACGGGCAGCTCGAGGCCCAGGTTGATCTCGGTCGGTGCGGAGGTTTCTGAACTGAATGGGATGCCCTCCGTGCTGAAGACGAGACGCGGTTCCGGCCGGGCTTCCGACTGAAGGCGGCGGCCTCTCGCTTCTTCCAGACCCAGTTCCGCCCGGGCGATCTCCGGATTGTTCTGGAGCGCAGCGGAGACGGCTTCCTCAAGAGAGAGGGGTTTTTCTTCCGCCGGGGCCGGCTGGACGAGCACGCCTAATAACAGCAAAAACGGGATGGTTTTTCCTAGCATTTCGGACTCCTCTGAAAAAAAGAGACGGGGATAAGGTCAGGGAGCGATGAAGAATTAAGTTCGGGGCGGATGGAAGACGTCGAAGGCCAACAGCCGGATATGGCGGCTGGGGGACAGCTCTTCCGCCTGGATGAAGGCCCGATTGACGGCCGCATGGGAAACTTCAACGGGAGCATAGACGGCGTGGAAAAAGCACAGACAGGACATCGTCCGGCAGGAAAGAGTGGACTCGAGAGCCTGAGCGGTGTGTTCACCGTGGAGCATACAAGGATCGCCCAGGAAATGGATGTGGACAAGGGTGAACAGGATGATCAGGCTGAGGCCGCCGCTGAGCCGTTTTCGCAGGCAATTGGTCATTGGATAGTCTTATTCTGCCATTCTGGAAGCTCCTCGTCAATATCGTCACTGGCGGGGCGTAAAGGGTGTTTACGGGATGAAAGAAAATTTACTTTCTGCCGCCGGCGCTCCATGTGGACGGACTTCAGCAGGTTTGAGGCGCTTGTGAGGAAGAGGGAGTCCCTGCTGAAGTTTATTTATGAGAGAAGAAAAGGTGAAGGTTACTTTTTTCCAGGGAGAAAGTCCGGTCCGCGGTCATGGCCATCCTCTCGCTTTTAAGCCAGGAAGTAGAAGAAAAACATCAGGAGAGCCAGCAAAAACATGATCTTCGACACGGCTCGGGCCTCCTTTGGCACATCCTTCTCTTTTTATGAAGCAAACTTTATGCCAACTGCGGCCCCAGCCCCTTTTTAGGCGCGGCGGGAGGCGAGGGTTTTAACTCCCTCCGCCAGGTTAGCGATGTCCCGGGCCGTTACATAGATCGGGGTGGACACCCGGACTGCCAAGGTTCCAGCTTCCTTGTTGCCTATGGTACGGACGACGATGTTGTATTTTTCCCGGACGTAGTCGACGATTTTCGCGGGGTCGACTCCTTCCAGGGAAAAAGCCGTCAAGCCGGCCGAAAGGTAGGGATCATCGGGCGTGTGGATCTTGACGCCCGGGATCTTGCGCAACTCCTGCTTCAGCTGTCCGGCCAGAGCCTTGATCCGGCGCTCAATCCGAGCCTGGCCGATCGCATTCTGGAAGTTAAGAGCCTCGTCCAGGGCAAAGATGAGCGCCTCGGCGTCCTGGCCGTGCGTCTCGAACTTGCGGGCGTCTTTGTAGGTGTCCCAGCCGCCCGTGACTATCGTCGGCCAGAGCTTGTCCTGAGCTTCCTTGCGGACAAAAAAGAGCCCGATCCCCGTCGGAGCCCCCATCCACTTATAGGGACTCGAAGCGAAGAAATCGATGCCCATCTCTTTCATATTAAGGTCCAGCATGCCCAGGCCGTGGGCACTGTCGCCAAGGACCAGAAGGCCTTTCTCATGGGCCATCTGGCTGATCTCCTTGAGCGGCGTTATCAAACCGGTGATGAAGACGGTGTGACCCAGGCTGATGATCCTGGTACGGGGCGTGATAGCGGCAGCGACGGACCCGACGACCTCGTCTACGCTCTTCGTCGGCACCCCGAAGGGCACTTCCTTGATGACAATCCCGTGCCTTTTTTGCTTGAGTTTCCAGGGATTGATGGCCCCCGGATGCTCCAGGTTGGAGACGACCACTTCGTCTCCTTCTTTCATGTCCAGCCCGGCGGTCACGAAGTTGATCCCCTCTGTGGTGTTATGGGAGAGGACGACCTCTTCAGGAGAGGCCTGGATGAAAGCGGCGAGTTTCGCCCGCGCCGCTTCCCGAAATGAGGGCAGGAAATTGTAGACATCATAGGGATTGGTCGCCTGGAGCTTGAAATAGCGCATCAACGTGTTGAAGACCGGCTTGGGCATGGGGCCGACCGTGCCATTATTCATCATGATCAGGCCATCCTCGAACAGGAACTGGCTTCGGATCCCATCCCAATAAAGGCCGTCGGGAGATTCGTCGCCCAGGTATTTCTGGTTGAGGGTCTTGATGCTCTGATAAACGCCGGCCGTCGCTTCGTCGAGAAAGGCAAGAGAAACGGCCGACCCGGCCAAAAACCTGAAGAAATCCCGCCGGGTCAGCCCCGCGGTGTCCTCAGTGTTCCGGATATCTTGGTGTTTTTTTTGCGGCATGGGCATTGTTAGCCTCCTTTCGGCGCTTATTTTATTTCCCAAAGCCATCCGCTGTCAAACCGGAAATTCTTCTCTTCTGAAAGGTTCAGCCTCGGATGCTATTTTCATTTTTTAATAAGGCAAGCGGGAGTCTCTCAGAAAGTCCTCCGCAGCGCAGCGGGCACGGTTTCGAGGCCACTCCCCCGAGCCTACCTAGGCGACCGCCTCTCTCGGCTGGAGGAGATAATCGATGGACCGGCTCAGGACGTTCAGGTCAAGAGGCTTGGCGAAAAAATGGCCGATGGCGTGTCGGCCGAGTTCGTCGACGGAGATGCAATCGGGATGGGCGGAGATCAATATGGCCTCACCCCGATAACCCAAGCCGCGGAGGCGGTCGATCAACTCCAAGCCGCTGAGACGAGGAAGCCGGAGGTCGGCGATGATCAGGTCGAACTTCAGGCCCTTATGCTCGCGCAGGGCTTCTTCGGAATCCCTGGCTAAAAAAACGCGATACTGTTTCTTGAGCAAAAGGTGAAACGTCTTGCGGATGGATTCGTCATCGTCCACGACCAGGATCTTTTTCTCGATCATATCTGCTACCTCTTTCCTCCCTTAAAGTAGCAGGTTTTGTGCCAAATCCGGCCCATCCTCTTCCCGGGGGGAACGGAAAAAACCGGCCGCCTCCCGGAGATCCCTCAAAAATGTTTACAGCCCGTCAAGTTCGTTTACAGGCAGGGCCGGTCAGGTTCCGGGAAGGGTGAGCCGGAGACCGTATTCTTTTATTTTCTTATCCAGGGTGGGACGGCTGATCTGGAGGATCTGGCTGGCCCGGGTTTTGCTTCCCTGGGCCGCATCAAGGACATGCTGGATGTAGTTGCGTTCTACCTCGTCGAGCGGGACGAGCTCGCCGGGAAAGAGCCTTTTCTCCGCCGACTCCAAGGGGAGGTTCTCCCTGAGGATGACATCGCCCTTGGACAGAATGACCGCCCGGGTAAGAGCGTTTTCGAGTTCCCGGACATTGCCCCGCCAGGGCAACTCTTGAAGGACGGCCATGACCTCGGGGGGGATCTTTCTCACGTTCCGGCGCAACTCCCGGTTGATCTTTTCCATTAGATAGGCGACGAGCTCGGGGATGTCTTCCTTGCGTTCGCGCAGCGGCGGCAGAAAGATCTCCACCACCTTCAGCCGGTAATAGAGGTCCTCCCGGAACTGGCCTTTCTCGATGAGCGCCTTGAGGTCATGGTTCGTGGCGGCGATGATCCGGGCCTCCGTTTTCAGGACCTTCTCGCCGCCGACCTTCATGAAATCCCGGCTTTCGATGACGCGCAGGAGCTTCGACTGGAGGTTGGGCGAAACGTCCCCGATCTCGTCGAGGAAGAGGGTTCCCTTGCCCGCGATCTCGAACTTGCCCTTGGTCTCGGAGACGGCGTCGGTGAAGGCCCCTTTGGCGTGTCCGAAGAGCTCGGTCTCGAGCAGCGTATCCGAAATGGCCGAGCAGTTGATGACGATGAAGGGCTCCTCCCGGTAGGGACTGTTGTAGTGGATCGCCTTGGCGACCAGCTCCTTTCCCGTCCCGCTTTCCCCCTGGATAAGGACGTTGGTCCGCGTGTTGGCTACCGACCCGATGAGTTTGAATACTTCCCTCATCTGCGGCGAGCGGCCGATGATGTTGTCGATGGTGTATTCCTTCTGTCTCTCCTCGACAAGATAGCTGACCTTCTGCTCGAGGGCCCGGACCTGGAAGGCCTTGGCCACGGTGAGGTCGAGGTCGATATAATTGAGGGGCTTGACCAGGTACTCGAAGGCCCCGAGCTTGATGGCCTCGATGGTCGTCTTCATATCGTCATAGGCCGTCATCATGAGGACGTAGGTCTTCTTGTTCAGGTCCCTGATCTGCCTGAGGACCTCGATCCCGTCGATGTCGGGAAGCCGGACATCGAGGATGACAACGTCCGGGTTGGATTCCCGGAACTTCCGGACGCCCTCCTCCCCTTCTTCCGCCAGCTGGACGTCAAAGCCCTGTTTGGAAAGATGACCGGACAGCGTCTTGCGGATCAGCGGGTCGTCGTCGATGATCAGAACGGATCTCATTTTTCCACCTCACAGGGGATGCGGACTTCGAAAGTCGTCCCCTTCCCTTTTGACTTCGTGACTTTGATCGAGCCCCGGTGCTGCTCCACGATCTTCCGGGCGTTGGACAAACCCAGTCCGAACCCCGACGATTTGGTCGTATAGAACGGCTCGAAGATATTTTCCCAATCCTTCTCCGGGATCCCGCAGCCGTCGTCGGAGATCCGGACCCTGATCCTGGGGGCCCCGTTCTCCTTGATGCGGGAAAGCGACAGCCCGATCCGGCCGCCTTCCTCGACCGCCTCGACGGCATTCCGGAGGATGTTCAGGAAAACCTGTCTCATCTTGTCCCCATCGACAACGACCGCGGGGAGGTCAGCCGCGAACCGCTTCTCCAGGACGATCTTTTTTTCCAGGAAAGAGTTCCGCATCATTTTCAGAGATTCCTCGATGATCTGAACGACCGGAAACCTCTCCGGGTTGAGGTCGGAGACGCGGGTGAAGTTGAGCAGTTCCTTGATGAATTTTTCGATCTGCGCAATGCCCTCCTGGGAGATGCTGAGGTGCTCCTTCTCCTCCTCGTCCAGGCTCTCGATCTGCATGAGCTTCTGGATATTGAGCTTGACTGAAGTCAGGGGATTGCGGATCTCATGGGCTATGGAGGCGGAGATCCGGCCGATGGAAGCCAGCTTCTCGGCCTGGATGAGCCTCCGGTTGGCGTCCTCCATCTGCCGGCGCGTCTCCAGCAGGTCCTTGGTCATCTCGTTGAAGCTCCGGGCCAGTTCGCCGATTTCATCCCGTGAGCCAACCGAGATCGTCTGCGTGAAATCTCCCTTGGAGATGCGCACCGTCCCCTCTACGAGCTTCTGCAGCGGTCCGGTGATCCGCTTGGCCAGGACGACGGCTCCTACGAGCCCCAGTAGAAACCCGCTGAGGCCGATGAGGATGAGCATCAGGCGGGTCCGGCGGATCTCTTTCTGGTTTTCCTCGAGTGAGAGCCCCACCTTGACCGATCCCCAATAGTCCGGCGACCCTTCAGCGAAGGCAGGCACCTCGATTTCGATGATCGGCACGGTCTTGCCGTCGATCCGGAATTCTCTCCGGCCCGCGGCCGACATCTCTTCGCTCACTTTTTCCGGCAGCCGGCTGCGGCCCTTGATATCCTCGTTATCCCGGACGCTATCGCTGAACACATAGGGGTTACGGAACTTGTCGTAAATAACGACATAGATCAGGCTGGCGTCGATCTCCCTCTCAATGTTGCTTTTGATCCCGGCCGCGTCCCAAAAGGTGAGGCTTTCCAGGTTCAGGCTGGCGATGAACCTGGCCCTAAATATCCCCCGGCCCTTCGATTCTTCGAAGATCGTCCGGACCTCTCGCCGTTCTATCAGGAAGAGGATGGACCCGACGAGGAAGATCAGGATGAAGGTGATGGCGATCATGAATCGGGTGTAGAGAGAAATCTTGAGGCGCGGCCTGAATATTCTCATTTATCCAGCCAGATCTCCTTGGCATCGAGGTAGAAAAAACCGAGAGGAGGGGGCTTGACGCCGCGCACATAGGGCTGGAGGGCGAGGCGATGCTGCCTCGAGAAAAGGGGGATGGCCGGCAGATCCTCATTGAGGAGACGCTCAATCTTATGGAAAAGGGCGGTGCGAGCGGTCCGGCTTTGCTCAACCTCGGCCGCCTTGGCCATTTCGTCCAGACGCGGGTTGGAGTAGTGGAGGAGACTCTGGTTGAGCCCCGCGCCGGAAAAGAAGAGAGGCAGAACGATGTTCTCCGGGTCCGGAAAATCCAGGCTCCAATGGATGAGCAACAAGTACGGCTCTTTCAACGGCGTAATCTCCTCCCAAGTGCGGTACTCTCTCAACCGGAGGCTGATCCCCAAAGCCGCCAACTGCTCTTTCAGGACTTCATAGATGCGGGGGTCTCTGTCCCTTCCGTCCTCCTGGAGGAAGAGGGTAAGACGGGGAAAGGAGCGCATCTCTGGGAACCCTTCCCCGGCCAGGATCTTCTTCGCCTCCTCCAGATTGACGCCCTCCCTGGCTTCGGCGGGATAGAATCCCGGCAGCCTGGGCGGTATGAAATTGTCGGTCACGTGAGGATTCGTGTCCAGGCGGAAGGCGGCCTTGGCAATCCCAGTTTTATCGACGGCCATGCAGATAGCCCGGCGAACTGCCGGCTTATCCAAAGGAGGCAGATGACAGCTCATCATCAAGAAGGCCGTGGTGAAGGTCTCCGCTTCCAGAACCTGGATATCCCGTCCCGCGAGCGCATCGGAAGTGTAGGGGATGATGTCCACCTTCTCCTCCAGGAACTCGTCCGGCGTATAGAAGGGGCTGAACTCGACGGCCTCGAGATAGGGCTTCCTGGGCAGATAGTCGTTATTCCGTTCGAGCCGCACTCCGATGATATCCAGCCTCTGGTTTCGTAGCCAGTGGCCGAATTTAAAGGGTCCCGTGCCGGACGGCTTCTGGAAGAATCCGCTGCCCTGGCTCTGGACGAGGTCGCGTGGAAGGATCTTGCAGAAATCCATGCTTAAAAGGTAAAGGGCCGAAACATAGGGATTTTTCCACAGGATCTCGAAGGTGTATTTATCGCGGACTTTGAACCCGTCCACGTCCGGGGCCAGGCCTTCCCGGTATTCCTGGGCCCCGACCACCTTGGTGGTCAAGAACTGGTAATAGGCGCCTTTCGTTTCTTTATGAACCAGCCTTTCCAACGAGAACTTGACATCTTCAGCCTCGAGTTCGCGCCCGTGGTGGAACTTCACACCCTTCCTGAGAAAAAAAGTATACCTCCGGCCATCGTCTGATATCATCCAATATTCGGCCAACGCTCCGACCGGATTCAGGTTTTTATCCAGCCTGACCAGTCCGTCATAGATCTGGTTCAGGATGAAGACATGGGCCGCTCCGGCCGGGTCGAATTCGGGCTTGAAAGGGTGGAGGGTGAAGGTCCGGACACGCAGCGTCCCTCCTGATTTGGGAATCTCCAACTGCCGGCGCGGACTGCGGCTCTGAAGAAGCAGGGATGGCAGCACCAGAGCTAATACAACGACGATGGGTATCCGGCATCTCCGAATTGACATCGGGTATGCCCTAATCATAAAAAAGTACACTCATAAAAGCAAACTGAGCAAGATTTATGCCAGACGGGAATAATTACAAGTATCAGAAAAATAATCAATTGGATTGCGCGGGGAGAGGTAATTGTTCAAGACATGTAAATTTTCTTTACGCTGATTTCTCAGCCGGTCAAAAGCCATGTTATCGGCCGGCTGGAGGCTCCTTATTCAGGCGGTGGTGAATTTCTGGATCAACGGATTGAGGCGGGTGAGAAGCTCGTAATGAGAGACGCCCGCCCGGCCGGCGACTTCATAGACGGTGATCTCGTCGCGGCCGTCGCGGCCGATTACGGTTACGACGTCGCCGACCCGGATACCATCCCCGCGGCCCAAGTCGATAACGATCATGTCCATGGAGACAGTTCCCAGGACTTTGGCTCGCCGGCCCCGGACCAAGACCTCACCCACCCGAGAAAGGCTGCGCGGGAAGCCGTGCCAGTAGCCGATCGGACAAATCCCAATCGCGGTCCGCCTCCTCAAGGTCTCCGTGAGGTCGTAGCCGATGCCCATCCCCTTGCCGAGCGTCTTCGTCTCGGAGATGATCGTCCGCCAGGAAAGCGCCGGCTTCAGGACGACCTGCTTTTCCCAGGCCCGCTTCGTTTCGGAAGACGGCCAGTAGCCCATGAGACCGATCCCGACACGGGCCAGATCATAATGGGCCCGCGGATAGTTCAGGACTCCGGCCGTCGCATTGGCATGACGGATGGGGCGCAGGCCGGCTTCGCGGAAACAAACGATCGCTCGCTCAAACTCCTCGATCTGCTGCTCTGTATAATCCCGGCGCCCGGGGTCCTTGGCGGCGGCGAAGTGGGTGTAAATCCCTTCAAGTTCGACCCGGCGACCGCATGTCCGCACAAGCCGGAGGACCTCTTCCCACCGGGGCGGAAGAAAGCCCTGCCGGTGCATCCCGGTATCCAACTTGAGGTGGATTTTCAGCCGGCGCGTACCCCGGAGGCGAGCCAGCGCCCTGAGGTTCTCAAAGCTGGAGACGGTCAGACTGACCCCGTGCTTCGCGGCTTCCGCGAACCGGCTGGGAAGGGTATACCCCAAGACGAGAATGGGCTTGTGGAGTCCCTTGTCTCTAAGAGTCGCGGCCTCAACGATCGAATCGACGCTGAACCAGTCCACCCCCATCTCCTGGAGCACCGGCGCAAGGTCATAGAGGCCGTGCCCGTAGGCGTTCGACTTGCAGACGGCCATCAACCGGCAGTCGGGAGGAAGAAGAGAGCGAAAAGTGAGCACGTTGTGAGCGAGCGCCGCCCGGTCCAGATCGATCCAGGTGCGAAGCGAGCGGCGGTCAATAACTCGGCTCATCCTGATTCCGGTCTCAATTTATAACGCAAAAAAACCGGAATGGCAACTGCGGGCAGCCGCGCTGCGGGCTATTTGACATTCGCGGAAAGGGGCGATATATTGGCGCTCACTTACGGGCAAAGGAGTCCGATTTTCATGAGGAGTGAGCAGATGAAAGAAATCGGCCTTTTCCTGCTGGTCATCGCCCTCTGGACATCGGCTCAGGTGCTCCTCAAATGGGGCCTGGCCGGTTTCGCCGGACAGAAGGTCGATGTCCGATTTTTTATCCGCGCCTTGAGCTCATGGCCGGTGCTGGCCGGAACGCTCCTCTCGGCCTCCGGCGCCCTGCTCTGGCTCGTCGTCCTCTCCCGCTATGAGCTGAGCTACGCCAACCTGATGGTCAGCTTCATGTATGCCCTGATTGTCATCGCCTCAGCCGTCTTCTTCAAAGAGCATATCTCGGCGCTGCGCTGGCTGGGCGCCTTCCTGATCATGCTGGGTGTTTTCCTGGTGTCCCAGACGCGCTGATTTTCTCCAGCTAGCTTTCCCAAATCCTCGTGATTTCGAAAACCACCGGATTGGCAGCATCCGGACAGGCGTGGGTCTTTTTGTCAATCAGAGGTTACCTCAGGCGGGATCTCGTCGATGCGCATGAGCACCTTCGATAAGGGATCGGGGCACTGGAATTCCCGCGTGATGTTGAGGATGTTGTTCTCCGGGTCGGTCGGAACGCTGGCAGCGATGAGGGGCGCAAGGAGGCTCCCCAGGGCAAAGAGGCAGACGCTCTGGCCCGGCGGAACCTCGAGTTGCGCGTTCCGGACGTAAAACTCGGTCCCTGCTTTGGCCCGGCTGCACAATCCCTCGACACAGGTTATAGTGACCTTGAAATCCTTCAGCTTCATGGGCTTTCTCCCCTGGATCCTCTAGGAATCGCGACGCATCCGGCAAAGAGTATCACACTGCCCCCGAATTATCGATATCTCTCGGCAATTTGACCGGCAGCGGCGTTTTCGCGGAGCAACCGGCTGGATTCAGCGCCAAAAATCCATTCTTTAAAGTATCGATCCAGGTTCACGCCAGCCGACTTTTCGGCAAAATCCTGAAAATCAGCGAAATCCACCTCCCGGGCCCGGAACTCCCGAAGAAAACCCGATATCAGAGACAGGAAAGGCTTGTCTCCCACGACCTGATGAAGGACAAGAAGCGACCAGGCTCCTTTGGTGTAGGAATTCTCTCCTCTTTCTTCCCGCCAATAGTCGGCGATGGGGGTCGAGCCGTTCTTTTGGTCCTTTTCGCACGCTTGAAGGAACCGGTCTCGAAGCCTGGCCATGAATTTCAGAAAGGCCTCTTCCCCCTCGAACTTCCTGATTGCCAGTCCCTGAAAGTAGGAAGCAAAGGCTTCATCGAAGTAACGGCAGCGCTGGATCTCGGGTTTGGCCCGGACGTTCCAATTGTGGGCGATCTCGTGGTAGAGCTCTGAGGTCCTTCCCTTATCCCGAAAGGCGGCGGCCGTTTGGAGGACATAAAAATCGCCGGCCTGAGAACCCCATCCTTCCGGGACCTCGATAATGGTGAACCTATGGATATCTCCGATCTTGCCGAACATATCAGAATAGAAACCGAACGATTCTTGGGCGGCATTGAGGATCCGCCGGCCTTCGCCCTCATCCTCGGGGATCGCATAAATGCGGATCTGACTTGTCTGGTCCCCGATCTCCTTGAATCTGGCTACGGCGACGTCTAACCGCCAGGTCGGCTTGATGCTTTCGAACAGGAACGTGGCGTAATCCGCCTTTTCCCGGGTCTCGAGCAACCGTCCGCCGCAGGCTGCGATATAGCCGGGGGGGACGCGGGCCTCCACTCGATAGGCAAATTCCGTCCGAAAAGCGACCATCAGGCTCTGAAACGATGCCCTGGCTAGAATGGGGTAGGCCAGCGAATCCGGCCGCAACAGGCTGTAGGTCTCGTCCACTCGATCACGGACGTAGGCCATCACCTCGGGATACCCCCAGAGGGTTCCCGTGTATTTTATCCGGACGGCGACGGTTT
>CAYGXD010000008.1:0-25115 GCA_964353705.1 uncultured Eubacteriales bacterium | reverse complement strand
TGTCCTCTTGATTATCGCCGATGGAGTCCAAGACCTTCTCCGGCTGCTGCCAGGAGTCGCGGTTTCCTCCCTCCCCGTTCGGGACTTGGAATACAGAGGCGATGGGTTCTTGGGCTCCCGATACCGCGATTGCGGAGAGGAGAGGGCCCAGGATAAGAAGAACGGCCATCGTGAAAACGGCCCGACGGCGATGCCAATGTCTTGAGACTGCGGACACGAGTGATCTCATCTTTCCGTTAATTGATTTCTATTTGTATTACGTCAACGTCCAGGTTTTGTTTCGATCTGGAAGGCCGTTTTCCCGGCCGCCGGATTCACGCCGAATCAGTCGTCCATCGTTTCTTCCTGGGGAATGGGGACAGCCAGGTCGAGGGCGATCTTCCACTGTCCCTCCGGAGTCTTCCTCCAAATACGAAGGTAGCTCGAGGCGGCCGCCCTGTCCCGGCTTACCGTCTCCGCAGTCCCGAAGATAAAACCCAAAGTTCCATAACGGGAGACATCTCCGTCCATGGGCTCCCAGGTCGATCGGCCGGGATTCCCGGCCGCATCCACGCCCAACGATCCCATCCCCTTCATTGGGGGCTGCCCGTCCCGGTAGAAGCGGATGTCATCGTGGGCAAACGCGGCATAGGCGGCCAGGATCCCGTCGGCGGCCGCTTTCGCCGAGAAATCGGCCTCCACCTTAAGGAGCAGGTTAAGTTCCGTAAACTTATCGACCCTGACCAGCCGCCTGGGCCGGCCGGTTTCCTTCCTGGTCATGACCTCCAGAGGTTTAAACCCCGGCTGCGGATGGCGGATGCCGACGTCCAAGACCACCTTCCAAAGCCCGGAGGGCTGTTTTTGCCAAAGAGAAACATAATGGCCGTAGCGGACGGGATCTCCGGGTTTGCTATTATCCTTTAATTGGTAAGGTCCGGTCGTATAGCCGAGGTCCCCGTCCAAGGCGACTTCTGCATAGGCGGGTTCCCAGGTCAGGAGGGCGGGTGAATCGTCGGCTGCCGCTTCATAGACCTTTCTCCCGGGGACGGGCTTCGGCCGGAATACTATGGAGTCGTCCGCGAGATAGGTCAGAAAAGCCTCTTTGATCCCCTTTTCTTCGGACAGCCGGGAGAAAGACCTCTCGGCCTCGATCAAGGCCTGGAGGGTCCGGCTCCCGGATTGCCTCGGGAGGATCCCCATTGGGACAACGAGAAGAGAGACGGCAAGAATGAAGAGCGGCCATTTCCTGAAAGTGCTTCGCAAGACGATGCCGCTCATCCTTTAGCTCGGGGGCTTTCGCCCAGGCCTTTCCTGCTTCACTGATAAATACGGATCAATCGGCGATTTTGATGCTGCCCCATTATAAATGATTTGTCACCGGGGCTGTCAACAGGAGCGGATGTTCGGCTTTTTTCGGCGCCTTAATGAAGAAACAAGAAGCTTTTGAGTGAAATGGACTCATGCGGCTGGCCTCCGTCGCCATAAAAGAACGTCTTTCAGGAGCCAAAATCGCGGGCGACGTCCATGACCCGGCGGAAAACGCGCATTACATTCCCCCCCCAGATCTTGGCGATCTCTCTTTCCGTGTGGCCGCGGCGGACGAGTTCCTCAGTCACCCGGAACATTTCGCTGACGTCGTCGCAGCCCAGGATTCCGCCGCCGCCGTCGAAGTCGGTGCCGATACCGACGTAATCAATGCCCACGAGTTTGATGACGTGCTCGATGTGGTCCACGAGCTCGCTGAGCGTCGCCTTTTCCTCTGGGTATTTGGCATTGATAGCTTCATATTCCTCCATGGCCTTCTTGCGGACGGCCTCGTCCTGACTGTCGCGTCTGGCGCCGTACTTGGCCTGGAGTTCTTGAAGCGCTTTCTCCCGGTCCGGATTCGGCTTGGGGGCGCGGACGTAGTTCGAGAGGAAGCAGATCTGGATAACGCCGCCGTTTCGGGCCAGGGCGCGGATCATGTCGTCGGACAGGTTTCTCGGACTCTCGCAAAGAGCGTGGCAGGAAGAGTGCGAGGCGATGATCGGAGCCTTGGTGACCTTCAGCACGTCATAAAAAGATTTGTCGGAAGCATGGGAGATATCGACCATCATCCCCAGGCGATTGCACTCGGCAACAACCTCCCGGCCGAAATCGCTCAGGCCGCGGTCCTCCTGGTCCTGACGGTCGGTTGAGGAATCGCATATGTCGTTGTCCCGCGAATGACAGAGGGTGACGTAGCGGACACCTTGTTTATAATATTCTTCCAGGTTTGATAGTGTTTTCCCCACGGGATAGCCGTTCTCCATCCCGATGAAGGCGGCGCGCCGGCCCTCCTTCTCCAGGCGGTAGGCATCGTCCGGAGTGAGGGCCAGGCCGACAAGATCCGGATATTTGTCGCCCATGGCATGAATGGCGTCCAGCGTTTTAAGCGCCCAATCTTTAGCCCGGGCATACCCCTTTTCGGTGCGCTCCCCCTGGCCGACAAAAACGGCGAAAAATTCTGCGTCCAGACCGCCTTCGACCATGCGGGGAAGGTCGATCTTGCCGCTCGCCCGCTGGCCGGGCTCATGGCGGACGCCGATATCCCAGGTGTCGCCGGGAAGCCGGGAGGCCGTGTCGCAATGGGTGTCCACGGTCAGGACGCGGCCGTGGATAGCGCGGGCCTTAACGGTGAGGCTTTCTTCAGAGAGCTCAGTCCGGCAACCCATCTGGCCAACAAGAAGCGCGCCAAAGGAAATCAGGAGATGAACAAAGGTTTTTTTATTCGGCATAATGGATCTCCGTCGGCCAAAGGCAGCGAGGGCATCTTCTCCTCGAATGGGAATTTGTATTGTATCATAAACCATTCCCGGTTCCCTGCCCCTATGCTCATCAGGGTAACGGCGGGCGTTGACCGCGGGCGCGAGCGTCTGCTATGCTGATCCAGAAAAAATGTCCGGATCAAAGGAATCTAGTCGCAAGCCGAAAAAGAAAGGCGGGATCCGTCTAATTCTCATCCTGTCGGCCGTTGTCGTCCTGGCCGGCGTTTATGTTATCCATATCCGCAAAGACATGTCAGACTTTGGCGTGTGCTACCGGGGCGGCCAGCGGATCGTTCAGGGGGAAACGCTTTACCGGGAGGCGGACGGGCATCTTCAATTCAAGTACTCTCCGGCCGCGGCCATATTTTTCACACCGTTTGCCCTACTCCCTTATGAAGCCGCCAAGGCTGTTTGGTATCTGCTGGAACTGGCTTTCTTGACCGGATTATTCCTTCTATCTTGGCGGATGCTGCCGGCCGGGGCCCGAGAGGCAGCCCCTGTCTTCCTTTGGGCCTTCCTCATCGAGCTCAAGTTTCTGGCCCGTGAGCTTGAACTCGGCCAGGTGAACATCTTCATCCTCTTCATCCTGACCTTGATGATTTATTGCCTGATCAAGGGGAAAGAAGCCCGGGCCGGATGGCTGTGGGGCGGTTCACTCATTTTCAAGCCCTATGCTCTTGTCTTCCTTCCCTATTTCCTCATTAAGAAGAAATTCCGGGCGCTCGCCGCGGGGATCGCGATGGCCGCCGCCAGCCTGGTCCTCCCGTCGATATTCTACGGCTTCCGAGGTAATTTCACGGTCCTTGGGGAATGGCCGGCGACTCTCTCTAAATCCACCCCCGGCCTTTTGGCAGCCTATGACAACGCCTCTCTCTATGGCTTCCTGCTGAAGGCTTTCCCGGCCTTTTCCAGGCAAACGACCCAATTCCTCCTTCTCGCGGTCTTTCTTGGGCTGGCCGCGATCGTCCTCCGGCTGATGCACGCCGGCCGGATCTCGCTCTTGATCAAGGATCCCGAAGTCCTGGAAAGTGCCTTCCTCTTCATCCTGATCCCCATTTTCTCGCCGCTCGGCTGGTACTACAACTATCTGTATTCCCTGTTGGCTGTGATGCTTTTGCTCTGCGTCTGGGAGCACTTCCCTACAGCCGGAAAGATCATCGTCCTGGTCAATCTCATCGCCATAGGCACAAGCCTGGTCGAGCTTTGGGGCCGGGACCTCTTTCGTTTCTACACGAAATACTCCCTGGTCGCCCTCAACTTTCTGATCGTTCTATCCTCCCTCGCCTATCTTCGGATCAAGGACAAGGCTTAGTTTAGGACCCGCCCCTCCTTCTCAAGAAAGGGACATAATCAGATTGGGAGCGATTATCCCAGATCCGCATCGATTCCTCAGATGGCTTCCGGGGAATGGGGTTAGAAAACTGGGAGAACGAAATCCGGGACATTACCAGCAATGAATTGGGCAGGACGTGGCTAGGGTTCAATCGTGACGGAGAGCGCGCACCGGGTCGACCCGGGCGGCCCGCATCGCCGGATAAACGCCCGCGGCCAGGCTGACCGCCACCGAAAAAGCGATCGCACCCAGGGCCAGCCAGACGGGGAAATCAAAATACCGGATGAAAGGAACACCCTGCTTGGCCAGGAAGTAGTTGACCACGCGATTGATGACTCCGCTCACCGCCCAGCCCAGGGCAAACCCTAAGGCTCCGCCGATGAACCCGATGAGGCTCGATTCGAAGAAGAAAATCCGGCGGACGTCCTGGTCGCTCGCTCCGACAGCCTTCATGATCCCTATCTCCGAATAGCGCTCCAGGATGGACATGACCATGGTGTTGACGATGCCGAGCGAAGCGACGACGATGGCGATCATGCCCACGGCCGCCAGGACCATGTTCAAGATCAGGAATCCTTTCTGGACTTCCTTGAATTGGTCAGCCAGGGCGAAAACCCGAAATCCCATAGCGCTCACTTCTTTCTTGACCGGTTCGACGAAAGCGGGCGATGAGAGGCGCACGTTGAGCGCCGAATATCCGAGCCGCCCCTCACTGGCCCGGAAAATATCCCAGATATTGTTGAAAGGCAGCTTCTTCATCCGCCTTGCCACTCCGGACGGGATGAAGACATCGCTCTGGATAGGGAGCGGGCCGGCAAAGGCCTGGCTTTCGGCGACTCCCACGATGGTCAATTCGGTATCTTCCGTCACAAAGGGAAGCCGCTCTCCGACCAGCGCGGCCGTCAAGTCCGCCGGGTTTATCCTGGAGAAATCGAACCCGATCGAGGAGATGACCATCTTTTTCCCTAGCAGAGCCTGGGGCTCATCGCCTCCGAACTGCCGGAGCAGGGAATCGGCGACGACGAGAGATCTCTCTTCATCCGAGGCGAATCCCTGGCCCGCGCTGAACCGGAACATCCGGGAAGATGTCACTTGAGCGGGAATGACCTGGACAAGCCGGAACTCATGCTTGCCGTTGAACCTGATAATCGCCGGGACGCGGACCTCGGGGAAAACCGTTTCCACCCCCCTGAGCGCGGCGATCTTCTCCAATATGGCATCATCCAGGACGGCGCGGGAGGCGCCGGACGGCGAGGTTACGGCCGGCCTCCGGTCGGGGTCCAAGCGTTCCCCCGCCATGAAGTCCTCGCTGAAAACCGTCAGGGAGTTGAAGAGGTCGAGCGACCGGAAACTCTCGGTCACGTTTTTCTGCATCCCCTTGCCGAAAGAGACCATCGAGACGAGGGCGCCGATCCCGATGGTCACCCCAAAAGCGGTCAGCAGGGTGCGGAGCTTCCGCTTCCAGAGGTTGGCGACAGCGAGCTCGATGTGGTCCCGGACCCTCATCGCCATCTCTCCTCTAGCTCGACCTTGCCGTCACGAAGCCGGACCCCGCGGCCGGCAAACTCCCGGGCCAACGACTCTTCATGAGTGACCATGATGACGGTCAAGCCCCGATCCCTGTTGAGCCCGGCGAGAAGTGTCACGATCTCCCGGGAGGTGCGGCTGTCCAGGTTACCGGTCGGTTCGTCGGCCAGGAGCACCCGGGGCCGGTTGACCAGCGCCCGGGCGATGGCCACCCGCTGCTGCTCTCCTCCGGAAAGCTCGGAAGGACGATGATCGGCCCTCGCTTCCAGGCCGACCTGGGCCAACCCTTCTCCAGCCCGAAGCCGGCGCTCCTTCTTGGCCGTGCCGGTAAACATCAGCGGGAAGGCCACGTTCTCGAGCGCACTGAACCCGGGGATGAGGTTGAACGATTGGAAGATCATCCCCACGCCGGAGCGGCGGTAGCAGGCCAGCTCCTCCCGGCTCATCTCCGAGATCTTCCGGCCTTCGATCTCGATCGTCCCCGAGGACGGCGTGTCCAAACCGCCGAGGAGGTTGAGGAGAGTGGACTTGCCCGAACCCGAGGCGCCGGTCACGGCGGCGAAAATGCCCTCCTCAAAACTGAGGCTGACATCCTGGAGGGCGACCACCCGGACCCGGGCGGTCGTATACGCCTTTCCGAGGTTCGAAATCCTGATCAGGAGGGTGCGCTCCTTAATACTTTCCGTCCATGGCAAACTCGGAGCTGTCAAGCCAGAAGCCCGAGCCGGTCACGGAATCATGCTGGGCGAGGAGAAGGTCGTAATGGAACCTCTCCTCATCGGCGATCTTCTCGAAGATCTCTTTGGCTTTGGGATCGCCCATCTTGGCGGCCGAAGCGGTGAAAAAATCGACGGCCTTCTGCTCGAGCTCCATCCCGATGCGCAGCGCTTCGACCTCGCTCTTACCTTCCGCCCGCTTCATCCGTTCGGAGAGCTCCTTGATCACCGGCGAAGGCCCTTTGAGTTCCTCGCTCCGGACCTGCTTTTTCCACTCGTCCGACTGGATAACCTGGCTGAAAAGCCGGCTGAATGTTTCCAGGTGCTTGACTTCCTCCTGCGCCAGCCGCACAAACATCTTCTTGCCGAGCTCGTTGTGGGTGATCTCAGCGGCCTCGTTGAAGAAAGCCTGGCCGTTGATCTCCAGCCTGATGGCATCCTGGATTAGAGTCTTAACGTCCTGACTGATTTTGGTCATTGCTGTCTCCTTTCTTCTCTCGATGCGACAACCCGAACCGTCCGTCGGCAGGCGAGAGCGGACTACAATTTTAGCGAATCCCCCTCGCCTTGGCAAGCAGTAGAAAACCGGGCCGCTGCGCTGCGGACGCCGCCTGTGATATAATACCGTCCTATCCGGTCTTGGCCCGAGGCGGCGGCCCGGCTTCATCCCGAGAGTCAAAGATGAACACAAGAAAGACGCCTATCCTGGCGGCGCTGGCCCTGGTTTTTCTGAGCGGTGCCTATCTTTCCGGTGCCGAGCTTGAGATCAAAGCCATCCAAAGCCCGGCCGACCTTCCGTCCGGGTTCAGCACGCTCGCGCAAACAGGAGACTATCTTCTCGGCGATGGAAAATTCCTCGTATTGCTCGGCGCTTCCCCACGGCTCGTCGTGACGAGCAGCAACTACCCTCACGGCCAGGCTATGGGCAGCATCCTCGGCTTTGGCCCGACGGGCCTGGATTCCAGCGGCGACCTGAACTTCGGAACTCCGGCCCTGAGGATCAATGAGAGGACGCGATATGGGACCTATTCCCGGCTCGATCGGGATTCGGCAAGCCCGCCGGAAAAATCGTTGGTTTTTCGGGCCGCCGGGGTGTTTGAGGACGAAGAGGGCAGAAGGGCAGAGGTCAAGACGACCTATCAGTTTCAGCTCGGCGAGGGGCGCATCGATGTCACTTCGACAATTTCCAACACCGGAAAGGCTCCTTTTGAGGACCTGAGCTACAGCCTCTTCTTTGATGCCTATCATCGTTACTATTTCAATCCTTATGACGAAGAAAAATTTCCCGGTATCAACTTCCGGGTTTACCAGAAAAAGGGATATCACCTGGCGCTTGTCAACCTGAATCCCGTTGAGAAAGAGGAAACGTTATATCCAGGAGAACTCTCCCCCGGCGAAACATATGAGGTCCGCTACATCCTGTTGGCCGACTCCGCCTCCGGTGGGATCCTGCAGACTATCTACCGGATTCTCGAGGTTCCGGCCGGAAAGGCTTCGGTCGCGTTCAAAGGCTTCGACGGCGACTGGATGGAGCTTGTCGTCCGGGAAGCCCTGACCTCGTCGGTATTTTTCCGGGCCGTCCTGACAAAGCCCGTCTACCAAGAGTTCTTTCTCCCTCCCGGTTTCTACCGGCTTCAGGCCAATTTCTTTCCCGCCGTGGTCGAGGAACTTGTTGAAGTGAAGGCGGAGGGGGAAAATTCTTTCTCCTTCGAGAGCCCTCCTCTCGGCAAAGTCAAGGTCCGGCTTAAAGACGGCAGCGGAAAGCCTGTCCCGGGAAAAGTCAGTTTCCTGGGGATTGACCCGACCCCTAGCCCCTATTTTGAGCCCGAGAACCCGATCGAGACCGGCCGGGACTGGGAAGGATTCAAGAATTCCTGTTTCCCCGACGAGGACGGGCTCACCGTCCGGCTTCCCGTCGGCACCTATTTGGCCGCGGCTTCGCGCGGCCCCGAATATTCTGTGGACCACCGGGTGATCGAGGTGCTCGAGAAAGATAACCCGGACCTGATTCTGGTTGTCGACCGGGTCGTCGAGACTCCAGGCCTCATTTCGTTCGATCCCCATATGCACACCAACAGGTCCGACGGGGATCCCTCGGTCGCCGAGCGGATAAAATCCGTTGTCGCCGAGGGCATTGAGGTCTTGAACGCCACCGACCACAATCAAATCACCGATTACGAACCCTTTTTAAAGGAACTGGGACTCGATAGGGAGCTAACTGTCATCCCGGGAAGCGAAGTCACGACACGCGACGCCATCCACTACAACACTTATCCCATGGAGTTGAGGCCGGGTGAGCTCGGCAACGGGGCCATCAACGCAGCCTCCGAAACAGCCTCTCCCCTTTTCGCGGCCAGCCGGCAGAAGAATCCGGATGCCGTCCTCCAAGTGAACCATCCGAGGGCGGGGGACCTGGGCTACTTCAACAACTTCAACCTCGACCAGATATCCGCCGCGACCGCCATGCCCGAGCTCGACCTGAATTTTGACCTCTTGGAGGTCCTCAACGGTCCCTATTTCTTTTCCTCCAATCAAGCCGCTATCGAGGACTGGTTCCATCTCCTCAATAGGGGTTATGTCTTTCCGATCGTCGGTTCATCCGACTGCCATGGCATCGACCGCGAGGAGCCCGGCTATTCGCGGACATATGTCTCGATCCCGGACGAAAAGGGAAAATCGCTCGACCGGGCAGCGTTCATGGAGGCCTTAAAAAGGGGCCGCTCCTTCGTCACCAACGGTCCGATGATCGGCCTCAAAGTGGACTCGCTTTATGTACCGGGCGATCTGGTCACGGCTAAAGGCAGACGAGTGGAGATCTCCCTTCGTGTCTGGGGAGCTCCGTGGGTGGATGTAGAAGAAGTGCGGCTGATCCTAAACGGAAAAAGACAGATCATCTTCCCCGTTCAAGCGGGAGAGGGCTCTGTCGACAAGTTTGCCCAGGAAATCGGCGTCCCCTTGACGGAAGACACATATATCTGCGTCGAAGCGATGGGCGGGAAGACGCTTTTCCCGGTCCTCCAGAGGCCGTCCGATTCCGGCCGGGCCGAAGATGGGACTCTCCCCTACGCTTTGACCAACCCCGTCTTCGTCGACGTGGATGGGAACGGCCGTTTCGATCCGCCCCTTCCCGAGAAGGTCCTCCCGATAGCCGGACCCGCCGATCCGGATAAAAAAGTCTCCCGGTATTGATCGAATGCCCTTACCCCTTCCATGACAGAGACGAAAGAGTACCTCAAGAACGCGGCTTGCATCATCAATCCGGGGGCCGCCCAGAATAAATGGTCACGCCGAAAGAGGCTGAAGAGGATTTTGGAGCGGGGTCTTCCCGGCCAGCAGTTTGATGTGCTGACCACCAAAGAGAGCATGATCGAGCTCGTCCGCAAGATCAGCCCGGCCTTCTCAACGATCATCGCCCTCGGCGGGGACGGGACCATCGCCGATGTCCTCCAGGGAATACGCGAGGCAGGTCGAGAGAAAGACGTCCTGCTGGGGATCGTCCCCCTGGGCAGCGGCAACGCCTTCCGGAAATCGCTGGACATTCCGAAGAACGTCCGCCGGGCCCTCCGCGTCATCCACGAAGGAGAGCCTCGGTTGGTCAGCCTGATGGAGATCGAGGGCCGTATCTCGGGCTTCTCCAGCATCGGCGCCACGGGCGGAGTGAGCGACGAGAGGCTCCGGCAGAAGGTCCAGGGTTTTTGGGGACACGTCCTGGCCGGGCTTGGACAGCTGACCCAGCCATTATGGGACGTGGAGGTCGAGCTTGAGGACGGCCTGGACGAGAAAGGGGCCCGCTTTGAACGGAAGACCATGAAGCTCAAGATCTTCGACTGCGTTGTGGCCAAATCGAACTATTTCGGCTACAGCTTCCGGATCGCTCCGCGGGCCAGCCTGGAAGACGAATATCTTGATATCACCTTCTTCGAGATGAGCGGCTGGAAATACGTGCTGCTCCTCCCCCTGACCTATTTCGGGCTCTCCCAGCGCCGCCTGAAAAACTTTAAGGCGAAGAGGCTCGTGATCAAGGGCAAGGAGCTCCCCGTTCAATATCACGGCGAATACCTGGGGAAAAGAAACCGGGTCGAAGTCAAGGTCGTTCCCCAGGCCATCCGGGTCATCGCCCCGCGCAGGGAAGGATGATGGCGCCGCTCTGGAAATCGCCCAGGACTTCCGCCTCACGGTTCAGGTACAGCCATCCCACCAGCGCCCCGGTGGCGGCATCGAGCTCGTGGTCGGAGGCCGATCGGGTCAGCCCTCTGATGCCCCGCCTGGTAAGACCCCTTCTCAGGCCTTCCTTGTTGCGCTTGGCCCGGGGGATTTTCCAGATGTCCTGCGCTCCTCCCGGGTAGATCTCGACTACTCGGAATCCTTCGGCTTCAAGGCGCCGCTTCAACCGGATCCCTCTTACCGTGAGTTTCCGCATCGGGCCGAGGGTGATCGGGAAGAAGGGAATCCGGCGCCGTCTCAGTTCGAGGTCGCAGGTCCGGTAATGAGATCCGTTCTTGTCGGCCATAGACCTCCGCCCCGGCGGGAGGTTCAAAGGCGCGTCGATGGCGATGAGGGCAGGCATTCTCGCCCGGGAATAGGCCAGGATCTCTTTGTCGCGGAAGAGAAGCATCGTCTCGGCCCGGCCATCCTCAAGCAGGCAGACTCCAGTGGGCCGTCTCGAAACGGCCGCCAAGTCTATGCCAATCACTGCCGGATGACTTGCCTTCACTCGAGTATTTCGCAGCCGCTCCTCAGGGCGGGAATGAACTGCAAATGAAGCCCACCCTCCCATTAACTCAAGCCGCCCTCAATGGCCGTGTCTGATCACCGGGAGGACGAAACCAGCTGAAAAAGGGCATCGACCGCGGCGTGGGGAAAGGCCCGGCCGGAGAGCTTGCGGACATCCTGGAGCGAACTGATCTCATTTTTCCAAGGCGCCTGCAGCATGTCCGTGTTCAGCCGGTCGACCAGGTCGGCCAGGGCGATAATGCTGCTCCCCATGGGCACGGTGGATAAATCCTTGTCCAGGATACCGGCTTCCTCGACATAGTGGTAGAAGTAGTTGGCCAGGATAGGCTCCACCTCCTTGAGAAGGGAGGCGGTTGTCTTCAGCAGCACTTTCGCCCTGTCGTCGGCGGCCTTCCCGGACCTCCCTCTCTCCATCTCAATAAACGCCGCGACTTCGTCATACAGGTGGAGGTTCGACCTGAGGTCCCCGGCCTCAAGAAGAAGGGCGGCCGATTTGATATTCTCTATATGGAAGGTGCTCATTTTCGCCGCCGCGGCGATCTTCCCGGCCAGGTGCGCCACGCGGACCGACCGCGGTTTCCGCTCGTCGGCGACTTCGAGATACTTGAGCATGATCTCGAGCACTCCCGAGTAAGCCCCCTGCAGGCTTCGTATCTTGGCCTCTCTTTGCTCGGCGATCGTCCCGATGACGGCCGCGGTCAGGATAAGAAAACCCGCCCAGGTGACGATGTTCAGCGCCTCGTCGAGCGAAATCGCCGGCAGGGTACTGAATAGAACCCGGGAGAAAATGTGGTAGAGCGCGATCAGAAGGATGCACAGGCTGGCCGTGAGCACCGCCTGTCTCTTGCCGAGATAGTAACCGGCCAGGATGACCGGCAGGAAAAAGAAGTTGAGAAAGGCAAACTTGTAGTTGACGAGGAAGGCGATGACGACGATGCCGGAGAAGATGATGATGATCAGGGTGGTTTCGAAGTGCTTGAGAGCAAACGCCTTGAGCCGGCGGATCATGCCGTTCCCCTCCTTATCATTCGGAGTCCTTATATCACCGTGAATGAGGGATGTCAATCGCCGGTGGCCGTCGCGGCCCCGGCAAAGATATGGTATAGTGAAAAGCGCTGGAAGGAGAAACGATGAAAAAACATGTACTGATACTCATTGGTCTCATCCTGCTCGGAGGGGGATGCACCTTCCGGGTCGATTTTCTGGGCGAGAACAGGATGGAGGAAGTCGTCCTCATGAAGAGTGAGGCCAAGGAAAAGGTCCTGGTCGTCGACGTCGAAGGCATGATCAGCTCGCTGGAACCGGGCAGCGTTTTCAACCGGGAAGGGGACATGCTGTCCCGGGTCTATGCCAGGCTCCAGAAGTCGGCTGAGGACAAACTCGTACGGGGCATCATCCTGAGGCTCGACACACCGGGAGGGGACGTCACATCGAGCGATATCCTCTACCGCGAGGTCCTCAAGTTCAAGAAGAGAACGGGGCTTCCCGTGGTGGCCCTGATGATGGGGGTGGCGGCCTCGGGAGGGTACTATATCGCCTCAGCCTGCGATGCCATCATCGCTCATCCCTCCACAATCACGGGGTCGATAGGTGTCATCTCTCTCTTCCCGGACATGGAGGGCCTTCTCTCCAAGGTCGGAGTCAAGGTCCAGGTCATCAAGTCCGGAGAGCTCAAAGACGCGGGAAGCCCCTTCCGCAACCTGAGCGAGCAGGAACAGCGCCTCTTCCAGGGGATTATCGACGAGCTCTACGAGCGGTTCCTCGAAGTCATCCACGAAAAAAGGAAGGACGCGCTGTCCCTGGAAGAGATCAGGGAGCTGGCCGACGGCCGTGTCTACACAGCCTCGCAGGCCCTGAAACTGAAACTTATCGATGAGGTGGGATATTTCGATGAGGCGCTCGCCCGGGTACTATCGCTGGCCAAGATACCGTCCGCCCGGGTCGTTTCCTACAGCTACTATCCTAAGCGCCAGTCCAACATTTATGCTTCCAAGCCCGAAACTCCCTCGCTCTTCGAAGGGAAGAGCATCGTCGACGCGCTGCCGAAGCTCCAGAGCGGATTTTACTATCTGTGGTTGCCGGAGATGAGAAACGACTGAGTTTCAGGCGGACGTTTTCAGCCCGATTTCGATAACCGGGGGCTTCATGAGTTGGGCTTTGACGGTGCAAGTATCCACCGCCTTGATGACGGCGTTTTTATAGCGTTCGGGGAATTCGGCCGGAAGCTCGATCTCGATCGAGATCCGGCCGATCAACTTGGTCTCCTGGTTCTTTTCCATCTTCACGACGATGCCGGCTTTCTCGGTCGGGATGCCCCGTTCCCTGCAGAACGCCAGCGTATAGAAGCCCGCGCAGGTGGCGATTGAGACGAAAAAGAGATCGGTGGGAGAGGGCGCCGTCCCTTCCCCGCCCTGATGGACGGGCTGGTCGGTCCTTATAGTAAACCCCTTGTATTCGGCATCGACTCTCAGACCGCCGGGAAAATTGACTCTAATCTCGGGCATTCCACTCATGGCTCTCTCCTTGAAGCGGCAATCCCCGCCGCAGACAAAGATTCCTTCCGATTCTATGGCATGGCCCGCCGGATTTCAAGGTTCAGAAGTTGAAATCTGCCGCATATCGGACAATATAAAGAAACCCATCCTCGTCTTGTTCGACAGTATAGAACTTACCGCCTCTCCAAAGCATCGGCTTCTCAATTAGGGTTTTGAATGGGTAGGTGAAGCTGGCCTGGTAGCGTCCTTCTGTGTCGAAAATGTCAAAGAGAGATTCAACTTTTTGGCTAGGATCGGCGGCATATTCGGAGTAGACGTGGACGATGATATGCCCCAAATCATCGCTTTTCACGACTCGATAGGGGGGATAAGACCTGGGGAACTCAAGCTGAACCTGACTGGAGGGAAACCTCTTTTTCACATCATTGAGGATGGCCTCCTTCACCTCGGCCCTAATCGGCTGCGGCTCCCAATCCTTGAAAATCTTCCTTTCCAGGCGGCCTAGGGAGCTGAAGATTTGAATCGCGTAGCCCTCCGTCGGACAGCCGTACAACAGCCGGTCATCAGGCATAACGTCAAAAGACATGATCGGTTCAAAAACCGTCATTCTAGACATTTTGGGTATCTCCCAGACTGCCAGCTGTATGGATTCCTCCGTGCGGCTGTCGAGGCGGAACAATTGGAAGCCCGGGGGTTCCATTGAAAAATCCATGATGTAGAAAACGTCCCCCCCGCCGTAGTCCATCTCCATCGGATAAAATGTCTTGAGAAGGTACTGGCGCAGATAATTCCCATCAGGAGAAAAAACCTTAACGCTCCGGCTCGCTTCATCTGTGGCCATGATTTCGCCAGCCGGGTTGACATGGACGTGACGGGGAAAAGTGAATTCGCCGGGGCCTTGCCCCGGCTGGCCGACGGTTCTCAGATGGACGCCTTTCTCGTCAAATACCCGGATGTGGTTCTCCTTAGACTCGGCGGCGTAAATGTTTCCCTTGGCATCTACCTCAAGGGAAGTGATTTGGGAGAACATGTACTCCGGCTTACCCGCCTTTTGTCCGATTTTCAGATCTTGAACAATGTTGAATTCGGAGTTCCGATAGAGGGGCTCTTTGGGATTCTTGACGATGACGACACCGTTCTTTTCTGTGATCGTGCCTTTCCATTCGAGTTTCTGCCGACCGCAGGCCACATAAGCCATGGTGGATACAAGAAGAATGAGCAAAGCAAGAAATACTGATTTTGATCTCATCTCTACCTCCAAAATGTTAGAAGGAATATTGGTTTAATGATTGGGGCATTTTGCGACCTTTGTTCCCTTGCTTGGAAAAAGCATAGCATTTAAAAAAAAGGGCGTCAATCGGCCCCAATGGTCCTGATCTTGACATTAATCATCGATCAGGAATACCATTTCTTCTAGATACTACGCACTTGTACAGCAGAAGTTGTCCGGGGAAAAGCCAAATTCTCACCATTCCCTATTTCTCTAATTTCTGGCTTTCGGAACTATTAACGCAAGGAAAGCTTCCGGAGGACAAAATTCCCCAGGGGTCTGCTACCGACCAAGCTAGAGAAAAAGGCCGTTTCTCGCGTTCAGGTTGATACCTGCCTGTGATGGGCATGCTTAGATAAAGGGAGTGGGCTGTTGAGCAAGAGCGACGAGTCCGATCGCGCCGACGATTTATCCGCGCGTGTTAAGCCCTCTTGGCGCGGAGCCTTTTCCTTTGAGGCCCTAGTGATGCGGCTCTCGGGGAGGCCCCGCCAGCTCCTCGTGCTGACTCGCCACTTCTTCAATCGGCTTTTCCAGAACGAGGTTTTCCCCTTCGAAGAACAGATGAAAGAGAAACTCATCGCCGGCCTAGTCATGCTGGGCGTCCTGGGCGGACACATCGCAGTCTCCCTCTTCGGAAAATACGGGATGTTGGAGAAATACATTTTCTTGACCGAGGACCCGGGCAGTTGGGTAGACAAATGCTACTTCATCGCTTTCTTTATGACGCTCCTTGCCTTCATCGTCGTCCTGGAATGGGACCTCATGTTTCCTGATCAAAGGGACGCCTTGAATCTTCTGCAATTGCCTATCCGCGCTGGAACGCTGTTCTTGGCCAAGTTCTTGTCCTTCACCGTCTTGATCCTTCTATTCACCGCCGCAGTGAACGCCCTGTCGGTGGCCGTTGCCTCCTATTTCTTGGCCCAGTTCCGTTCGCACAGTCTCGGGTTTCTGCTCCAGTACGCCGCCGCCCACTTATTAAGCACGACGGCCGCCTTCGCCTTCACCTTCTTCCTCATTTCCGTGCTTATCGCGGGGCTACTACTCCTCCTCTCGCCACGGTTCTACCGGCGTATCTCCCTAGTTATTCGCTTCGCACTCCTGGTCGCCCTGGTCTTCCTCCTAATGATGTTCCTGCTCAATTCGTTCCTCATACCGGACATGTTCGCTTGGTTAGGCCGCGTCCTAAAGAGCCGTTCGCACCTTTCTCTCCTCTTTCCGCCCCTCTGGTTCACCGGACTATATGAACGGCTCCTGGGTAACCGCGATCCTGCGTTCGGGTTCGGCGCGGCGATAGCTATCGTCTCGCTCCTCGTCCTTCCACCTTTATACTTCGGCGCCATGGCCCTCTCCTATCGTCGCTATCTGCACAAAAGCACAGAGGAGGTCGCACAGCGCGACCCACTTCGGAGCGTCAAGAGCGCGGCTTCCCGGGCTTTTCAAGTTGTGGCCCTCCGCAACTCCACTCAGAGGGCGGTCTATTATTTTGTCATCCGAACGCTGCAGACGAGCGCTATCCACCGCATCAAGATCGCAGGCTATCTCGCTCTGGGTATCGGCTTGTCCCTGATTTTCATGTTCAACTCGGGGGTTTCCCTTCGGTCCCTGTCTGCCCAAAACACCAACGTGCTGGCCATCCCGCTCATCCTCTCCTTTTTCCTGCTCGTCGGCCTGCGGACCGCGGTCAACACACCTCTAATCGCTGAAGCCAACTGGATCTTCAAAATGACCGAGGTCGAATCGCGCAGACACTATTTCGCAGGGATGAAAAAAGCCCTGGTCATAAGAGCGCTTTTGCCGCTCTTCGTCTTTCTTTTTTTTGCCTATTCCTACTCCTGGGGCTGGAAGAGGGCGGCGCTCCATGCCGCCTATGGTTTTAGCTCCGCGCTCGTCCTCTTGGAAGTCCTCTTCTGGAAATACTCAAAGATCCCGTTCTCCTGCATCTCGATGCCGGGCAAAGCCAAGGTCCATCTCTATTGGATCTTTTATGGATTCGGGTTTCTGTCATACACGCAGGGATTGAGCGCGCTAGAGCGCGGCCTGTTTCGGAGCCGGGGTTATTTTATCCCCTATTTCGCCATTATCGCCGCCCTTTTCGTCTTCCTCTCGACGTATCAGTATTTATTCGTTTACCAGCGGGTACGGATCGTCTATGAGGACAAACCCGAGGAACTAATGATATCCTTGCGATAGCCCCTCCCAATGAAGTGCCAGATATTATGAGTTTATTCAGGAAATACTGGCTAATAACAAGCCCTAACCAAAAAGGGTAAATTCCACAAAAGGATTGACTTAACAGGCTAAGTCATTGATCTTTGTCGAGTTGCCCTCTGGTCCTTATCGACCGTTGAGTTACCTGTCGTGCCCGGCGTGGGAAAACATGGCCAGGAGCAGCCGGCGGTCGCGGTCGGTCATGGCCAGGCGCCCTAGCAAGTCATGGAGCATCTGGGTCGTATGCCGCTTGTTGGTGGGATGGATGAAGTCCCGCTCCTCCAGTTTTTTGAGAATGAGCCGGATGCATTCTTCCTGTTCTTTCCGATTCAGCGGGACCTCCCGGGTCGCCGCGGCGGCAATAAATGGGGACGGTCCCATTTTTTCCGGTCTAGTCCCTGGGAGTCTGAAGTCGAGACCACGAGAAAATAGGACCGTCCCCCTTTTTTTTCCTGGTCCTTCGGCGCTGAGGCGTTCTGCGCCTGAAGATGGAACCGAAGCCGGCGTGAGCCGCCGAAAGAGCTCAAACAGCGTAATCAGGACCGCGGCGGCAAGGTTGTAGGAAGGCTGGCGCGATGCCTGGGGGATGGTCCAGCGGTAGTTGGAGGAAGCGAGTTCGGCCGACGTCAGCCCCGTCCGCTCGTTGCCGAAGAGTAGCCCGATCCTGGCCTGAGGCGGGAAAGTGAACATCCGGGATACCGCCTCGTCCAGCGGCAGAACGGAAAAATTTTGGCGCGGTTTGGCCGTTGAGGCAAAGACCGCGTTGAGGTCGGCAGTTGCCAGGTGAAGGTCTGTGTAAAAAGAAGCTTCCTTCAGGATGTCTTTGGCATGTACGGCGGTCCTTGGACAGGCGATCTCGACCTTGCTCCGGCCGACGACGCGGAGGTTATGGAAACCGGTATTCTTCATCGCCCGGGCTGCGAGCCCAATGTTTTCGATGCTCTGCGGCCGGGCGAGGATGACGATAAAGCGGTCCCTCGGATCAGACTGTTTTCGAACCATTGTGGCCATCTCACCCAGCCAAAATTAGGCAAGGCCGACTGTCGACGTCGTCAGTCTTCTCATCAGTCTCGCTCCAGTGTATTATAATCCAAACAGATGCTTAAAAAACTACAAAGACACGGAGACACCCTTTGAGAATTTATCCTTATTGCATTAATCCCCCTTGCCCCCCTAGGAAATTAGGGGGGGAATCAGGAAGGTGTCTCCGTAAAGGTCGGAGGTGTGAATGAAGACGAAGAAGGACCTGGAGAAGTTATTCCGCAAACACGGGTTTTCTGATTTCCGATGGATCGACCCGAAAAAGATTGTGGTCGGGCAATGGGTCCGTCTGAAATGCCTGTTCGGCTGCGGGGAATATGGGAGGACGGCCACCTGCCCTCCCAATGTTCCGTCGGTCGCCGAATGCGAATGCTTCTTCCGGGAATACCACCGGGCCGTCGTCTTCCACTTCGTTAAGAAAGTGCCCAAGCCGAAAGCCCGGTTCGCCTGGTCGCGGCGGGTCGGCCTCCAGCTCCTCAAGCTGGAGAGGGAGGTCTTTCTATCCGGCCACGAGAAGGCCTTTCTCTTGGCCATGGACAGCTGCAACACGTGCGCCGAATGCTCAGGCGCGCGCGAGACCTGCAAAGAGCCGCGCCTGGCCAGGCCGACGGCCGACGCCATGGCTATGGACGTGTTCACCACCGTCCGGTCGCTGGGTTACCCGATCGAGGTCCTCTCCCGCTACGACCAGCCCATGAACCGCTACGCGTTTTTGCTCGTCGACTAGGGAAACAGGACGCCTGAGCCAGGATTCAGGCTCTCTTCTTGCTCGCCTTCTTTAGGACATAGAAATGCTTTCGAGGAGATGTCTTCGTCCGGCAGCAATCGCTCACCCGGTAACCCTTTTCCAAGAGGATCTGGAAGATCCGCCGGGTTTTCATTCTCCAGTCGCGGGGTATTTTGCGCACGCTTTGGTCGGCGACGTCAGTCTCCTGGAGCATCCGATAAAAATCGGCGGGGATCTCGACGAGGAGGAGTCCCTGGTCCAAAGTAAGGCGGACATCTTGGATAACCTCGAGTTCTATCGGGCCGTCTTTGCCGGCGACCACGATGCGCTTCGTCTCAATGACGCAGTGCCCGGGATTGAGCAGCTCCCGGAGATTGTGCTCGATCCTCCGGCCCTCTTTGTTCAGGTCCCAGGAGACAAAAAGCCGGTCGCGCGGAACATCCAGGCGGTTGAGGAGGCCGCCGAATTCGCCGTAGATGTCGGCCCGGTAAGCCAGGACATCCATGCCGAAATGGTGGACGTTCCGGTGGGCGTTCACGGCGGTCAGAGGATCGTAAGTACAGGTGATGGCCGCAAGCCCGAATACGTCCCGGACCACATCCCTCTGGAATTCCTTGAGCACAATGCCGAGATTAAAGCCTCGGAAATCCTCCCTGACCGCGTTGTACTGGGAATAGAACTGGAGGTTTTGCGGCGAGCGGAAGCCGATGGCCTTGTCCTTGAGGCCGACGAAGCCGTAACTGAAGCCGACGAGAGCACCGCTGGAAGCCGACGGCACGCCCTTCTCATCACCGGCAAAAACGCCGATAAAAAGGCTGCTTCCGTCGTGGAGAAAGTTCTCGCACATCATGTTCCGGCCGCCGGGCAGGTTGTCCTGAGGATACTGCCAGACCGCGTTCCTCAGCTCTTCATATTTCAGATAGTCGGCCGGAGAGCGAGAGTCCTCGACCCGGAGGAGGAACTTCCGCCCCCTGATGGTCACGGCTTTTTCTAACGGACGGCCGCGAGTTATTTTCATGATCGAAAACACCGGTCGGGAATCATTCTATCCAATTGGAATCCACTATACAAACTCTTAAAACGATGACGAAGGCGAAGGGTATGGATGAGGAGGCCCGTGGACGACTGAGCGGGCACGGTTTCTCGACCGAAGGGAGAGAAGAGCGAAGGAGGATGCGAAGCGAGTTTCCTCGCTGGGGAAACGAGCGGGCCGACGAATCCATACCCGAGCCTTCCCCGAGCTTTTTCCGTTGACAGGATGAGAAGTTTTGTATTAATTAGTACCCATCTTTGAGAGAAAGGTGTGAACAGGAGGTAGAATGAAGTCCCCGCTCAACCGCCGCGATTTTATCAAGGTCTCCGCCCAGGCCGGTGTCCTGCTCGGCCTCGGGACGGGATTCGGCACCCGGAGATTATTCGCTTCGCCCGCCGGCTTCGACATCCTGATCAAGAACGGGACAGTCATCGACGGCCTGGGCGACAAAACGCTTAAGGCCGATGTGGGTGTCGTCGGTGACCGCATCCAAGCCATAGGGGACCTCGGCGCCGCCCAGGCCCGGACGATCATAGACGCGACGGGAAAAGCCGTCACCCCCGGTTTCATCGACATCCACGCGCACACGGACGCCATCGAGCTTCTCGTCAACCCCAAGGGAGAAAGCAAGATCCGGCAGGGAGTAACCCTGGAAGTCAGCGGGAACTGCGGCGGCTCTTCCTTTCCCTTCAAGAAAGAGGTTTCGGAAAACGAGAAGAGATACACCAAAAGATACAAGGTCGAACGGGACTGGGTCGACCTTGCCGGATACCTGGCCAGGATCCAAAAAACCGGCCTGGCCTTCAATTACGTCACCCTGGTCGGCCAGGGCACGATCCGGGAGTACGTCATGAACGAGGACCGCCGCAAGCCGACTGCGGCCGAGCTTGAACTCATGCAGAAGTTGGTAGCCGAGGCCATGGAACAGGGCGCGTTCGGGATATCATCGGGGCTTGAGTACACGCCGAGCGGGTTTGCCTCAACAGAAGAGGTTGTCGAGCTCGCCCGGGTAGCAGCAAAATACGGCGGCATCTATGCTACCCATGTCCGGAGCGAGGACAACTTTGTCATCGAGGCCGTGGCCGAGGCCATATATATCGCCGAGACGGCCGGGCTTCCCCTGCAGATTTCACATTTTAAGTCTTGCGGGACTATCAACTGGTGGAAGATGCCGACCCTATTCGGCCTCATCGAGGCGGCCGCCAAGCGGGGAGTCAACGTAACAGCGGACCGCTATCCCTACACGGCCTACAACACCGGACTGAGCGTCAATTTCCCTCAGTCGGCGCTGGCCGGGGGGAATGAGGAATTTGTCAAGCTGCTTAAGGATCCGGCCAAAAGGCGCGAATTGCAGGATGAAACCATGCGGAAGCTTGACGGGACGCCGTGGGAGAACATCCTTCTCACCGATCTGGAGGAAGAAGAAGACAAGCGCTTCATCGGCAAGACGATCCGGCAGGCGGCCGATGAGCTCGGCCAGGACCCCTATGAATTCATGTGCGACATCCTCGTCAAGGAGAAAGGGAGCGTCGGTTACATCGGCTTCGGCATGAGCGAGGAGCAGACGGAAGAGATCCTCAAGCACCCGCAGGTCATGCTCTGTTCGGACGGCTCAGCCCTGGCCCCCTACGGCCCCCTCCATCAGGGCAAGCCGCATCCCAGAAACTACGGCACATTTCCCCGCTTTCTTGGATTTTATGTCCGCGAACGGAAAGCCCTCAGCCTTCCCCAGGCCGTGAAAAAGATGGCCGCGATGCCGGCGGCCAAGCTGGGGCTCAAGGACCGGGGAATACTAAAACAGGGGAATTTCGCCGACATCGTGGTCTTTGACCCGGCCACCATCGCCGATAAGGCCACTTACATCGAGCCGGAGCAGTATTCGACCGGGATCGATTACGTCATCGTCAACGGTCAAGTCGTCATCGATCACGACAAACACACCGGCGCCCTGCCCGGCAAGGTCCTATATGGGCCTGGCAGGAAATAGAATCCTCGATCCGCGCTGGCGGTCCATCGGGCGATGAACACACCAAGGCTGGAGATCGACCTGGCCAAAATCGGCCATAACACAAGGGAGATTATCCGCCTATACGGAGCCAAAGGGGTGCGGATCATCGGCGTGACCAAGGGGGTGCTCGGCGATCCGGTCATCGCCGATGTTTTCGTAAGAAACGGAATAACCATCCTGGCCGATTCGCGGATCGCCAACCTCCGGAAAATGCAAGAAGCCGGGATCAAGGCGATATGGCTAATGCTTCGGATGCCCACCTTGAGTGACGCCGAGGCAGTCGTCCGGCACGCCGATATCAGCCTCAACACCGAGCTCCCCGTCATCCGGAAGCTGTCCGATGCGGCCTTGAGAATCGGGGTCCAACACAAGGTCATCCTGATGGTCGAGCTGGGTGACTTGAGAGAAGGCATCATGCCGGAGGACCTGGATGAAGTCGTGAGTGAGACCGTTGCGCTGGGCGGAGTGCGGCTGGCCGGAATTGGAGTCAATCTTTCCTGCTTCGGCGGCGTCAAGCCCAGCGAAAACAACATGTCCCAGCTTGCGTCCATTGCCCGGGAGATCGAGAGACAGTTCAAGCTCTCCCTCGAGTTCGTCTCCATCGGCTGTTCGACCGTCTATACCTGGCTCAAAACCGTGTCCGCGGCCGGGAAGATCAACTGCGTCAGGACAGGAGATTCTCTTCTTCTCGGAGGACGGGACCTCGAGGAAAAGGGCATCCCGGGGCTCTATTACGATGCCTTCACTCTTGTGGCCGAGGTCATCGAGTCCAAGATCAAGCCTTCCGTGCCCCACGGCGAAATCGGCATCGACGCTTTCGGAACGATCCCCACGTTCGTCGACAGGGGGACGATCAGGCGGCTTATCTTGAACATCGGCCGGCAGGACGTCCTCTATACCCAGTTGTATCCGAGAATCGACATCGATATCCTAGGGTCGAGCAGCGACCATCTGATCGCCGACGCCAAGAAAACGGACCTCGGAATTGGAGACGAGGTCGAGTTCGACATCGATTACGGGGCCATGCTGCAAGCCATGACGTCTCCGTATGTAACTAAAGTCTACCTGAACCGGGCCGCCTGACCGAAGGCCGGCCCTCAGGTTGATATTGACTTATGGCACGGAGGGAAAACCAATGAAACGGATTTGTTTCCTAGGCTTAGCACTATTGACCTTGGGCCGGCTTGCTTTTCCGGCCGGCGGAGATCAGGGACAGACACACGACCGGGCGAGCCTTGACAGGTTCGTCGCCTCCCACCTCAAAAAGGCCGCGACGCCGCCTTTCGCCTTCATATATGACGGCAAGCCTTCCTCCGAATTCCTGGCCAAATGGGCGTCACTCCCCGAAACTCACTCGGCCGGCGGTGGAACCACTGAGACGGTCGTCTATCGCGACCCCTCTACCAAGCTGCGCGTAACGGCCGCATACACTCTCCGCCCTGATTTTCCGGCCGTCGAGTGGGTGCTCCGTTTCAAGAACGAGGGAACTTCCGATACGCCGGTCATCGCCGATGTCCTGAGCTGCGCCGTGAGGTTTGACGATTGGCCCCAAGGCCCGTCGACACTCTACCGCGCCCTGGGGAGCGATGCGCAGCGGTCCGACTTCGCCCCGGTTCGCGACGACCTGCCGGAGAACGCGGAGGTCCGTTTCGGCCCGTCCCGGGGACGCTCATCCGACACGACCGCCTTTCCCTTTTTCAACATCGCTGCGCCGGATAGGGGGATTGTGGCGGCCATCGGCTGGAGCGGCCGGTGGAAGGCGTCCGTGAAAAAGGCGGGTCCCCATTCCCTCCAACTTGAAGCCGGGATGGAAAAGACCAGCTTCCGGCTCAAGCCGGGCGAGGAGGTGCGCTCTCCGTCCACCGCCCTTCTCTTCTGGAAGAGCGGCGACCGGATGGCCGGGCACAACCTCTTCCGGCGGTTTGTCCTGGCCCATCACACTCCGCGCCGCCAGGGAAAACCGGTCGAGCTTCCGCTCAGCCACGGCGTCGGATTCGGCGGTCCCTTCCCTTGCAACGAATATGTTTGCGCCACCGAGAGCTATGCCCTGGCGATGATCGAACGCCTTCGCCAGTTCGGGATCGACCCGGAGGCCTGCTGGATCGACGCCGGGTGGTATGAGAACCCCACCAAGTCCTGGTGGTCGGGCGTCGGGAGCTGGTTTCCCAGCCGGGAGCGGTTCCCCCGCGGCTTGAAGCCGGTCACCGAGGCGGCCAAAAAGTGGGGTAAGGGCTTCGTCGTCTGGTTCGAACCGGAGCGCGTCTATGAAGGGACTTGGCTCGATCGCGAGCACCCCGAATGGCTGACCAAGCTACCGGGGAACCCCAACCGACTGCTCAACCTCGGCGATCCCCGGGCATTGAGCTGGCTCACCAACCATATCTCGAATCTCCTGCTGTCGGAGGGCGTCACGATCTATCGCCAGGATTTCAATTTCGACCCGGCCCCCTACTGGCTGGCGATGGATACACCAAATCGCGTCGGCATCGCCGAGATGAAGCACATCGAGGGCCTGTACGCTTATTGGGACGCTCTCCTGGCCCGGGTGCCCGGGCTTCTCATCGACAACTGCGCCTCGGGCGGACGCCGCATCGACCTGGAGACGATCGGCCGGAGCGTCCCGCTCTGGAGGACGGACTACAGCTATTTCGAGCCCAACGGCTACCAGTGCCATACCTATGGCCTGCAGCTCTTCCTTCCCTGCAGCGGGACGGGTAACAATAATCCCCAAAAATACTACTTCCGGAGCTCGATGGGCGGAGCCGTGGTCCTCGGCTGGGAGCTCAACGGGACCTACAACAATGCGCCCTTCAACCTAACCCAAGCTCACGAAGGCATCGCCGAATTCAAGGCGCTCCGGCCGTACTTTTACGGAGATTTCTACCCCCTGACGGAATATTCCACGTCAGACGAGGCCTGGGCAGCGTTTGAGTGGAACCGGCCTGAGGAGGGGGACGGCATGGTCCTGGCCTTCCGGAGGCATCAGGCCCCCCAATCTTCGATCGCCGTCGTCCTCCCCGGCCTCGAGCCAGACGGCGATTACGAGGTCGCCTTCGAGGATTACGGGATCACGTTGATTAAAAGCGGACGCGAATTGAGCGCTGGGCTCGACATCAAGATCCCGGAAGCGCCAGGATCGCTGCTCATCAAGTACCGCCGAGTCCGCTAGTGGCGCGTCTCACAAATAACTTGGCTATTTCATTATCAGCGGAAGACGCGCCACCGCGGGGGAGTTTGAGGGGGACGGCGTCGTTCCCC
>CAYGXD010000007.1:21179-58864 GCA_964353705.1 uncultured Eubacteriales bacterium | reverse complement strand
TCGAGCTCGGCGCGCGCTTCCTTCTCCTTGATGTCGAACCCGACAATGTGGACCTTGAGCTCCAGGCCGGATTTCTTGACGGCGGGGCCGATGGACTTGATATCGCCGTTGCAGCTCTCGATGCCGTCGGTGACCAGAATGACGGAACCGTTCGGGATCTTCTCGAAATCCTTGATCGCTTCGAGGACGGAAAGGACGAGCGGAGTCTTCCCCTTGAGCTGGATTTTGTTGACCGTATCGATGAGTTGAGCCTTGGCCACAGGTCCGATGGGAACGAGAAGTTGGGTGTCTGTGCAGGCCTTGGGGTCGTTCAGCCCATACCGGTGGCCGTAAACCCTCATCCCGACGTTCATCGAATCGGGCAGGCCGTTGATGATCTGCGCCAGCACCTTCCTGGCGATCGTTATCTTGGCTTCACCGCCGATCTGCCCCCACATCGAATTGGAGGCATCCATGATGATCTCGACGTTCTTGCTGGCCTCTTTCTCGGCGCCCTTCTCGAAATCGACCTTGATGAATCCTGAGCCGAGCCTCTTAACGGGCGACATATAGATCGGCACATGGCCGCAGCAGAACTCGAGCATCAATGCGCCGAGGGCGACTCTGTAAATATCCAGTCTATCTTCGTTGCTTGTCCCATCCCAGCTTCCATCCGGGTTCTGATGGTCCACCAGGAACCGGCACATCCAGTCTTTCCAGATGCGCCAGTCGTCGCCGCCCGAAAGGTACATCGCCCGCGTCCCGTAGTACCAGTAATAAAAAGCATAGCCGTCTCCGGGCTGTTCCACGTTCCAGCGAGGCGGATAATCCTGCATAAAGCGGAGCGCAGGAGGGACCGCCGGATCCTGAGGAAAACCACAGAGCTGTAAAGAAAGGGCTCCCATCCCGGCCCGGCCGCAGGAATCACCAGAGCTTCCGGGTGAATCATAGCGAAAAGAGCCGTCATCCTTTCCCTGGAGAGACCGAACAAACTTGGCCGCGGACGGAAAGACATAATCAGGGACGGAAAAACCCGCATTCACCGCGGCCTTGAGGGTGAGGATCTGCCAGCCGCTGACCGAGATATCACTGCTAGTGGAGTCCGGATTATATCTCCAACCCCCATAATATTGGTTGTCGGGCTTGAAGGGCCCGCCCAGTGTCTCTGGCTTATGCTCGGTGTTTTGAGAGCGGATGATCAGGTTGAGGGCATCCTGGGCGATGGGCTCGAGGCTCGCGTCATTCAAGTCGACCAAGGCTTCAATGAGGCCAAGCGTTGTCATGGCATGCTCATACATGGCGTCCGTTCCAAGTTGGCCGCCGTAATAAGCGGCATCCTTCGATCCTGCCGGATATTTCGAACTGGGCTTGTAGACGGACTTTAGATATTGAACGGCGGACTTGATGTTGCCCGAATAGTCCTTCTGGACACACTTGGCTCCGATAAGAGATTGGAGGGAAAGCCCGGCGTAGGCATAATACCCAGACCAGGAACCGTCTTTCTGTTGTTTGGAGGCAAGCCAATCGAGCGCTTTGATCAGGGCCTGTTGGACTTCCTCGGGCGTGGCCGGTGGTTTTTGCGGCGTGCCGGCGTAGAGTATGTACTCGGCGCCGGTATTCTTTCCGTCTCGGACGCCGGTTCTAAAATAATAGGTGCCCGGCTTGAACTTCATCTTGACGATTTCTTCGCCCTCGCCCGTCTCACCCTGCCAGGAATGGTCAAGCCTGTCTGCTTTGGGATCAAGTTGCTCGAGGCTCAATTTTAAGCCGGGGATTCCAGAAAGCTGCATGATCATAAAATCAACCCCGGGAACGGGGACGTTCAACAGAAAATAATCATTATCCCTAACCGCATTGATCCGGCCGGTGAACGGGGCATTCAGCTTGATCTCGTTGGCCTGTTTGATGTCATCGTTGGGTTCGGCCTCCGTGCCTTCGTGCCAGGGCCCGAGAAGGCGTGCGCTCAGAGTGTATTTGTCGGTGAAATTCCTTTGATACCCTCTCACCAAGATGTAATAAACGCCAGGAGTGACTGTGAAATAGGGAACGGACTCCGGCTCACCCGCTGCCCCATCGCTCGCAAACCAGAGCTGATTTCCACCCTGATCGAGGATCCAAAACCGTCCATCTGAGCCTGGGACGGCGCTGAGGTCAACCTGGAGGTTGTTTTTGCCTAGAGTTTCGACGTTGAGCTTAAAATAATCTTCATCCCCGTAGCTGTGAAAATAGCCCTGGACGCTCTGGCCGGGCCGGAGCTCTGTCGCTTCCTCACGCCGGTCATTCGGCTCGGCCTCTATCCCTTCTTGCCAGGGGCCCAGCACTTTGGCGCTTAACGTATACGGGTCTCTAGCGTTGGCCTCATGGGCCCAGACGTTGATATAATATACGCCCTGGGTTAAAGCCAGGTTGAAGATGGATTCCGGACCGTTCTTTTCAGTATCGTTCACGCTCCAGACAGTCCTTCCTTTATCATTATAGAGATGGATTTGACCGTTGACTTCCGGCACTGCCGAGAGGTCGATCTGGACGAGGGTCTTTCCTGGAGCGTCAATGGTCAGCTTGTAGTAGTCCTCATCGCGCTTGTGATCGAAATAGCCTTTAACACTCTGGCCCAGCATTAGGTCATTGGCCCTCTCGCGGCCGTCATTCGGCTCGGATTCCCAGCCCTCCTGCCAGGGGCCTGTGATCTTCGTGGTCAAGGTATATTTTTCTTGGGTCGGTTTTCCGCCGAGGTAGACGCGTATAAAATAGACCCCTGATTCGACAGGGAAACGGGCGATGGACTCCGCCGCGTTTTTTGCGGCGTCGTTGACTTCGACGAGTTTTTGGCCGTTGGCATCATAGACGTACAGATACGCATCGGTTTCCGGGACGGCGGTGAGGTCGACCTGAAGATAATTTTTGCCCGATTTGTCGATGGCGAGCTTATACCAGTCGTCGTCATTGTTTTGTTGGACGCCGCCCCCAATGTTCTCCCCGAGCCGGATTTCCTGCGCCTGCTCGCGTCTGTCATTCGGCTCGGCTTCCATCCCTTCCTTCCATGGCCCCAGGCTTTTTAGGACGAGGACGTATTTGTCTTGGAGGTTGGCTTTATCACCCCAAGCCGCAGCGTAAAAGATGCCCTGAGGGAGAGCGAGATTGAAAATGGACAAGGGATCGCGCCCGCTGACCTCCCAGATTTTTCCTCCTTGATCGGTGTAAAGATAGAGGTATTCTGAGACTCCGGGAACGGCGGAAAGGTCAATTTGAATCAGGGTTTTGCCGGAACCTTCGAGCACAAACTTGAAATAATCATAATCGCCGTTGACCTGGAAAGTGCCACTAATGCTGTCCCCGAGTCGGACCTCTTGGGCCTGCTCACGCTTGTCGTTCGGCTCGACTTCGGATTTGACCTGGGCCGGAGCCGGCAGAGCGAAAAGGAGAGAGATCAGAGCAGCCGCCCAGAAGGTGACAAGGACTCTTCTTCTCCTCGATCCTTCTTTCATGACCGCCTCCTTCTGTTCACGCGGTGGCAGACACCGGGACGACCGGCCTCGATCGATGCCCGATCTGATCATGGATTCAGTTCAAGGTCCACTTATCCTGGACTTTCTTGAGCGTGTAGGTCACGGAGGCGCCGGGCTTGATCGTCACCTTGATCTCGACCGGCTGCGGGGTGAGAAGCAGGCGGAGGGTGTAAGTGCCTTCCTTGAGCTTAACCTGATCGCCCCCGACAACGCCTCTCCCAACCTCCGTACCTGTGCTGTCGAGCACCACGTACTCGAGCTTGAGCGTCTGTTCGAGCGCCGAGAGGAGCTCTCCGGCATTCCGGGCATCCAGATAGCGTCCGTTAGTCGATTTGGCTATGGACTCCAGTTCCTGGCGGGCGGCCGCTTCCTTAATGTCGAACCCGACGATGTTGACCTCGAGCTCGAGGCCGGCCGCCTTGATCGCCGGGGCGATCGATTTGATATCCCCGTTGCAGCTCTCGATGCCGTCGGTCACCAGGATGATTGTCCCGTTCGGGATCTTCTCGAAGTCCTTGATGGCTTCCAGGACGGATATGACGAGCGGCGTCTTGCCCTTGAGCTGGATCTTGTTCACCGTGTCAATGAGCTGGGCCTTGGCGATCGGTCCGATGGGGACCAGGAGCTCAGTGTCCGTACAGGCTTTGGGGTCGTTCAGTCCGTAGCGGTGGCCGTAGACCCGCATCCCGACATGCATGCTTTCGGGGAGCCCGTTGATGATCTGGGCTAAAACCTTGCGGGCGATCGCAATTTTCGCCTCCCCGGCGATCTGTCCCCACATGGAGTTCGAAGCGTCCATGATGATCTCGACGCTTTTGGGGATTTCTTTCGCCACGTCTTTCTCGTACTTGACCTGGATAGAGCCGGGGACCTGGCGTTTGACGGGAGACATGTAAACGGGCACGTGCCCGCAGCAGAACTCGAGCATCAATGCACCGAAGGCCGTCCTGTAGATGGACAGAGTTTCGGATTCTTCTTGCTGGGCCCCCTCCCAAGTCCCGCTGTTGCCCTGATGGTCTACGAGAAGTCGGCACATCCAGTCCTTCCAGGTCCGCCAGTCCTCGCCGCCGGCCATAAACATCGCTCGAGTGCCGTAATACCAATAATAAAAGGGATAGCCCTCGCCGGGATACTCCAGATTCCAGACCGGTCCGGAGTTTTGCATGTAGCGGATGGCCGGCGGGATTAGGAGATCCTTGGGAAAGCCGCAGAGCTGGAGGGCCAACGCCCCCATGCCCGCCCTGGCGCAGGAATCACCGGCGTCCCCGGGTGATTCATAGCAGAACGAGCCATCCGCGCCGCGCAGGGATCGGACGAACTTGGCGGCCGCCGGAAAAACATAATCGGGCACGGAGAACCCCGCATTAGCCGCCGCCCGGAGCGTCAGTATCTGCCAAGCCGAGACCGAAAGATCTGAGTCGGTATAGTCGGGCTCGTACCGCCAGCCGCCGGAGTGTGGAGAGTCGGCCGGGATAGGGCCCTGCAGCGTTTTTGGCTTATGCTCCGTATTCTGAGACCGGATGATCAGTTGGATGGCTTCCCCGGCGATCGGTTCGAGACTCGCGTCATTCAGATCGACCAGGGCTTCGATGACGGCAAGCGTGGCGATCGCTTGCTGATACATGAGATTGGCGCTCGACGTGCCGAACACTCCTCCCAGCTTGGCCGCCTCCTCCGAGCCCGCCGGATAGCTGGAGCTTGGCGTAAACGTGGACTTCAAGTACTCCAAACCGGCTCTTACCTTGGCCGTATAGTCCTTCTGAACGCACTTGCCTCCGATAAAGGCCATGATGGCCAGGCCGGTATTGGCCTGTTCGTAGTCCGGCCAAGAACCGTCCTCCTGTTGCCTAGAGGCGATAAAGCTAAGCGCCTTGGCCAGCGCTTTGCGGACCTCCTCTTCCGTGGCCGGCGGCCGGTCGGGTTTTCCGGCCCGGAGGATGTAGGCTTGTTCGGTGTTCATCCCCCGGCCGCTGAGCACCTTGATCAGGAACTTCCCCGCCGACTGCCTCAGCCGGACGAGAGTCTCACCCTCGGGCTCATGCTTGCCGTCGATGACGGATAGTTCCTTTCCTCCGGCGTCACAGAAGGACAGGATGAAATCGACATCCGGTGGTCCCGTGACTTCGATGACCAGGATATCCATCCCCGGCGCCGGAATGGTCAGCAGATACCAGTCTTCGTCCCCCTCTTCGTTGGCGAAACCCTCTACGGTCCCGTTGAGCGGCAAGGCGTTTGCTTGGGAGACTTCGTTATTCGGCTCTTTCTCTGCGGCCTGTTGAGCTCCCAGCGGGAGGGAGAAGAAAAACAGCACCATAAGAACGAATACCCCCGGTGCGGAGCTTCTCTTTGATAAACCTGTTCTCATTGATCATCCTCCTCCGTTCATCGATGCTCCGGGTCCTTCATGTCCGGTGCCGCAGCGGGCGTCGAGGTTGCCGTGACCGGATCAGCGGACCAGCTTCCAGGTTTCGGCTTCTTTCTTCAAAATGCCGGCCGCTTGTTCGCCCGGCCTAAGCGTAATTTTCGTTTCCAAGGGCTTTGGAGCGAGCAAGATACGGATCGTATAAGTGCCTTCTTTGAGCTTGACCGGCTCCCCTCCGACCGTACCGCTGGCCACCTCTTGTCCTTTCTCATCCAGAACCTGGTACTCCACCCGGAGCGTCTGCTCGAGGGCGAGGAGAAGCTCGCCGGCATTCTTAGCGTCGAGGTATCTTCCCTCGGTGGATTTGGCGATGGACTCGAGTTCGGCGCGGGCTTCCTTCTCCTTGATGTCGAACCCGACAATGTGCACATTGAGCTCGAGGCCGGACTTCTTGATGGCGGGCGCGATCGATTTGATATCGCCGTTGCAGCTTTCGATCCCGTCGGTAATGAGGATGACGCTGCCGTTGGCGAGCTTCTCGAAGTCTTTGATCGCCTCTAAGACGCTCAAGACGAGCGGCGTCTTCCCTTTGAGCTGGATCTTGTTGACGGTGTCGATGAGCTGAGGCTTGGCGATCGGACCGATAGGGATGAGGAGTTCGGTGTCGGTGCAGGCTTTGGGATCGTTCAGGCCGTACCTGTGGCCGTATACCCGGAGGCCGACGCTCAGCGAATCCGGCAAACCGTTGATGATCTGGGTGAGGACCTTGCGGGCGATGGAGATCTTCGCCTCCCCGCCGATCTGTCCCCACATAGAATTGGAGGCATCAAAGATCAATTCGATATTCTTGGCCGTTTCAGGGGCGGCTTCCTTTTCGTAAACGATCCGGAGAGAAGTTACTTCCGGCGCTGCGGGCGGTTTCGGCATATAGGCCGGAAGGTAGCCGCAGCAGAACTCGAGCATCATCGCCCCGAGAGAAGTCGTGTAGACGGGCCCCAGCCCCAGGCCCTCCTCCCTCTCCTTGGCGTCCCAGCTTCCGTCCGGGTTCTGGTGGTCGACGAGGAGGCGGCACATCCAATCCTTCCAGATCCGCCAGTCGTCCCCTCCGGCGAAGAGCATGGCCCGGGTCCCGTAGTACCAGTAATAAAAGGGGTAGCCGTCGCCCGGGTTTTCGACGTTCCAGACCGGCGCGTGGTCCCACATGAACCGGAAGGCATTACGAACGGCCGTGTCCTGGGGTTGGCCGCAGAGCTCGAGGATGAACGCCCCCATGCCGGCCCGACAGCAGGAACCTCCCGCGGGATCTGTTTGATAGCCGAAGGACCCCGACTCTTCGTCGTGAAGGTGCCTGACATACTTGGCCGCCGCCTCGAAAACCCGGTCGGGGACGTCGAACCACGTGTTCTTCGCCGCGCGCAGCGTCAGCACTTGCCAGCCTGTCACTGAGATATCGCTGTCTTTGTTCTGCGGGGAATATCGCCAGCCGCCGTAGTTTTCGGGTGCGGCTTCGATCGGACCGCCGAAGCCTGCCGGCTTGAACTCGGTGTTCTGGGCCTGGAGGATGAGCTTAAGAGCTTCCTCGGCCATCGGCTTGAGCCCGGTTTCCTTCATCTCCGCGACGGCCTCGACGAGCGCCAGGGTCGCAATAGCATGGGTGTACATATTATCGTCGGCCCCGGACCAGCCCGCCTGGGGGGCTTCGCCGGCGCCGGCTTCGTAAAGGGGGGTCTTGTCGAACTTCGATTGGAGATAGCGAAGGCCGGCCCGGATTGTCTTGGAATAGTCCTTGGGGACGCATCTCCCTCCGATCAAAGCCATCACGGCAAGACCGCTGATCCCGGGGTGGTCCTTCTCGAAATACCCGTCAGCTTTCTGGTTCTTCTCCAGGAAATCAAGCGCTTTCCGGAGCGCCGCGGCGACCTCCCCTGGAGAAGCCGGCGGCCGGGGCGATTTTAGAGCACGCAAGGTATAGGGTGTATCCGAGTTTAGCCCGGACTTGGCGCGGACCTTAACGAGGTACTTGCCCGCCTTCTGTCTCAAGCGGACGATGGCTTCCCCTCCACCCTCATCGGCCTGGTTGATCTCGTTCGATTCTTCTTCTTCGCCTGGAGCCAGGAGATCAAGGCACACATCGACGTCCGGGACTCCTGTGACCTCGACGACCAGGTTCTCGACTCCGGGCGTGGGGATGGTCAATACGAACCAGTCCTCGTCATCCTCTTCGCCGAAAAAGCCTGTGACCTCCTGGTTGAGCACGATCGGGTTGGCCTGGGCGGCTTCGTTATTCGGCTCCTTTTCAGTCGCCTGCCGGGCTTGAGCCGGGATGAAGGTGATCAGAAGTGTGGCGAGAGCCGAGAGAAAGAGTGTCCTTCGAATTTTGGAGAGCATGGCCTCCATCGGATACCTCCTTTTCCTACAAGCTCCGCAGGCCGTCATCGCCTTGGCCCATGGGAATGAATCTCTATTCTTCGAACTCGCTCAGGTAGTAATTCAAGATCTGGGTTGAGGCGCAGGCGAAACCCTTGACGAAGTTCTCGCACCAGCCCATCTTGATCTCGATGCCGGCTTCCACCCCCAATTCGAGGCTCCAGCAGTCTTCGATATCGATGAGGGTGACGCCCTCTGAAACCTTTGCTTCAAGGCTCGGGCACATGAGCGTTTTAAGCTCCTGCATATACGCCTTGGCCTCCAGAAGGGCGGCCTTGTTGATCTCGCCGTACTCAAGGATCATGCCGGCGATCATCCACTGGGTGTCCACGGCCCCGACGATGGCCCCGATGACAAAGCCCATCTTCGACTCGACCGCACCCTTGGAATCAAGGATCGTCCTTTCAAGAACGGCCTGGTGCAGCCCGGTGTCCATCACGCCGACCGTCTCCATCGTCCGCAGGTCGACGTCCCACCAGCCCCAGCGATTCTGCCCTTCCCATTCGACGCCCTTTTCGGGAATGATGACGACCCGGCCGGCGTCCAGGACCGAGAAAATCTTCTCGGCCACGCTCTCGGGCGGACCGATCTTCCTGAGGTTATCCTTCTCGAGCGAAGAATAAGACCGGATAGGTATCTTTCTTTGGGCCGCTTCCTGCATCAGGGCAGCGGTTGTCAAGGCGGGCTTCCCCGTCAGGCGTCCGAGGAGCTCTCCCTCGAGGATCGATTCCATCACTCCCCGGCCGTAGAGAAATGTCCGTTTCATGGTCAGGGCCTGCCCAGGGAGTGGGATCGCTTCGATTTTGTCCTGCCTGAGATCAAAGGATACCCGAGAAGTCTCCTGGTCGCCGGAAAATGAAGAGATGAGAATCCGGGGGACTTGATAGTAGGTCGAGATCGAAAGCGCGGCCCCCTCTTTCTCGGTTTGATCATCCGAGGTTGAGGCGAAAATCATGTTGAGAAGATGGCCGAGCTCGGGCCCGACCTTCTGCTCGAGGTCGGCGCTTTTTTCCAGGGTGTTTCGGTCGACCTTCTTCGATTTCAGGCTCTTTTTGATTTGCTCGACCTGGGACTTCACCTCGGCCAGCATGTTTTTGTCGGAGACGGTATTCAGCCGGTTCTGCCAGACCTCGGCCGGGATCCTGTTCGGAGCGATGAGGATGGCATGCCTCTGGAAGATGGGCGCTTCGGCCTTCTTCTCCGTCCTCTCGAAGAGAATTCTTTCGGATTCGGAGACGACTTCATCCAGGCTTTCGAATTTTATCTTGAGCGAGAGCTTGCCGATCTTTCCTTTTTCCGGCGTGAATTGTCCTTCCGTCACTCCCTCCCCGCCTACCGTCAATGCGGCGTTGTAGGAGACGATCTCACCGGCCTGGCTTTTCTTTTTTTTGGAGGTCTGACCACCCAAGGCGCCAAAAACCCCACCGGCGCCTTCATCCTCCTCTTCTGCCTCTTCAGCCGCTTTCCGGAACTCAGCCACTACCGTAAGGGATACGGCTTGATTGGCCGCTTCTTCCAGTTTGCCCTCCCAGGACAGCACGGCCTGGGGCTCTTCGGAATCAGCCGCTGCGTACTCGAGGACGATGGTAACCCCGGTTTTCAACGCTTCGTCCGACGGCTGGAAGGTGTTGATCACAGAGGCGAAGGCCTGGCCGGGCTTGGCCCCGGGGAAACTGGAGTCAAGATCGACCCAGTTCTCTCCGTCCTGTCGTTGAACCCAGAAGTGACGTTTAACGGCGGCGACCAGGCCGGGCTCTTCCGCCGGGGCGGAAATGCGGACGTCCTTCTTGTAGGAGAACTCTTTCCCGGCAGGGAAAATAGTCCCCAGAAGTTTCTCCGCCGCGCGGTCATCAAGCTCCCCTTCGGCAATCTGCACGGTCTGGCCGATATCCTGGAGAAGCTGGGCCAGCAGGAGCGCTTTTTCCAGGGAGTTCCCGCTCCGGCCCCAGCGGACCCCCTCAGAGGTTTTCAGGGGAAATCGAGATGGTTCAGTCCGGATGCTGTCGCGGACGAATTGGAAGGACTCTTCCCAATCGCCGGCTACCGGGACGGACTCCGCTGGGCCGGATCCCTGATTGTCGGCCGTGACTTGTTCAGCAGCGGCCGAACCTTGACCTGGGGCCGCCTGGCTCTGCAGTTCCTCCTGTTTTTTCCCGGAACAGGATAGTGCGAATAATATGACCAGGACCGCCAACGACCAGGTCGCTCTCTTTTTCCTTATTATCATTTTTTCTCCTCCTCGGCCTTATTTTTTCCGTGCCTTATTTCAAAGCGGGAAGCGCCAGCTTTCCCTCGCTCTCATAGCCCCGATAATAGAGAATCGTGGGGGTGCTTTCCGTCGCATAAGCCAGCTCGAAGCGGACAAATGTCTGCGGGGGGATGACGAACGGTGTCGGCGGCCGATGGGGGAGAGCCTGAGTGGCCGTCTCCTCCGGATAGACGTCTTCTTCTTCGCCCTTCAGGATGAACTGCTGGTCGCTTTGAATTTCGAGGCCGCTCTTGACCAGCGATTTTATGCCCAGGTCCAGGACAATATTATCTCCATCTTTTCTCAGGCCGTAGAGGAATACCTCCATCGTCCGGCCATCTCGATGAGTGGCCAGGGGAGCGGCTGTCTCCGGCTGATATTTCGGGTCGAGCTTGAGGGTATAAACCCTGTTTTGGAGGCGGATGCCGAGCGCATAGTCCTTTATCGACGACGGCACGAGAAAGGCGACTTCCTGGTTCTGGGAAAACTCGGGCGTGAAGCGGATAAAACCGTCTTCCGTTGTGGAACCTCCACAACTGTAGTAGAGATGCCCCTCTTTCGTCGTCACCCAGATGTTCTCCTCGGGCTGGACCTGGATGATGTTTCCCATCGATGCGCTTCCGGACAGGCTCTTCCCGCTGAGCTCGGCGACGGCATAGCGCCAGCCTTCCGGGGCTTCCTCCTCTTTGTATTCGCTCTGGAAATTGATGGCGCGGGCGGCTATCTCGACCATGTTGTCCTTGATCTGATCGAGAAAACGGCCGGCGGGAACGCCTTTACCGACCGCGAGCTTCAGGTCGCCCTTAACGGGGACCAGGATGTGGCCATAAGAGTAATCGAAAAACTGGAAAGCGATGTTCTCGGCTTCCGCAGGAACCAGATAGACAAACTGCACCTTTCTCCGGTCGCCTAATTTGGGGACGGTAAATTCCTTGCTCAGGCTGTAACCGCCCGGAATGGCCTCGGTCAATTTGTCGAGGGAATAGGTCTGGCCGTCGGCCAGAAGATAGGCGTGATCGAAGAAATTGGGAATGACGTAGGGGACATCGGCGTCCACATAGTCCTCTTTCTTTTCTTCTTTCTTTCCTTCCCTGAGTTGCGCGACTCCCATGGTCCTATCGGGCTTTCCCTCGAGATCGCTCTTTTTGACTTTCTGCTTGGGGTGGATGTTCTCCCATTCCGTCTGGAGCAGAACAAAAGTCCTGCCTTGGGGAGCCGTCCGACCGGCGAGCTCAGTGTTGAGCGAGAACTGGAGGAGGCCGGCCTTGGCGGCTTTATTGGCGGCCGTCTCTTCCTGGACGAGCCCTCCTGCAGCGAAGGAAAAGATAAGGAAAATAATGCCTAGGGAATAAAAGCGGAGTTTGGGGGACATGAATAACCTCATCGGTGTAAAGGATTATAATCCTTCTCGATATAGATAATTCCACAAGCCCGGGAATGTCAATAGCGTCCCGCCGCTCCGGAGCAGGATAGACGGCCCAAGGACCGGTTTCCTACCTCCCGGCCGCTGCCTGTTCAGCGGAGGCGCGGATAGTAATTGCTGTGCCATTTCAGGCGGGCGGCGCGGCCGTCCGGCCCCAGCTCGAAGACGATCTCCTCGCCGAGCTCCTCGTCGTCCCGAACCCGCCGGAAGGTGTGGTCACCCGTTTTTTTAAGCTTAACGATGGACTTGACCGGGTTCATGGTCGGCAGGTCCAAAGCCGCCAGCCCGTCCCCCCACAAGAGCACGGTCATTTCACCGTTCCAGGCGCTGTAAGACCCCAGGTATTTATTGAGCTTCGGGTCCGGTTTCTTGGCGGCCGAGGGGTTCTTGACGGCGTCTTTGATGGCCGGCGCCACGATATCATACAGGCATTGGGCGAAGGCCTCCGAGGCCGCCTCGTGGGCATTGGAAAGGAAGATCGCGGCCACCTTCTCTTCCGGCCGGAACAGGACAGCCGACCGGAAGCCGGGGCAGGACCCGCCGTGCCCGACAAAGACCTTGCCGTCGCGGCGCCAGACGCTGAACCCGAGTCCCCAGGTGGTCTCGAAGTCCGGCTCCACCCAGTGGATCCGGTACATCTCGCGGAGGGTGTTGGCCTGAAGGACCTCGGTTCCTCCCGTTCCGAGAAGACGGAACTGCCAGGTGGCGAACCGGGCCAGGTCTTCGGCCGTCGAGGCGTAACCGGCCGCCGGCGCGATGCCGCGGACCTGGAAGAAAGGCATGGTCTTGGGTTCCCCGTCGCGCGTCAGGATGCTGTAGCCGGTGGCCAGACGGCCCCCGCGCTGGTCGGCGGGGATCTCGGGTGTCGTGCCGGCCATTCCGAGAGGGCCCAGGATGTGTTTCTTCACGTACTCGTCGTAGGGCATTCCGGAGGCGGCCGCCACAACCTCTCCCGCCAGGGTGATCCCGAGGTTGGAATACTGAAAATGGGTCTCGGCGGGGTAGAGAGTCTGCTGGCTTGCGATCTTCTCCTTGATTTGCTCTCGAGTCGGGAACGCGTAATCCGGGGCGCTCCAGTACGGATACTCCGACTCCCTCGGCAGTCCCGAGGCGTGGGTGAGGAGTCCTTCGATGGTGATCTCGGGTCCTTGCGGGGCTGTCTTCTGGATCTTGAACCAGGGCAGAAACTTCTCGACGGGGTCGTCGAGACGCAGTTTCCCGGCATCGCGGAGCTGCATGACGGCGATACTGGTGAACAGCTTGGAGATCGAGCAGATGCTGTATATGGTGCCGGACGCAGCCGGAGTTTTACCGGACAAGTCGGCGTAACCGTACCCCCCGGTCCAGAGGACCTGCTGGTCATAGACGATGGCCGCCGACGCGCCCGGGATGCGGTCGTAGGCCCGCTGAGCTTCGAGCCAGACCCGGGCCGCTTCAAGCGCCGTCTTGACCCGCGGGTCGGAGGCGACCTTGTCGGCGGCAGGGACTGATGTGACCGAGATAGCCAGCAACAGGACGATGACCGACCAGCGAATTCTCTTCATCGGAACCTCCTTCAATTCATTACCCTCCTCAGATGGACGGGCTCAACCTGCCTCTGCCTCACTTTGTGGTTCAGAAATTCCACCGTTACGGAGAAGGCCATGGCGAAATAGATATACCCCTTGGGGATGTGAAAATCCAGCCCCTCGGCGACCAGGCTCACTCCGATCAGGATGAGGAAGCTCAGCGCCAGAATCTTGATCGTCGGATGGCTTTCCACGAAACGGCTGATCCCGTTCACCGAGAGCATCATGACGATGACGGCGATGACGACGGCCAGGACCATGACGCTTACCTGGCGGGCCATGCCGATGGCCGTGATGACAGAATCAAGAGAGAAGATCACGTCCAAGAGCATGATCTGGACGAGGACCAGGAGAAACTTCCGCCCGCCGCGGCCGGGCTTTTTTGCCTCGGGCGCCTCCAGGTTCTCGTGGATCTCGAACGTGCTCTTGGCCAGAAGAAAGAGGCCGCCGGCCAGGAGGATGATGTCCCGGCCGGAGATCTCCTGCCCGATAACGGATAGGAGCGGCCGGGTCAGCTTCAACACCCAGGTCAGAGACAGGAGGAGGGCGATCCGGCTGAACATGGCTAAGCCTAGGCCGATAACCCGGGCCCTTTGCCTTTCTCCCTCCGGCAGCCGTGAGGCCAGGATGGATATGAAGACGATGTTGTCGATGCCGAGGACTATCTCGAGGGCGGTCAGCGTCGCCAGCGCGATCAGGGCCTGGGCGCTCCACAATGATTCCATAGTCGGCCTCCTTCAAGAGCACTAGATTTTAAAACTCTTTTCTTTATCCGTCCAGGGGGAGTATAATCGGACCCGCCATGCAGGAAAAGGCTGCGATCGTGATCCGGCCGGAAGAGCCCCGCGATTTTGCCGCCATCGGGGAAATCCACCGGCTCTCATTCGAGGCAGGCAACGAGGCTACTCTGGTCGAGAAGCTTCGGGCGAGCCGAGATTTCATCCCGAGCCTGTCTCTTGTCGCCGAATCCGAAGGCCGGGCGGTCGGCCATGTCCTGTTCAGCCGGATCTGGATCCGGCCTCCCGATCCAAAACTTCCGGAAGAAGTGGCCTTGGCCCTGGCGCCTCTGGCCGTTCACCCGGACTTCAGGGATAAGGGCATCGGGTCTGAGCTCGTCACCCAGGGGCTTAAGGCATGCCGGCAGCATGGCTACAGCCTTGTGATCGTAGTGGGCGAGCAGAGCTATTACGGCCGCTTCGGGTTCATCCCCGCCCGGCCGAAAGGCCTGGAAGTGCCGTTTCCGGTGCCGGAGAGAGCCTTTCTGGCGGCCGAAATCATCCCTCGACCCGGGCCCGGAGTCAAAGGAACCATCCGTTATCCTCAGGCCTTTTTGGATGTCGTCTGAGAGATCGAAGAGATCGTTTCCCTTGGGAACGGCCCTCGGCGTCATGCTACTCTCCGTTCTGGCCATTGGAGGGAAGCCGCAGGAGCCACCCTCGGACCGGTTCGCAACTCTTCCCCGAGGCGAACTTCTCGACAAGATCAGGGGCGGCTGGGCCGGCCAGGCCATAGGCTGCACCTACGGCGGGCCGACTGAATTCATCTTCCAGAGCACTTTTATTCACGACTATCAGCCTATTCCCTGGAACCGGGATTCACTCCGCTGGTTCTTTGAAAACCTGCCGGGGCTCTATGACGATGTCTATATGGACCTGACGTTCGTCGAGGTCCTGGAGAAAGCGGGCCCGGACGCGCCGGCCGGAGCCTTTGCGGAGAAGTTCGCCAAGGCCGGCTACCCGCTCTGGCATGCCAACCAGATGGCCCGGTACAACATCCTCAACGGGATGATCCCGCCGCAGTCCGGCCACTGGCTGAACAACCCCCATGCCGACGATATCGATTTCCAGATCGAGGCCGACTTCGCCGGGCTGATGAGTCCGGGGATGCCGAACGCGGCCGCCGCCATCTGCGACCGGGTCGGTCACATCATGAATTTTGGGGACGGGTATTATGGAGGCGTGTTCGTTGCGGCTATGTACTCCCTGGCATTTATCGAGCGGGATATTCACCGTCTCGTCGAGGAGGCCTTGCGCATAATCCCTCCCGAAAGCCTCTTCGCCCGGACGATCCAAACCGTGATCCAAGGTCACCGGGAAAACCCGGACGACTGGCGGGAGACCTGGTTCAAGGTTCAAAAAAAATGGGGCGAGGACGTCGGCTGCCCGGAGGGAGTCTTCCGTCCGTTTAACATCGACGCCCGGATCAATTCGGCCTGGGTAGTGTTGGGATTGCTCTACGGCGGGGGGGATTTCGGCAAGACTATCGACATCAGCGCCCGGGCCGGTGACGACTCCGACTGCAACCCGGCCACCGCGGGAGGCATCCTGGGGACGATCGTCGGCTATGAGAATATCCCCGGATTATGGAAAGAGGGGCTGCCTGCGATCGAGCCTCTGGATTTCCAGTACACGACCATATCTCTTTCCGAAGTTTATGGATTGTCGTTCAAACGTGCTCTGGAAGTCGTCGCGAAGAACGGCGGTGTGGTCGATGGCGAGTCCGTCCGCATTAAAGTCCAGAAACCTTCGGCTGTTCCGCTCGAAGTGAGTTTCGAAGGGCACTATCCAAAGGAGAGAAGGACGCTCGATATCCGTCTGAATGAGACGGCAAGGGAAGCGGAGTTCTCATTTGACGGGATCGGATTCGCCGTCAATGGTGAGGCCGTCAAGCCGAGCGAGGAAAGTCCGGACATCGACCTTTGGGCTGAGCTGACGGTTGACGGGGAGCCGGCCGTGAAGTCGGTTCTTCCGACCGCCGACCTGACTCGAAAGCCCACTCTCTTCTGGCGTTACCGGCTCCAGCCCGGTCAGCACCGCGTCGTCGTCAAAATCCTCAACCCGGTTCCTGACGCGGAAGTCCATCTGGCCGACGTGGTGACCTACGGATCTTCTACTTCTTCCAGGTGAACGGAATTTTCAGCCGTTCTTCAACACACGCCCGGTTGAGCTTCAGCCCGTATTGGCTGTGTGTCATGGTCTCTCCTGTGTCATACTCAAGGGCCTTTTTGTAATAGTCGATCGCCTTTTGTCTCTGTTTCTGAAGGTCCATCAGCTGTCCCATCCAGACAAGCGCCGTGAAGTTGAGGAGCGGTGACGAGTCGAGTTTGAGAACCCGGTCAAAAGCCTGAAAAGACTGAGCGGTGTTGCCGCCGTCGAAGAGCAACAACCCCATCTTCAGCCAGAAATGGACGTCGGAAACGGCCAGGCCTTTTGTTTTTTCGAAAATGAGTTGGGGAGTCCTGCCTTCCTTGGTCCAATTGAGATCCTCCACGATCTTGATGAGCTCGGCGGCCGTCGGTTTCTCCGGAATCTCCTCCGCCGTTTGCAGGCTGAACGGCTTTTTCAGCCTGTCCTCGAGCCATGGCTTGTCCATCCGGATCCTGAACTGGTCATGCCGCATCGACTGGCCGGTATCAAACTTGAGCGCCTCCCGATAATAAGTCAACGCCTCTGTCCTCTTTCCCAGCAGGTCTTTAAGCAATCCCATCCAGCCCAACGAGGCGAATTTTTCCAGCCCGTCCTTTTGGAGGCCGGAGACCTTCTCAAAGCAGTTGAAGGATTCGGGATATTGGCCGAGTTCGAAGAGATCCATCCCCAGCCGGTACCAGGTTACTCTGTTCTCGATGCCCGCATCCTTGACCGCCTTATAGACCGCGGGGCTGTCCTTGGCTTCCCATCCAAGGGCGAGCATCTCCGCCGCCTCCGGAGAAATCGGGGAGACAGGTTTGTCGAGCATGGCGAGCTTCTTTTCCGGATCGAGGACCGCCTCCTTGAGTTTTGTTTTGCTTTTAAAGGTGAGGACATTGACGTCCCATAACCGGTCGGTGGACTGGACCTCTTCAGTCCCGTCCTCGAAGACGGCCTTGACCGGAATGGGCATATTCATCGTGCCCAGACGCCGCACTCTGACCGTTGAGACATACTCATTCCCCTCCTGCCGGCAGTCCTGGTTTTCGATGGTGTAGCAAAGATACACATTCGAGCGGACCCACTGGTCGAAGAACCAATCGAGATCTTGGCCGCTTTCTTCCTCGCAGAACTCCTGGAAGTCTTTCCAGCCCAGCCGCCGGCCGCCATGTTCCCGGAGGCATTCCTTGTAGATCCGGATAAACTCGGTCCGGCCGAGAACGGAGTCCAGGGCGAATATGATGGACGGACATTTGCTGTGGATGACCGTGTTGTTGTGATCGTACAGGATCTTTTCGACCCGGGCGGGCGGGATGTCGACCGTGAGGTCATAGTGCATCCCCAGGCCGTTGATAAAATTCCCCATCCACTTGGCCCTCCTCTCCGGGTCGAGTTTGCGGGCCATCATATATTCGGTATCAATGAAGATCCCCATTCCGATCCAGAGCCAGGCCGGATCGTCCGGGTCGATCACCCATTCGCCCCAATACTCATGGCCGATTTCGTGCGAGGTGATGTGTTGCCACCAGACGAGCGGCTCGCCTTGTTTGAATGTCTCCTGGCCGTGGATGGCCACGATGCCCGTGGCGAAGGGATAGCCGCCCCAGCGTCCGCTCCCTCCGGGGATGATGTTGAGGAATTTATACGGATAAAAACCAAGCCACTCCCGGCAATACAGGATCACGTCCACGGCTGTGTCGAGGCAGGCGGCGGCGGCCTTGGCCCCCTTATCGGTCGCCAGCGTGGTGATGAGAACTCCCTCGGACTCCCGTGATTCTGTTTTCATGCCCTTCCCAAGATAGAGGCCGAAGGTCCGGGCTCCTTCGTTTTCATAGCGGCCGGTCTTCGGGTTCAGGCGGCCGCTTGCGGCCAGGGCGAAGCCCGCGGGAATCTCGAGCTTGACCGAGAAGGAATCATGGAGCGGCAACCCGTCCCACCAGAGCCTGGGGTACCAGCGGGTGTCGCCGAATTCCGTGGCCTCGGCCGGGAATTCGACCTTCTTTTTGAACATGACTTCAAGGTTGAGCTTTTTGCCCGGGGGTAAGGGCTTAGGCAATAGATAGAAGATCGGGGACGAGAGGACGGGTGTGTTTTCCGGGTTCAGGGGCGTCAAGGGACTCCCGGAGACGGTCACTGAGATCGAGGAAGCCGGCCCTACGGGCCAATCGAAAGCGACGACACCGAGCGGCAGGCGCGAAGTGTTTCTTAGGGCGATCGTCTCTTTTCCTTCGATGGCGCCGCTGGAGGAGAGGTCGAGTCTGGCGTCGATGACGTAGCGGCTTTTTGGCGGGTTGGCCGGGGCCCAATAACCCGGCTGAGCGGCAAACGAAAATGAAGCCGGCAGGAAAAGCAGGATCCCCAAGAACAGCGCTTTATTGATGAGGCTCAGTCGCCCGGCTGTGTTGTTCATCCCGGCCCTCCATAAAAATCCGCCCTATTATAACAACATTCGCGCCCTAATCTGAATATTTTCAGGCGATAGAGACCTGTTGGACCGGCTCCGAAGCGGCCCGATTGTCATTTGACCGCGGAAAGGTTGTCAACAATTATGTGGAAAGAGGGAAGACGGAACTGAACAAGGCCGAACTGAATCAATTTGTCCAGGAATTCAAGTAGGAATGCTTAACCGGCGATGAAGCGGATGGCCCCAGGTCTCAGCCGGAGATCTTAGCGGCCAGGCTGAAGATGAAGTATGTGCCGCCGCCGATCAACGCCGCTCCCGGGATGGTGAAGATCCAGGCCCAGACGATCTGCAGGGTCACGCCCCAGCGCACGGCGGAGAGGCGTTTGGCGGCGCCGACCCCGGAGATCGATCCGGTGATGACATGGGTGGTGCTGACGGGGACTCCCATATGGGTGGCGAGGAAGATGCTGGCGGCGCTGGCGGTCTCGGCGCAGAATCCGTCGATCGGCCGCAGCTTGGTGATTTTCTGGCCCATGGTCTTGACGATCCTCCAGCCGCCGGTTATTGTCCCAAGCGCAATCGCGCCATGGGCGCTGAGGACGATCCAGAGCGGGATATGGAATTCTTTCATCCAGCCGGCCGCGAAGACCAGGCTGGCGATGATGCCCATGGTTTTCTGAGCGTCGTTCCCGCCGTGGCCGAGGCTGTATGCAGCGGCCGAGAGGAGCTGCAGGCGGCGAGACCACATGTTGATGGCCGCTGGATGCTGCTTATGGACAAGCCGGCTCGTAACGCTGATGAGGAGGAGCCCCAGGACGAGGCCGATGATCGGCGCCAAAAAGATGAATATGATCGTCTTAACCCAGCCCTGGGCGATGATCACCCCTGACCCCGCTTTGACCATGGCGGCTCCGGCATAGCCGCCGATCAACGCGTGCGATGAACTGGTGGGCAGTCCATGGTACCAAGTGAAAAGGTTCCAGCCGATGGCCCCGATAAGGCCCGCCAGGATGACCAGCGGAGTCACTACCTTGATGTCGATCAGGCCGGTGCCGATGGTATGGGCGACGGCCGTGCCGAAGATCAGGAAGGCGACAAAATTAAAAAACGCCGCCCAGATGACGGCCAGACGCGGGGATAAGACCCGGGTCGAAACGATGGTGGCGATGGAGTTGGCCGCGTCGTGCATGCCGTTCGTGAAATCGAAGCTTAAGGCGACCAGGATGATGAAGATGATGAAAACGGTGCTTAAGCTCGGCATCCCGGTCAGGTCATCTTGACGGTGATACCTTCGATGACGTTGGCCACGTCTTCACAGCGGTCTGCCGCCCTTTCCAGCCGCTCGTAGATCTCCTTAAGTTTGAGCAGTTCTTTGAGGTCTTCCACCCGCTGGGTTTTATCGAAGAGGTCGGCGATGGCCTGCTGGCCGATGATATCCGCTTGATATTCAAGCTTATTGACTTCCGTGCAGAAGGTGGGAACATGTCCGAGTTTTTCGAGATGGGTGATGGCCTCGTAGATCTGTGAGACGGCCTGGCTGATGATGTTTACCAGCTTTTTCATCTCCGGCGTAGGGCCCGAGACCTTGAAGTTGTTCAGCCGACTGGCCACGCCCTCGATGCAATCGAGAACATCGTCCAGCCCGCTGGCCAGCTCATGGATATCTTCGCGCTCGAGGGGGGTGATAAAAGTGCCCCTTAGCCTGGTGATGATGTCGTGGGTGAGGATATCTCCCTGGTGCTCGATCGCTTTTATTTTCTGGAATCTTTTATCGATGTCATCATAGTTATTGATGAGGTCCTGGAGGGCCTCGACTCCCTCTTTGAGGTTGGCCGCATCCTTCCGGAAGAGCCCGAAGAACTTCTCGTCTTTTGGGAACAACCTGAACTTCATCGGTCTGATTCCTCCAGAGCGGTCAATATAATAAACCCTTCCCGGGATGTCAAACCGGCTGATTGAGGGGAGTCTCTGTGTCCCACAGTTTCTTTGCCCAGGGAACGGCTTCCCGGAGCGCCGCGACAAATTGGTCGAAGCGATAGTGGCTGAGGCCCGCGACCACCCGGAGCTCGACCGGGAGACCCGCGGATTCGCAGGCCCGGACGAACTTGCGGACGGCATCGAGCGGAAAGAGCTCATCGTCGCGGCTGTGGATGACCAAAATCGGTGTGCCGGGGTCGCTGAGGATGATACCCTTGGGCGGCATCCCGGCGACTGGGAGGGCCGCCGAGAAGAGTCCCTGGTGCTTGAAAACGAAATCCCAGGTTCCGGTGGCTCCCATGCTGTAGCCGGTGATGATGAGACGCCGGCGGTCGATCGCGTAGTCCTTCTGGATTGCTTGAAGAAGTGCCAAAACCGCCCGCTCGCTTGCCGGGTCCGTCCATCCTTCGCCCGGGCAATCCGGAGCGATCATGATAGCGTTGAGGTCGCGAAGGGCGGGAAGGACAAGGCCGGTTAGGTAGCCTTTCCCGTAATAGGGTGTGACCTGGCCGCCGTAGTGGAGGGCGAGTACAAGAGGATAGGGCCTATCAGCGGATAAAGACGGCGGGACGGCCAGAGTGTAGCGCAGGCTCACGCCCGGCTCGATCGTCAGGGTTTTTTCGTAGACGGCGTAATCCTCAGGGTTTGTTTCCATTGTTGCACAACTTGTTCCTAAAATGAGTACAAGGGTATACAAAAGGCCGTGCCACTCCGTTCTTTTCATTGCTGGAGAAACCTTAGGCTAATCGGCTTTTCCTTGCCCGGCAAGAGGCTGCTCCTTTTTCAGGCCGCTTATCCGGAAGGCGTAGGCATACTGCAGATCAGGTGACAGCACTTCAGGATTGAATCCGGGCAATGAAATGATCAGGTCATCCTTCCGGTTTTTCCATTTGAGCTCCTGCCCGGTCGCCAGCCAAGTCACGCGGCTTTCCCTGTACGCTCTCACATTTTTTATGACTAGACGTTCTCCCGGCCAGCGCGGGGTGATGGCGTATAGATCACCGTTCTTCGACGTGAAGAAGACTTCTTTGACGGCCCGGCCCTCTTCCGGCTGAAGGGTGTCTTTCAGGATGTCATACGGGACCATAAACTCGCCGCGCTTGGCCTCGGGCTTCTGCCCCTCCGACCATTGGCAGGGCGTCCGCCACATCCGGGTCCCATAGATGGCCTCTCCGTTCCGCTTCAGCCAGCCGCCGAGCTCCCGCAGCCGCTCCTGCATGATCACCGGGATCTTGCCGTCCGCCCTGGGCCCGATGTCGAGACACAAGTTCCCGCCGCGGCTGACGATATCGACAAGCATCAGGATGAGCTCGCGCGCCGACTTATAGTCGGAGATATCCTCGTTCCGGTTGTATCCGTAGGAACTGCCCATGCCCCTGTTCTCTTCCCAGGGATGCCGGTCGTCGTCGAGCCCTGAGCCGTATTCCGTAGTGTAGAAGCCGCCGTGCTTGTGCCGGGTGTCTTTTCCCCAGCGGTCGTTGATGACGAGGTCGGCGGCGTTGGGCGCCATGTTGAACAGCCAGGCCAGAAGCTCGGGCGAGCGCCACCCCTCGGAGGTCATCTCCCACTCGCCGTCCGACCAGACGATGTCCGGACGGTAGCGGGTGATGAGGTCCTTGAACTGGGGAAAGAGATGCTCGCTCACAAAGCGCTTTTTATCGCTCTTCCACAAGGGGTGATACCACTCGTAGAGCGAATAATAGAGCCCCAAACGGATGCCTTTAGCCCGGATTGCGGCGGCCAGGTCGCCGACGATATCTCGCTTCGGCCCCATCTCCATCGTGTTCCAGGGGCGGCCATAGGCGCGGCTGGCCTCCCGGCTGGGCCAGAGGCAATCCCCGGCGTGATGCTTGGTAGTGAAGACGATATATTTGGCTCCGGAATCCTGGATGAGGTCGGCCCATTCTTCCGGCTTCCAAAGCTCAGCTTTGAACAACGGGGCGAAGTCCTCGTACCTGAAGTTCTTGCCGTAGGTCTTGACGTGATAATCATAGACCTGCCCGTCCTGGGATCTTTCCTGGAGGAAATATTGATACCATTCGGCGTAGGTCCCTTTGGGGCTCCAGGCGGGGACGGAATACAATCCCCAGCAGATGAAGACGCCGAATTTCGCGTCGCGGAACCACTGCGGGGTGGGCCGCGCATCCAGCGACGCCCAGTTCGGCTCGTACTTGACCTGATTTTGGCCGTCCGAGCCGGCGGGCCGGACAGCCCCTACCATTATGGCCGTGAGCCAAAGAAGCCGCCAAACCATGGACCCTGGTTTTTTGACCATGTTTTTCTCCGGTTCGAGCGAAGCCGGCCTCTATTCCGGCGTGAGCGTCTCGGTATAGGTGGCGTTCTGGCGGATCTGGTCGATAGCCTCTTGCGCGTAGATGCCGACACAGACGCCGTCTTTACGGGCGATGCGGTTGAAGGCGAACTCGAACCCCTCGCTCGCCGAAAGCCTTCCCGCCCCCAGGATTTTATAGGCGATGACCGTCTTTTCGAGCCGCTCGATCGTGGCCACGGCTTTTTCACGCTCGGCGGCGCTGTAGTCGTTGCTCAGGGAGATGTTATAGAAGCACTGAAAATAGAAATCGGTCGGGAATTGACGGCGTTCGAGCTCGGGGTGGATCTCGGGCCAATGGGCCGCCGCTCCCGCGGGCAACCCGGCCTCCTTGATGCGCTCGATCCAGGATCGGAGAACGTCAAAATTCCCTTTGCCGAACTGCTCCTCGACCCGCGCGCCCTGGATGAAGATCGCCCCGGCTCCGGCCTTGACCGAGCGGTCGATCTCCTCGGTCATCTGCTCGGGATTCCCATGGCACTGTGAGATCCAGGTCTTGAGCCGGCCGCCGTTCTCCAAGTAGCGGGCCCAGAGGTTGACCCAGCGGGTGTCGGGCGGACTGGCGAGGGCCGTCAGGCCGCAGTCGGCCGCCTCGTCAAGGATCTGCATGATGCGCTCGTCGGTGTAATGTCGTTTCATCTCTTCGTCGAGCTGAGCCGACTTATGGGAGTAGCCCCAGAATGGATTGGAACCGAGGATGAGTCGGGAGACCTCGAGGGACCCGAGCCGGACCGTGGGAAGGGCCGGCGTTTCGACCCCTTTGATCGGGATTCCCGGAATAGCCCTTGATGCGCCGGCCAAGCTGCTTGCGGCCAGCGCCGCTCCCGTCCTCAGGAAATCGCGTCGCTTCATGACCAGCCTCCTTTTCCCGGGGCTCCAGGCGCCCGACGGCCTCTTTCCGGGACGGTTTCTTTTCTGAATTCCAGGCTCACCGGCCTGCCCCCGGGAATGCTAACTCCGGCGGTCGCCCGATGTCAAGAACGGCCGGGGATGCGTCAGGAGACATCTTTTATCTCACCCCCGAATTCATCCTTTAAGGCGATTGCCTTGATTTTGGCGACGCACCATTATTCCAGATGCAACCGGATGGAGGGTACCTGACCTCGAAGAACCATGGGCAGCGAGAGACGGCAGATACCCGATCGGAGGCGGACCCCAACAAAGCCGTTGAGCCGGTATGCCTTGTGGGGCCATCGGAAAAAATCACGCCGGGAGGAAGAAGACAATAATTACTATGTCGACTGGTACGAACCGCGGTTTTTTATTTTGATAAGCCTGATCCTGATCCTGTGCGTCCTGGATGCTTTTTTTACGCTTAAGATCATCGATCTGGGCGGCCGGGAGCTGAACCGATTCATGCTTGTTTTTCTTTATAAAAAACCAATCTCAGCCCTGGTTTTCAAATACATGGTCACAGCGGCCGGCATCGCCTTTGTCTTGGTGCATAAGAATTTTATGATCTTTGGAAGGATAAAAGCCGGCTTTTTGATCTATGCTCTTTTTTTAATCTACCTTATCTTGGGCGTGTACGAGGCTTTCATTTTCTTTAACCATATCAGGCCTCTCCACCTCCTGCCATAAGGGCCCCCGCTCTTCCCGCTCAGCCGGCTTTGAGGGCGGCGAGGCGCTTCTTCACTTCTTGCGCTTCGGGGAAGCCTGGGTCGGCGTCCTTCCAGATCAAGGCCAGCTTTTCATACTGCTCGAGTGCCTTGGCGCGCAGGCCCTTTTTCTCGTAGAGCTGAGCCAGCCGGAAGCGGCTGTACGGATGAATGAGCCTGAACTCCCGGGCGACGGGATCAGGCGAAATCAATTTTTCATATTCCGCGATGGCTTTGTCGATGTCCGCTTTATTGATATAGGCCCGGGCCGGAATGTCATAAATGGAGGGGACGCCGTTCATGATCCGGCTGTAGATGCTTCCGATTTCGACGCCCGGACCTCCGACCTTCTTGTAGGCTCCGATCGTCTTCTCGGGTTCTCCCTGGGCGGCCAGAATTTCGCTCAGAAGATGATAGTAAGCCATCTCAGACGTCGGTTTTTCCTGCTCGCTGATATTAGGCTTGGCGGCCTCGATCTTGGCCAGCTTGGCCCGGGCCTCCTCCAGCCGGTTCTGTCGAACGTCGGCCAGCCCTTCGTAGAAAACGAGGAGGACATCATTCAAGGATCCGGACCTGAGTTTGCGCTCGGCCCGGAAGTCGAAGCGCTCCCTGGCGTACCGGAGGAATTGATCGTACCTTCCCAGATCATAGGAGGTCCAGATCAGCGACCTGTAGAGATTATCGGCGTTTACCCAATCATTATCCGCCAGGGCATATCCTTTGGCCATGGCCAGGTCGGAAAAAGCGGCTTCCGTTTTCCCCAGGACGTGGTCATACACGCCCTTGAGCTGGCATCCCCAGGCTTTCATGCCGTTGGACGGCGCGGCGGCTATGTACTGGTCGATCCAGCTCAGGGCGTCGGAATAGTCTTCCAAGAGGGCCCGGATGTAGGAGATCTTGTTATCGGAGCCGAAATCGGGTTTGATGCGGATGGCCTCTTTGAACTTCTCTACCGATGCATCCCACTTTCCCATAAGGAAATAGAGCTCGCCCATGGAATCATAGGGGTTGGCGTCGCCCGGCGACACGGCCGCGTATTCCTGGAAATACTTGATGGCCACGTCATATTTTTTCAGGTTTCCGTAGGCATAGGCGATCAGGTTAAGCGCCGGGCCGAACTTGGGATCGAGCTTCAGCAATTCATTGAGTTCGGCAACGGACTCTTCAAACTGATGCGTGCCGTTGAGGCGGGCGGCCAGGTCCAGACGCGCCCTTTTTTCGTCCGGATAATCGGCAATGATCTTCCTTAAGATTTCGATGTAGTCTTTTTCCTTGCCCTTGCCACCGGAGGCGAGGAGGGCTTTGATGTAGAGGCCCTCCTTACCAGATACCTTGCCGCCGAACTTTTCGAGCTTCTGTTTGGCCTCCTCGGCGGCGGGGGAATTTCCCAGCTGAACATAGACCCTAAGCAGATAGGAATAAGCCATGGCGAACTCAGGGTCGAGCTCGACGGCCCGTTCGAGGTACTTGCGGGCGTCGGCGAAATAGAACTTCTCGTAATCCTCCCGTCCCCGGAGGAAGTAATTGTAGGCTTCGAGGGAGTTGGTCGTCGCTTCCGCGATCGGTGTCGCCTTCATCCTCGGGACGGCCTCTTCCTCGCCGAACCCGCGGCCGATCTCCCGGCTCAGGTCGTCGATCTGTTCCTTAAGGATGCTCTCCACGCCCTCGCCCCGCGAGTTGACGGTCTTGAGCAGGCTCCGGGTCTTGACGTCCAGGATCTTGGCGTCGGTGACGAACGTGTCTCCGGCCTTGATGAAGCTTCCCCTTATGATGGCCTCCACGCCGTCCATCTGGCAGAGCTCGATGCCGAGGTCGCTGTCGATCACCCGGCTGTCCTCGCGACCCGATTGCCGGAGCAGGTCGCGCAGCCGCTCCCAACTGGTTATCCGGAAGAGCTTGGATTGTTCGAGGCTGGTGATCAGGAGGTTGGGGATGGCGTCCTGAAGATAATCGAAGGAGGCGTCGCCCGTCTGGTTCTCGAAGCTGATGACGGCCATTTTGAGCCGGGCCGCCGGCGGGGCCGGGGATGTCCGATTCAAGACGAACTTCCATAAAAGGAATGTCAAGACAATAAGGACGCCTGCTGTGGCGATCGTCCGGACGGCGGGCTTCTTCCCCCGGACCTTGATGAAAGCGCGGCGGGCGGCGGTGGCCTGTTTAGCCTTGAGCCGGGTCTCCGTCCGGGTGTGCTGCTCTCCGATGTTGACGAGATCCGCCAGCAGTTCCTCGGCGCTTTGATATCTTCTCTCTTTCTGCTTCTCCAGACATTTGAGGATGATGCGGCTCATCGACTCCGGGATCCCGGGATTGAGCTCACGCGGGTCATGGGGCGGGTCGTTCTTGTGTTTGAAAGCAACGCTCCAGGGCGTTTCCCCATGGAAGGGAGTTTTTCCCGTGAGCATCTCGTAGATAATAATGCCCAGGGAATAGAGATCGGACCGGGCATCGATTTCGCCGCCGTCGATCTGTTCTGGGCTCATGTATTCAGGCGTCCCGATCATCATCCCGGGAAGAGTGGCGCCCTTGGTTTCGATCGAGCTGGCGATTCCGAAATCCATGATCCGGACATCCCCGTCCTCGTCGATCATGATGTTCTGGGGCTTGAGATCCCGGTGGACGATGCCGAGGCGGTGGGCTTCGATAAGCCCGTGGCAGATCTGCTGAGCGATATTGAGGGCGGCTTCGAGAGTCAACTCCCTGGTCATCCGGATTATCTTCTTGAGGTTCTCACCTCGGACGAACTCCATAGTGATGTAGCAGGTATCTTTCTCCCTTCCCAGATGGTACATCCGGCAGACGTTCTTGTGGGTGATCCGGCGGGTGATCTTGATCTCGTTCTGGAAACGGTCGATCGTCTGGCGGTCGGCCGCGATCTCGGGCTTGATCAACTTGAGCGCGATTTTTTCGTTAATCTCTTTGTCGAGGACCTTATAGACCTTCCCCATCCCGCCCTTGCCCAGGTCCTCGATGACGAGATATCTGTCGGCGAAGATGGCGCCGGGAGCCAGCTCGAGCGAGGGGGAGCTGTAGACTATTGTCGCCGCCCGGGCGATGTCTTCGGGAACGGGCAGGGGAAGAGGTGTCGCGCACCGCTTGCAGAAGCGGCTGTCTTCGCTGTTTTCGGCCTGACATTCGGGGCAGCGGAGGCTCATCTTCCTTTTCTCTATTCGATCATAATGTAAGAATACTTTGCTTTCAAGCGGAAATCGTGGCAGTTTTTTTTACTCCGGAAGCCGCTCTCAGTCATATTATTTAGCCGTACCCTCCACTCTATTATACGTTTGAATCAGGGGAAGAGTTTCTCTTCTGTTTCGGATAAATGGGCTAAATAGAACAAGATAGAGAACGTCGCAGTTTCCCCGGTCACGATGCCGCGCCATCGGATTGTCCTTCCGGCCTGCTTGATGTCTCCGCCGGAACCTTCCGGCACTCTTAAGGCTGCAATTTTCGTACCAAGGCCCGGGGTTCAGCCCACTGCCAGGCCTCACATTTTGGAGAATCGGAGACGGCGATGGGGCGGTTTTTGAAAATAAATTGACGGTCGTACCCAAAAGACGGTAGCATATCGCCTTTAGCCAGAAAAGGAGTTCCATGGATACTCATCAAAAGTGCAATCGTCCCAAGGCAATGAACCGGAGGCGGTTCATCGGGGCTTCCGCGGCCGCTTTCGCCTCCCTCGGTCTCTCCGGACGAAGTGGGGCGTTCGGACAGACGGCCCAGCCCTCGGCAATCACCGAAGGGCCCAAGATCAAGGAATACCGCACCCTCGGCCGGACCGGTTTCAAAGTTTCTGATATCGGGCTGGGTGGGGGAGAAGTCACCGACGCAGCGCTCTTCGAGGCGGTCCTGGACAGGGGCATCAACTACATCGACGCCGCCGAAAACTATGTCAACGGCCAGGTCGAGAGGGCGGTCGGAAAGGCGCTGAAAAACCGGGATCGTAAATCGGTCTTCATCACGACCAAGCTGTATCTCCGGGACGCCAACGTGACCAAACAGGAGGTCCTCGACCGGTCCCGGAAATGCCTGGAAAGGCTGGAGTCGGACTACGTGGACTGCATGCAGATCCACTGCCCTCCGACGACCGCCATTCTCAAGGCGCCCGGTTTTCACGACGTCATGAAGGAGCTCAAGGCCGAGGGACGGGTCCGGTTTGTCGGCCTTTCCCAGCACGGCTCGCAGTGGAACGAAGCCCCCGAGACCATGGAACAGGTCTTGATGGCGGCGGCTGAGGACGGCCGCTTCGACCTCGCCCTGCTCGTCTATAATTTCATCCAAAAGGATATGGGGGAGCGGGTCCTCAAAGCCTTCAAGGAGAAAAACATCGGGGCGACAATCATGAAGGCCAACCCGGTCGGGACCTACTCTTGGATCAAGCAGGAGGTGGAGAAGGTCAAGAACAGCGGCGAGAAGATGCCGGACTACCTGCCGGCCTTGCTGGAGCGGGTGAAAAAGGTCGCCGACCAGGCGGACTCCTTCAGGCAAACCTACAACCTGACCAGCGACTCCGAGCTTCTCGTTGCCGCTCACCGGTTTGTGCTTTCCCACCCCGACGTCCATACCGTCTGCTGCATGGTCCAGAACTACGACGACCTGAATACCTTCGCTTCGCTCTCGGGGACGAAGCTGTCTGCGCCCGAAGAGAAAAAGCTCACGGCCTATGCCGGGACATACGGCCAATTCTACTGCCGTCATGCCTGCGGGGAGTGCGAGGCCAGTTGCCCCCGCGGAGTGCCGGTCAACGCGATCATGCGCTTCCGCCACTATTTCAGTGCCCAGGGACGGGAGAAACACGCCATGGCCGAATATGCCGGTCTGGGAGCCGGCCGGGCGGAGCTTTGCTCCGGCTGCGCCGGGTATTGCCAGACGGCCTGCCCTTATGGTGTGCCGATCCAGGCCATGCTGGCCCTCGCCCATCAAACCCTGACCTTGGTCTGAGGCGCAAAGAGAGCTGCCCACATGTTCAAGGGGCCGGCTGTCATGGCTGTAATTTGTTGGTTGGTGTCTTCTCTGTTGAGCCATCCCCAAGCCAACGTCGCGCCCGAAGATGATCTGATCGTCAGCGCGCGGGCGTTCCTCGATGCCTTGAACCGGGGAGACTTCCAGGCGGCGGCCGGGGACTTTGACGCGACCATGATGAATGTTTCCGGTCCGGACAAGCTGGCCGAGTTCTGGAAGCAGGTGCCGGAGCGCATGGGCCCCTTCAAGCGGCAGACGGCCGCGCGCCGGGAAAGGCTGGGCGAATATGAAGTCGCGCTAGTGACGTGCGAGTTCGAGAAGGTCACGCTCGACGCCCGCATCGTCTTCGATAAAGAGAAAAAGATCGCTGGATTTCAGTTTATTCCTTCCCTGCCTCCGGCCAAGTATGAACCGCCGGCCTATGCCGCCCCCACAAAGTTCGAAGAGCGCGAGGTCAAGGTTGGGGCCGGCGGGGACTGGCCCCTGCCCGGCACTTTGACAGTCCCCAAGGGTGCGGGACCGTTTCCAGCGGTCGTCCTTGTCCACGGTTCAGGGCCAAATGACCGGGATGAGACCATTGGCCCCAATAAGCCGTTCCAAGACCTCGCCTGGGGATTGGCTTCGAAGGGCATTGCCGTCCTTCGTTATGAAAAGCGCACCCGCATTTACGGCCCCAAGCTTGTCGCCGATCCGAAGTTCATCGCCACGCTGACCGTCAAGGAAGAGACGATCGATGATGCCCTCGAGGCCGTTCGCCTCCTGAAAAGCACTGAGGGGATAGACGCCAAGGGGATATTCGTCCTGGGACACAGCCTGGGGGGGATGCTCATCCCCCGGATCGCCCTGGCCGGAAAGGAACTCCAAATCGCGGGGTTCATCATCATGGCCGGGTTGACCAACCCGCTTCCCGAGACTTATCTCCGGCAAATGACCTATCTTTTTAGTCTAGACGGTGAAACCTCGGCCGATGATACAAAGCAACTGGATGAGATAAAAAGCGGCGTGGCCCGGATAAACGCGCTCCAGGATTCTGACGCCGGGAAGAGCGAAAAGATTATCAATGCCCCGCCCGCTTACTGGCTGGACCTGCGCGGCTATTATCCTCCCGATGTGGCGCTCCAGGTCGATCGCCCCATGCTCATCCTCCAGGGAAGCCGGGATTATCAGGTGACGACCGAGGACTTCGAGAACTGGAAAAAAACGTTGGGCGGTCGCTCTGATGTGCAATTTAGGCTTTACCCGAAGCTCAACCATCTTTTTGCCGAAGGGCAGGGGTTGCCGACGCCTAACGAGTACTCGCTGGTCCACGGCAGCGTCGCGGAATACGTCGTCTCCGACATTGCCGCCTTCGTTCTCAAGCACTGAGCCCTCCTCGCCTTGACTTTAGTTGCGGGCCGGAAGTATCGTCGTCCCAGGCCGTCGATTCCACCTTGAAGAAGGAGGGTTTGAGATGCCGACGATCATGACACGACGAGGGTTCCTTAGGACCGGACTCGCGGGCGGAACGGGTGCCCTGCTAGCCCGGCCGTCCATTTTTCGGGGCGCGATAGTTGAGGAAAAGACAAGCGGCATCTGCCTGACCATCTGTAACCATTGGAGCTACATCGGGATCGGCTGGCAGCTGGGGATCGAGTCCTGTGTGCTCTCCGCGACCGACGCCATGGAGATGGCCGACCGGCCGCCCTTCGCCAAAACGTGCATCAACCTCGATGCCCGCGCCTACGAGTTCATGGCCGAGAAATTCCCCGAAATCACGGAGCGGCTGAAAAAATACCTGGCCGCGGGCAAGGTCGAGCTGATCGGAGGCACCTACGGCCAGCCGATGGGAACAACGATCAGCGGCGAGTCGAACATCCGGCAGATCGTCGTGGGCCGGGAAGTCATTAAGAAGTCTCTCGGCTACACGCTGGTTACTTTTCTCGAGGAAGAAGAGTTCACCCATCCCCAGATTCCGCAGATCGTCAAGCAGGCCGGCTTCCGTTATGCCAGCCTCGCCCAGTTGGATACCTGGGGGCGCGCCGGCTGCCCGCGGCTGGACGTCAACGCCCTGTTGTGGAAAGGCATGGACGGGACCGAGGTTCCGTGCGTTCCCAAAAACGCCTTGTTCGGCTATTCGCCCGACCTGAAAAAGCTCGTCGACACCCCCGAGTTCCAGAAACTCTCCGCCTTGGGCAAGCCGCTGATCTTTGCTTGGGAGGAGTTCGGCTGGGAATCCCCTGAAAAACCGGCCTACCTTACTTCCCCGGCCAAGTACCAGGCGCTCGAGAACGTCGAGTACGTGACACTCCAGGAGTATCTCGATAAGTACGGCGCGCAGGCGAAAGAGAGCCTTTACCTGCCGATGGACGCTTGGAATAAGTCTTTGACCTGGGGTTTGGGCGGCGATCAGGTCCGCATCCTCGACCGCAAGGTCGACGCCCTCCTCCTGGCGGCGGAATTGTTCGATGGCATCGCGGCAGCGCTCGGCGGATCATCGCAGGCGGAAGCGCTCGAAAAAGCGTGGCGGGACCTTCTGGCCTCGCAAAGTCATGATGTGGGCCTGTGTGAATATTCCCGGTGGCAGGGTGACCGCATGGCGCCATTTGACCGGATTGAAGACCTCCACAATTTCACCTGGGGCGCCATCGGCTACAACCACCTGGACGCAGCCCAGCGGCAGGGTCAGGCTGTCCTCGATGCCGCCCTGCGGTCCTTGAGCGAACGAGTCAACAGCGGGGCGAACAAGCACGGAGAGCTAGCCGCTGTGGTGTTTAACCCCCACTCCTGGCCGCGGACCGGGCTCGCCGCGACGGGCCGAATCTACCCTGTTCCGCCGCAGAGCCGGGCGGTCATTGTCAAAGACCGGGAGGGGCGGGTGGTTCCCTCACAGACGGTCAAGCAGGACACCGGCCCTGACGGAAGCCTGGTCATGGCTGAGGTGGCCTTCCTTGTGCGTGATCTGCCTCCAGCCGGATTCGATAACTACTACGTCGACTTTGCTGAACAGACCGCAGGCCCGACAAAAACCGGTCTCTGGGTGGACCGGTCGGCGCTGACCATGGAGAACGAGTTTCTGCGTGTCCGCCTCGACCCGAACACGGGGGGTGTCGCCGGCCTCTTGGACAAGTCCTCGGGACGGGAGTCGCTCGACTCAGGCAGCGGATCGTTCCCCCGCTTCACCGGGCGGCCCAACCCGAACTTTCCGACAAGGCCCAATCCGCCGGCCAACTACGACAGCGCAATATCCAAGGCCGAGATCGATTGGATTGCCGAGGGGCCGCTCTGGGCGACTCTCCGGGCCCAGCATTCTTGGCCCTATCTCAAATTCGAGACGCGGGTGACCTTGGCCGTCGCCTCGCCCTGCGTCGAAGTCGTCAGCCGGGTGCTGTCGCAGGTGCCTCCGCACCCCGATACTTCGCCGGCGGATATCAAAGAGGGATACTGGGTTTCTTTTGTTCCCGGTTTTCCCGTGTTGAAGGTGCTGCGGGATTTCCCGTTTGGCGTCGAGGAGACGAAGCAGCCCGCTTTCCATGGTCTGACGTTTGTAGACCTGATCGGACAGGACCGCGGGCTCCTGGTGCTGCATGCCGGTACCCAGTACTTCCGCCGCGAAGCCTTAGGTGCCCTGTCGAACCTGATCATGCGGGAATGGGAGTCCTCCTTTACAAAAGAATTCGGCTGGCCGATCTACGCCGAATACCGCCATGCGCTCCTGCCCCACGGCGGGAGGCTCAGCAACGCCGACCGTCTAAAGGCCGCGGCCGAGTTCGTCCGCCCCCCCATCTGCGTATTGCAGGAGCCTCGCCTGGGCGATCTCCCCCTGGTCCAAAGTTACCTGGGTGTATCGCCGGGGAGCGTCCAGCTCTCGTCATTCCGGAGAAAGCAAGCCGGAGGCTATGAGCTGCGTGTCGTGGAGACCGAGGGCCGTCGTGCCGAGGCGAGCGTGGAAGTCCGGCTCCCGGTAGGAAAGGCAATTGAGACGGACCTCATCGGCAACCGCCTGGGAGATGCCACCCTCCGCAACGGTAAATTGGCGGTCTCCATCGAACCGTGGAAGATCCGCACGTTCCATCTGGAGTAAGCCGTGAATCTAAAATCGAACCTAGGGAGGTCATTTCCCATGAGTCGAAGATATCACGTCCTGAGCCTGGTCGTTTTTGCAGCGTTCTGTATCAGCCTTGCCCGGCCGTGCGGGGCCCAGACCCTTGAGAAAAAAGTGGCCGCGGCGGTTAAAAGGGTGGATGAGGCGGCGGCCCGCGGGCCCTTCGAGCCATCCTGGCCTTCGCTCGAAGGCGCCCAGGTCCCAGAGTGGTACCTGGACGCCAAGTTCGGGATCTTTATCCATTGGGGAGTGTATTCGGTGCCGGCTTTCGGGAGCGAGTGGTATCCGCGCCAGATGTACAAGAAAGACACGGCCGAATTCAAGCACCACATCGCGACCTACGGGCCGCAGTCCGAGTTCGGCTACAAGGATTTCATCCCCCGCTTCACGGCCGACAAGTTCGACGCCGGGCGGTGGGCCAAGCTGTTCAGGAAGGCCGGCGCCCGCTACGTCGTACCCGTGGCCGAACACCATGACGGATTCCCGATGTATGACTGCAGCTTCACCGACTGGTCCGCCGCCAAGATGGGGCCGAAACGGGATATCGTCGGCGAGCTGGCCGCCGCCGTGCGGAAGGAAGGGCTCCATTTCGGGGTTTCCTCACACCGGGCCGAGCACTGGTGGTTCTTCGACCAGGGGATGCTCTTTGACTCGGATGTCAAGGACCCCCGCAATCTCGGCCTTTACGGCCCGGCTCGGAGCGAGGAGCTGGCCGAGAAGCAAGCTGAGCCGCCCGACAAGGCGTTCCTGGACGACTGGCTGGCGCGGACCGCGGAGCTCGTCGACAAATACCGGCCCGAAGTTGTCTGGTTCGACTGGTGGATCGAGCAGCCGGTTTTCGAGCCCTATTTGCGAAAATTCGCGGCCTTCTATTACAACCGCGGGGCGGAGTGGGGGAGCGGCGCCGCCATCAATTACAAGAACGAAGCCTTTCCTGCCCGGGCGGCCGTCCTCGACCTTGAGCGCGGCCAGTTGGCCGACATCCGGCCGCTTTTCTGGCAGACGGATACCGCGATTTCCAAGAATTCGTGGGGCTACGTGCAGCCGCAGGAATACAAGACCGCGGATTCCGTTGTCGACGATCTCGTCGATGTCGTCAGCAAGAACGGCTGCCTGCTGCTGAACATCGGCCCCAAGCCGGACGGAACGATCCCGGATGAGGAGGAGAGGATCCTGCTCGAGGCCGGCCGCTGGCTCGAGGTCAACGGAGAGGCGGTGTACGGGACGCGGCCCTGGAGGATATTCGGGGAAGGACCGACCCGGGTCGCAGAGGGAATGTTCACCGACACGAAGAGGGCGGCCTTCACCGGTGCGGACATCCGGTTCACGGCCAAGGATGATATCCTTTATGCGACTTTCCTTGCCTGGCCGGAAAACAGAAAGATCGTCGTCCTGTCGCTGGCCAAGGGAAAGGCTGTTGTCGGCGGCGTCAATCTGATTGGCCACGACGGCCGGCTGGAATGGAAGCAGACCGCCCGCGGGCTCGAAGTCGAGCTGCCGGTGGCGAAGCCGTGCGAGCACGCGTTCGTGCTGAAAATAAACGGCTCGGCCTTCATCTGGCCGTCAACTCCCCCAGCGGATTGTCCGTTTCCGCCGTCGGTCGATATCACAGGCGTCGCCTTCACCGGACGCCATGCCGAATACACGGGCGCCGATACATGGTACCCGTCTTGGGCATCCGACGGGAAACTCTACTCCCCGTTTACCGACGGGACGGTCGGCCCGGTCAGCGTCTCTTCGGGCGGGAAGAGCGCAGCTACCGGGCACGCGGTCATCGAGGGCGATGACCCCCTGCATCTCAAGGTCACGCCGATCGGGATATGGCCGGGCTCGCCCGAGCCGTACGAAGGCCGCTATCCCTGCGGAAGCCTGGTTCATAACGGGATCTGGTACTATGGTACCTACGCGCTCAAGAACGCGGGCTACGGTCTCAACTGGCCGATCCTGGGTCCGATCCCGGGATTCTATCTATCTAAGGACTTCGGAAAGACCTGGACGAATCCGCCTCTCAACTGTGCGCCCGGGAAGGCCCTTTTCCCCGAGCCGAGGAAGCTGGGGGGGCCGGTGAAGATCGGGGCTCCCCATTTTGTGGATTTCGGGAAGAACATGGAGCATTCGCCGGATGGCAAGGCGTATCTTGTCGGCCATGGGGCGGTCGAGCCGGACATGGAAGACCGGGTGGCCAACCTGAGCTGGATCACGGGCGACCAGGTCTATCTGTGCCGGGTGAAGCCTTCACCCGAGGCGATCAACGACGCGGCTCAGTACGAATACTTCGGCGGCCGCGACGAAAAGGGGACGGCTGTCTGGACAAAAGATTTCACCCGCATCAAGCCCCTGGTCGAGTGGGATAACAACATGGGTTGTGTTACTATAACCTACAACGCTCCGCTCAAGAGATACCTGATGTGCGTCACGGACGGGACGAACACGGTTTGGAAGTTCAACACCTATATCCTCGAAGCGACCGAAATCACCGGCCCGTGGCGGCTGGTCGTCTACCTTAAGGATTTCGGAGAGCAGGCCTATTTCGTCAACTTCCCGTCGAAATTCATCGGCGGCGACGGCCGGACACTCTGGCTCTGCTATGCGGCAAACTTCACGAACGGCTGGCTGGGGACGAACCTCAAGTCGGATCCCCCCGGAAGCCGCTATGCCATGTGCCTCCAGGAAGTCCGCCTGCTCGGCAATTGAGTCGAGGAGCCGAGATGTCTTATGAGGATGGATGGGCGGCACTCAATTTAGAAATGCCGGCCCGCGTTCCCCGCACCGAATATTCGGTCGAGTTGCACTGGGACTTGATCACGGCCGTGACCGGGATCCCCGTGAATTTCCAGAGCTCCGACGAGGAGAAGCGGCGGGCGCGGGGCGCTTTCTATAAGGCTTGGAACCTCGATCTCTTCTGGCGGACGCTCATCGATAAGGAACATATGCCGGGCCGGCGGACGTCGATGGGACATGCGGCTTACGAGGCGGGCGGAACCGATTTTGACACCCGGATTCAGTGCCCGTTTTCGACCCCTGAAGAAGCGCTGGCCTTTGACCCTCTGGAGGAATATGGCCCGCAGGACAGGAATACACTCTGCCGCCTGTTCGATGAGGATTACCGCCGCGTCTCCGGGGAGCATCCCGGCGGGGTCAACATGACCGGGATCTATATCACCTGCCTCTCGGGCCTGATATACATCTTCGGCTGGGAGATGCTTCTCTTGGCGGCCGGAACGGACCCGGTCCGCTTTGGCGAAGTAACAAACCGGTACTGCCGGTGGGTCGGCCAGCACTTCGAAGCCCTGGCCGATGCCGACGTCCCGGTGGTCATGGTCCACGACGACATCGTCTGGAGCTCGGGTCCGTTCCTCCACCCTGAATGGTACCGGCGGTTCGTTTTTCCCAACTACAAGAGGCTGTTTGCCCCGCTCCTGGAGAGCGGGAAAAAAATCCTCTTTACTTCAGACGGCGATTACACGATGTTCATCGACGACATCGTCGCCTGCGGGCCGCACGGGTTCTTCTTCGAACCCCTGACCGACATGGCTGCTTTTGCCGTCAAGTACGGCCGGACACATGTTTTCGTCGGCAACGCCGACACCCGGGTTCTTCTCTTTGGAACCAGGGAAGCCATCCGCCGCGAAGTCAAACGCTGCCTGGATATCGGCAAGAATTGCCCGGGATTCTTCCTGTCCGTCGGTAACCACATCCCGCCCAATACACCGGTCGAAAACGCCCTCTACTATAACGCCTGCTACGAAGAGATGTCCCGCCGCCGATAAGTTTCAGAGCCGACCTTGATCTATGGCCCGGAGCTGAGGCAAAATGATCTTTTTTTTCTCCGAGAATCAAGGTATCATGGGCCGATTCATGGCTGGAGGTAATATGAAAAAAACTATTTTCTCGGCCGTCCTGATTTTCCTTTTGGTT
>CAYGXD010000007.1:0-21079 GCA_964353705.1 uncultured Eubacteriales bacterium | reverse complement strand
TGTACGATCCGTATGTGACCCGCGAGATCACGGTCAGAGACCTGCTTTCCCACCGGAGCGGCCTCGGCCGGCGGGGAGATGCCCTCTGGTACGGGCAGGATTTCAGCCGGGACGAGATCCTGCGGCGGATCCGCTACTTGAAACCAAACTCCAGTTTCCGCTCACAGTTCGGCTACCAAAACATTATGTTCCTGGCGGCCGGGCAGATCATCCCGGCGGTCGCGGGCGTCAGTTATGACGAGTTCATTAAAGAGCGGATTTTCAAACCGCTGGGGATGAGCCGGAGCAACACGAGCCCCAAGGATCTCGAGGGCGTGGACAATGTAGCCGCCCCCCATACAAAGAAAGACGGGCAAGTCACGGCGATCCCCTATCGCAATATCGACAACATCGCCCCGGCCGGTTCGATCAATTCCAGCGTCGCAGAAATGGCCCAGTGGCATCGTTTTCAGCTGGGGAACGGGAAGCATGCCGAGAAGCAGATCCTGGATCCGGCGATACTCCAAGTGACCCATGATCCCCACATCGTCATGCCCGTCGGGCCCGAGCGCAAGAAGGAGTATCCATCCAACCATTTTATGGCCTACGCTCTCGGCTGGGTCCTGGAGGACTACCGGGGCCGGCTTATCATCTGGCATAACGGCGGCATCGACGGGATGTTGTCGCATCAAGGTTTTCTCCCCGAGGAAAACCTGGGTGTCGTCGTTCTCACAAACAGCGACAGGAACAGGCTGGATGCCGCGCTATTCTACAGGATTGTCGATTCATTCCTCGGAGAACCGGTCAAGGATTGGAGCCAGATCTTCTTGACACAGGCTAAAGAAGGGGAAGCCAAGGCCGGGGAAGCGAGAAAGAAAGCGGAAGAAAGCCGGGTTCCGAATACCAAGCCCAGCCTGGATGTCGCCGGCTATTGTGGGGCTTATGAAAACGAGATGTACGGAAAGGCCGAGGTGAAGAGCGAAGCGGAAAAGCTGATACTCTATTTCAACTCCAAGCCTATGGGAGCCCTCGACCATTGGCATTATGATACATTCAGGGTCAGCCCGGAGCCGTTCGGATCTTTCCGTTTCCTCGAGCTTCTTGAGGACAGCCTGGTCACCTTCGCCTTGAACGCCCAGGGAAAAGTGGCCAGTCTGGAGATAGAGGAACTGGACGTCTTCGAGCGTGCGCCGGAGCCGCAGGAGAAGAAAAAATAGCTTAGAACGGGCCCCAGTGGATGGCCTGGGCGATGAGGACGGCGGCGCAGCCGATGGCGACCCAGATGAGGAGAAGCGGCAGCAGCCAGCGGACCCATTTGGACCAGGGGATTCCGAGGATGCCCAGCGCTGCCATGAAGTAGCCCTGAGTGGGGATGAACACGTTGGTCAGTCCGTTCCCCAGCTGGTAGGCCAGCACGTTGGTCTGTCTCGTAATGCCGAGCAGGTCTCCCAGCGGTGCAAGGATCGGCATGGATACGGCGGCCTGGCCGCTTCCCGACGGCACCAGGAAGTGGAGCAGGTTCTGGATGATGTAGATCCCGATGGCGCTGATCGATGTCGGCCAATGCCGGATGGTCGCCGCAAGGGCATGGGTCAGCGTGTCCATGACCTGGGCATCCCGCAGGATGACCAGGATGCTCCTGGCCAATCCGACGACAAGCCCCGCATAGGTCAACTCGGCCGCCCCCTTGATGAAGCTCTTCGCCGTCTCGTCGAGAGACAACTTCCCGACGGGCCCGGCCACTACGGCCAGACCGAAAAACAGCGCGGAGAGCTCGCGGATCCCCCAGTGCCAGCGCAGAGCCCCGATGGCCAGCAGCCCAAGCGCCCCGAGCGCAACGAGAAGAACGGCGCCGTGCCGGCCGGTGAACTTTTCCTGATCGCCGGCCGCCTCGATCGGCGCCCGCTTCTGGTCGAGCTCATACATCAGGCTGATCTCCGGACGGGCCTTTACCTTCGCCGCGTACCGGGCCATGAACAGGATCGTGACCGTGGTCATGATCATCCAGAGGACCAGCCGGAATTCCAGCCCGCTGAAAAGAGGCAGTCCGACTATCCCCTGGGCCACACCGACCGTGAACGGGTTCATGAAGGCCGAAGCGAACCCGGCGTTCGCCCCGACGAGCGCGATGCCTCCTCCGACCAGCGAGTCATAACCGAGCGATCTGGCCAGCAAGACCAGGGCCGGCAGAAAGACCAGGGTCTCCTCGGCGATTCCGATGCTTCCCCCGCCCACGGCGAAGACGAGGGTCAGGATAACCAGGAGCAAGGTGCGCTTTCCGCCCAGCCGACGCACCAGAGAATGGATGCCGGACTGGATGGCGCCCGTCTGGTTCAGGACGCCGAAAGCGGCGCCGATGATGAAGATATAAAAAACGATATCCGCCACTTCCGCCAGGGCTCTGGGGAAGGCCATCAGGATACTGGGGATTCCCGCCGGCCTGGCCTCGCCGGGCCGATACGAATCGGGGTCGAGGAGCTCGCGCCCATCTTTCATGACGCGGTCGTAAGAACCGGCGGGGATGAACCAGGTCGCAGCCGCGGCGATGATCATCAGGCTGAACAGGAGGACGTAGGTGTGGGGGATCCGGCTTTTCATCTCGACCTGCAAAAATCAAGCGCCGTCTCGGCGTACAACGCGGCAGCGGAATGAACTTCCTCCAGACGGATATTTTCCTCCGGCGAGTGGGCATGGTCGAGCGCTCCCGGCCCCCATATGATGGTCGGGATTTTTGCTTCCCTGGAAAGAAGGGCCCCGTCCGTCCAGGCCGGGAAGACCGTGAGGCCTTCCTCTTGGCGGCCTATCCCCGCGAGCGCTTTTTGAGCGGCCTTGACGATGGGGTGTCCGGGGTCGGTCGTAAACGGTCCGTGGATCATCGTGGCCATGCCGCCCGGGACCCTGGAGACGCTCGTCTTCAATCCCGGCAGCTTTGCCCGCCCCTTGGCTAACAGGCTCTCCAGGTCGGAAAAGACCTGTTCGATCGTTTCGGTCGTCACCCAGCGGCGGTCGAGCTTGATCGCGCAATGCGCCGCCACCGTGCTCGGCTGGTCGCCTCCTGAAATCGTTCCCATGTTGATGACCGGCGGTCCGAGAATGAGGTCCCGGCGCTTTTTGAGCTCGGGACCGAGCTCCTCCTCGACCAGGCGAACGAAATAAGCGGCCGCCGAGATAGCGTTAATCCCGGCCTCGGGCGTGCCGCCGTGGGCGGCCCGTCCCGCGAATTCGATGTTAAGCCACTCCAGCCCCTTGTGCCCAATGGCGATCTTATTGCTCGTCGGCTCTCCCACGACGGCGGCATCGGCCCGAAATCCGGATAAGATGAGAGCCTCGGCGCCCAGGCTTTCCAGCTCTTCGTCGATGACGGCAGCGAGGGTGACCTTGCCGGCGGAGAGCGATTTCTTTTCGGTTAACTCCGCCAGCGCTCCGGCCATGGCGGCCAGGGCGCCTTTCATGTCCACGGTCCCCCGGCCGTAGAGTACGCCTTCCTTCACCCGGGCGGAGAAAAGGTCGACCGTTGTCCCGGCGTTCGGCGGCACGGTGTCCGTATGGCCGCAGAAAACGAGATGCCTGCCGGGACGCCCGCTGTCTACGGCCGCCAGGAGGTTGGGCCTCCCGTCTTTTACTTCCGTGACGGTGGTCCGGATGCGATGCCCTTCCAGGAAATTTTTCAACTCGGTGACCGTGGCCGCCTCTTGTTGCGGAATGCCCGGGTAACTCCGGGCTTTGATCAGATGAATGAGAAGATCGGTGATTTTTTCTGTTTTGTTCATGGCTTCTCCCTTATTCCAGTTCTATTTTTTGGCAAAGAGATCGTATTCCCGATACTTGACCTCGCAGGGGTTGCCCCTGGCCATGTGCATCATCCCTGCGGTCAGGTTGATGACCACCGAAAAAGTCGTTTTGATACGGTCACCGTGCCGGCAGATGGACTTGGGATAGTTCACGTGGTCGGCCAGGAATTCCCTCATCCGGTCGACCGTGATCCGGCCCAGGTTCTTCTTGAGAAGCCGGCTGCCGCGGTTATAGCGGATGATGGAACTCGTGATGCTCTGCGGGTCAAACTCGAAGTTCCTCATATAGGGCGCTACATAATGGTTAGTATGGACGATATAGCCGTCCGTCGAATAGAGCGGAGCGTAGTCGGTCGCCGAGCCTTCGATGCTGTAGATCTCGCCGCTCTTGTCCGTGATGAGCTGGTTGTAATTCGAGGCCCGCTCCTTGAGGATGGCCGCGTCGATCGCGTCGCCCAGCGTCTTGGCGGCCAGGATCTTGCGCACAAGAAGAAGACGCGGCACGCCCACCCTCATGTCGTTCGAATCGAGCTGGTTGCCGGTCAGGCTGATCCCGGCCGAGTTATAGCCGACGCTGATGCTCAGCGCGCCGAAGCCCACGGTCACGATCTCCGGTTCCCCGTCCACCTGGTAATGGACGACGACGACGGAGTCCTGGGAGGAGACGGACGTGTCATTGTTGTGGGCCGCCAGCACCGAGCCGTCGGCGGTGACATCGTTCGAGGCGATGAGGTCGCTGCAGCCCCTGGTGAAGCGGTAGTTCGGGTCGCCGATCTCTTCGCAGAGGCCGGGGAAAACGTCCTCGACCGCCAGGCCTGCGGCGTCTGCGGCTCCCTTGATCTCGGTCACGTATTCGGGGAGATATTTATTGGTGTAGGCCAGGAAGAGCTCGGCTTCGGCTCGCACTTTATTCCAGTCCGGCCTTTTCTTCATCTCCGCCGCCTCGCGGACCATGCCGTCCTTGAGCTTGGTCCCGATCTGATATCCGACCTCGTAATGGGTTCCCTTGACATGGATGACAGGGACCGGGATGTCCTTAAGTTCGGAGGCCGGCGGAGGCGTCTGAGCCGGCCTGTCTTCCGCCCAGGCCAAAGCTGCCTGGAGAGCGAAGACAAGCAGCAGAACGAGCCCAACCCTTGAAAAATGCATTTTTTTCTTCATCCCGTCTCCTCCTTTTTTTGTCAGGTCCTTGTCCTAGTCCTCAAGCAGAGCCTGGATATGGGCGGACACGGCTTTTGCCAGGCCGTCCAGGCTGTATCCCCCTTCAAGGAGGGAAACCAGGCGGCCGCCGGCGTGATCGTGCGCAATTGCGGCGGCGATCCCGGTGAGGCGGCTGAAACCCTGATCGGTCACCCGAAAGCGGCCTAGAGAATCTCCCGTCCGTGAGTCGAAACCGGCCGAGATCAAAACGAACTCCGGCCGGAAACGGTCCATCGCCGGCCGGAGCTTTTCTTCGAAGGCCGCCAGAAACTCCCTATCTCCCGACCCGGCCGGGAGCGGGACGTTGAGCGTCGTTCCTTTTCCTTCAGCCTCTCCGGTTTCGTCGGCCCGTCCCGTCCAGGGATACCACGGCCACTGATGAGTGCTGAAGTAAAAGACGGTCCCGTCCCGGTAGAAAATATCCTGCGTCCCGTTACCGTGGTGGACATCCCAGTCGATGATCAAAACCCGGTTGAGACCATGCTTTTTTTGGAGGTACCTCGCGGCGACGGCCGCATTGTTGAATATACAGAACCCCATGCCGCGGTCGGCGCTTGCGTGGTGCCCCGGCGGCCGGACAGCACAGAACGCGCGGCTGACATTTCCCCGCATGACTTCGTCGCAGGCGGAGAGGGCTGCGCCGGCCGCCCAGAGGGCGACATCGAACGAGTCCCGGCTGAGGAGCGTGTGGCCGGTGGACAGCTGTCTGGCGCCGCTCTGGACGTCTTTCTTGACCGTCGCGATATACTCGGGCCGGTGAACGGTTTCCACCCAGTCGAGGGTGGCAAGCCGGGGATTGACCCGCCTCAGCCTCGGCCAAAGGCCATTCCCCGTGAGGCCGTCGGAGATGGCCCGGAGGCGCCCGGCGTTTTCGAAAGCGAATTCACCCGTATCGTGTTTTTCATAGATATCAGCGCTTATGAAAGCAACGCTGGCTTGCCTCTCCTCCTGGGCTTTGGGAAATCTCGGACAAAACGCTGCCAGGCTCGCGCATCCCAGGCCGCGCATGAATTCCCGCCGGGTCAGCCAAATGTTCCGGCCGGTCATAACCCCTCCCTTTTTTTCCCGGCTGCGGAAGCAGTCTGAGCTTCCTCCAGGATGCGGATATTCTCGGGATTTTCTTTGGCTCTCTCCAGGGCGGAGGCTCCGCTGTCGTCTCTGGCCTGGACATCCGCGCCGGCTCCCGCCAAGATCCGGACAATCCGCGGATCTCCCGAGGCGGCGATCATCAACGGTGTCAAGCCTCCGGCCAGCCGGACGTTGACATCTGCCCCTCTCCGGACGAGCGCCTCGACGATCTCCGGCGGGACCTCATTTTCAGAGGTCAGGGCCTCGACGAGAGCGGTCCGGCCGTCGACATCCCGGATGTTGACATCGGCGCCTTTTTCGATCAGTTTCAGGGCGACATCCGTCGAGCCGGCGATAAGGCTGAACATCAGGGCGGTGACGCCGAAGGGGTCTTTGGCGTTTAGGCCGGCACCCTCCTCGATCAACCCCAGGGCGATCTCCGAGCGGCCTCTTCTTGCGGCTTCAAGAAGCGGGGTGAAGCCGTTCTCTTGGATTTCGGGCGACATGCCCGCGGACAAAAACAGTTGCACGAACTCCAACCGGCCGACTCTGACCTGCTCGAAAAACGCTCTCTCGGAAAACTCGATGCCCCGGTGAGTGAGTTCATCCCTCGACTTCTTGGAAACAGATGTGCAGCCGATCAGCCCAAAACTCAGGGCCAGCGTCAGGACGAGGAGGTTGATCAGATTTGGCCGCGATTCTCCTCCCTCCCGGGAGACGCCGCATCCCTGCCGGCGGATGATGGTTTTCTGCGGGCGGCCCATTGTTTTATGGCTTATAGCAGAGCCCCAGCGGGATGTCAATTTGCCGGATCGGCCGGCCTATTTAAAATCCCGGTTTTTTAGCGGCGAGGCCGGAGATCTCGTCGAGCTTGGCGGTGGCCGCGGAAATCGCATTCTCGAGGTTTTTGACCGCGGCGTCCACAGCCTGCTCATCGCCCGCCTCCGAGGCTTCGGTCAGCGCCGGGAGTAAAAGGACCGCATAGGTGTATCGGGCGCCGAAGACGAGGTGCTTGTACCAGGGACGGCGCGGGATTCCCCGGGGCACGGTGAAATCTCTTTCCAGGCTGATGAGCAGCCTGTTGATTTGCCTCAAGTCGTCCTGACCGATGCTTCGGGCTTTTTCCCATTCAAAAAGATATGGCCGGACCTCCGAAGCCGCCTTTTCCATCTTCCCGAGTCGGGCCATAAGCTCCCCCGCCTTTCGTTTTTCCGGATCGTGTTTCGCCGCCCAGTCGGAGACGTACGTCCCGAGTTCCCGGGCGTAAGTCTCATAGTCCAGGGGCAGGACGGGCCGGCCGGCGAGGTCGATGATCATATGCGCCCAGATCTTGGCCAAGGCCGCCGTGTATTTCATGCCCGGGTCGCCGAAGTGGGTCATCCAAAAATGGTTGTCATAGACGGAATGATAAACCCCATATGGACCGACGAAGGACATGTCCAAGGCCGGCGCGCCGAGGTGCTGGAGGAAGACGGAGTGATCGCTTCCGCTCCCGATGGGATCGACCCGGCCCTCTTCTTTTTTCCCGTCCCTTCCGACGACCCCTGCCTTCCAGACTTCATAGACGGGCCTTTTCTCGATGGGATCTTCGACCTCCTTTGACGCCTCGTGAATGAGAGGGATGAGGCTGGGGACCCCCTGGACGTTGAAATCCCGCCCCGCCGCAGCGGAGTCGACGTTGATGTAGGCGACGAGGTTTTTCCTCAACCTGTCCCCGTTTTCTTCTCCCCATTCCGTCGAGCCGGTGAGGGTGAATTCCTCGGCATCCCAGCTGGCCAGGATGACCGTCCGGCGCGGTCTGAACCCCGCCCGCTTGGCTTCGCCGAGCGCCCGGGCGAGTTCCATTAGGCAGGCGGTGCCGCTCGAGGGATCGACGCCGCCATACACCCAGGCATCTCTGTGGTTGCCGACGAGAACGAGCTCGTCCGGATGCTCGGTCCCCTTAAGGCAGCCGGTCACGTTTGTTATTGTCTTTATCGGGTCTTCCAGCTCGACCCGCATCCGGACCTTGGTTTGAGAACCGGAAAGACGGTAGGTGATCGGAAGCGCGCCCTGCCAGGCCGCGGGGGCGGTCTCTCCATCCAGGGATTCGAGCAGGGGACGGGCGTTCTCGGCCGATATCGGCACGCTGACTATCTTGGGGAGGGTTTCGGCTTCCTGCTGTGAAAGCCTCCGTTCTCCCGGTTTCGAGGCCCACCCCGGCGTCAGCGGGTCGCCGGGATAGATGAAATCATAGGGGATCCCGCCTCGCTGGATATGGCTCAGCGGTCCCCAAGGTCCATCCGGAAAAACGGCGCCTCGAGCCTCACCGTCCTCCTTGGGATCCGAGTAGATCAAGAGTCCGGCGAGCCCCCTCTTTTCCGCGGTCAGGGCTTTGAACCCGCGGTAGCTGTAGGGAAAGGAATACCTGACCAGAGCGATCTTCCCCCTGACGTCGATCCCGTGTTTTTCGAGCAGGTCATAGTCTTCCGGGTTGCCGCCGTTGGCGTAAACCAAGGAGGCCGTGATGTCGCCTGAGCGTGAGTACGCGTTATAGGGGACCCCGATGTTGGGATTCATTGTATCGGGGTCCTCGGGATAGCTCTTTTCCTCGATCTTAAGCCGGAGGCTCTGCGGCGACACCATCTCGACGGTGATCGACTTGGGGAAAGAAAGGAGCACGTCATAGGTTGACAGGGAAACGTCCTCGAGGCCGAATTCTTTCCATTTCTCCAGGACGTCGCGGGCCAACGCCTCGTTCCTCGGGGAAGAGGCCACATGCGGCTCAGCCGTGAAATGACGCAGGAACGCGGCGGCGCTCTCCGCCGAGACAGTCTTGTCAATGAAGCCTTTGTAGGCGGCGAGGTCCTCCCGGGTGGCGGGTTGTTTGGTTTCAGGGGTCGGGGAGAAGGCCGCGAGGGCGATCGCCGTGAGGCCCAGGAAAAGGATCCATCTGGCAGGGGAAGTGAATTTCTTATTCATGTGGTTTCTCCGGTCTGCCGATTATATTATTCTCCCCGTCAAAATAAAACCGGAAATACGCATCTGAATTCCCCTCCGATGGTCCGGTTGAAACCGCGGCCGCCGATACGCAAAATTCGGCTTGCCTCGATACCTTGATTGAGCTATTTTTGGGAGGGTCAATTTTGTCCGGCAGCCCGATGCGAGGACGGAAGATGAGAGTCTATCTTTTGAATGCCTTTGCCAAAACGAAAAGGGGCGGGAATCCCGCAGGGGTGGTGCTTGATGCGGATCATCTGGCGGAAGCCTCCATGCAAAAGATAGCCGCGAGAGTGGGCCTTTCGGAAACGGCATTCGTTCAAAAATCCGCCGCGGCGGACTTCAAAATACGATTTTTCACCCCTGCCGCCGAGGTCGATTTGTGCGGCCATGCCACTATTGCAGTTTTTTCTCTCCTTTTTGGGCTCCGGCGAATACGTGCGGGAGGACACAGCCAGGAAACAAAAGCGGGGATTCTTGGAGTCGAAGTTCAAATGGACGGAACCGTTTTCATGGAACAGACTTTGCCCCTCTTCGGGAATACGATCGACCGGAGTGAAGTGGCTGGATCCCTGGGAATAGGGATAAATTCTCTGGCTCCGGATATGCCGGCTCAAATCGTCTCCACCGGGCTCCGCGACATCATCGTTCCCGTTATTTCGCTTCCGGTGCTTTTAGGCATCATCCCCGATTTCGACAAAATCTCCTCGATCAGCAAAAAACAGGGGGCCGTGGGTTATCATATCTTCAGCTTGGAGACAAGACACAAATCCACGGCTCATTGCCGAAATCTCGCTCCCCTATATGGAATCCCGGAGGAAGCGGCGACGGGAACATCGTCCGGCGCGCTCGCCTGTTACCTGTTCAAATATGGCAAAATAACGGAAGATCAGGCTCAGAGGCTGGTTTTTGAGCAGGGTTATGCCATGAGAAGGCCCTCCGAAATAGTCGTTCGCCTCGATATCAAGAACACAGACATAGCGGGTGTTCATGTGGGAGGGAAGGCGACAGCGGCCAAAGAAGAGGTCTTCTCTTCCCCGGACGCCGATTGATCGAGTCGTCACCTCAAAGACAGGCGGGAATGATTTGACCATCTCATCAGATCAGGGATCGTTTTATGGCCTTCAGTGACTGCCGGTTTTGGATAGAATTGACTTGGCGTTTTCCTTATGATAATAAGCCCGGGACGAGGGTAATCCATCATGAACATAACCACAATTCCGGTCGCCGACCGCCGAAAAAACGGATTCTTGATATTTCTTGTAAGTGTGGCCGCCACAGCGGCCGCCTTTCTGAATTCGTCCGCCTGGTCAGAAGAGTCCTACCGGCGCGATGGCCAGCCCGAATGCACGATGATCCTGGTCGGCAAGCAGGCCACGATCGACGGCTCCGTGCTCATGTCGTACAGCAACGACTGGGACGGCAAAGGGGCCTCCCATGTGATCTTTGTGCCCCGGGTTCAAAATAAACCCGGAGATGTCTCGAGGCTCAGCAACGGCGCCGAAATACCTCAAGCGGACATCTCGTACTCTTACATCGGAAACGAGCTTTTTTGGACCGATCATGCGACCTTTGAGAACGGCATCAACGAGCATCAAGTGGCCATCTGTTTCGGGACGGCCGTTCAAGTCAGCCCGAAAGCGGAAGAGGTTGATCCCTTGCTGGGGGAAAAGGCCCAGAAGCCCGGCATCCTGATCCCCTGGCGTCTCGTCCTCGAAAGGGCCAAGACCGCCAAAGAGGGGGTCGATCTGGTCGAGCGTCTGTTCAACCAATATGGGCTCGCGGAAGACGGCTCTTTTGCCATAGCGGACCCGAACGAGATCTGGGTTTTTCAGATAGGGGGCGGCCACCATTGGGCAGCGATGAGAGTGCCCGATAACTGTTATGTGATCTACGACAATACCTTCCGCATGGGGGAGGTCGAGTGCGGTACCGCGCTTTCCCGCTGCTCTCCGGATATTATCCCGTTCTCGGTCAAGAACAAGCTCTACGATTCCGCTTCCGGACCCTTCAGCTTTAAAAAAGCCTGGGGCCGCGTCTATACGAAGACCCCGCCGGCCGACCGCCGCATCTGGCGCGTGCAAAGCCTTCTTTCTCCTCGGTCAAGCCTTCCTCCCGAAACGCCCTACTTCGAATTCCCACTTTTTCTGGAGCCGGAGCAAAAGATCTCCAGGGAAACGCTGATGTCCATCATGCGGGATCACTATGAGGGGAGCCCCCTCGACCGGACGGATAACTACAAAGCGGGGAATCCCCACTTCACCGCGGAAAGGACGCTCTGCGTCACCAGAACACAGTATTCGGTCGTCACCCAGCTCCGAAGCTGGCTTCCCGCGGAGATCGGCGGCGTCTTCTGGCTGGCCCTGGCCAATCCGGACGTGAGCGTCTTCGTCCCCTGGTATCAGGGAATCACCGAAACTCCGCTTCAATTTCGTTCCGGGCTGGGCCAGTCCGACCCGGAGTCGGCCTATTGGACTTTCAAAAGGATCGGTGTCCTGGTCAACGCTTTCTATGGAGAGCTGATCGACCAGGTCGGGGGGACCTGGAAGCCGATCGAGAAAGACCTGTCCGCCAGGCAGGAGAGCGTCGAGAAGACCGCCCTTGAATTGTTCCGAAAGGACGCCTCTCTGACCAGGAGCTTTTTAACTGCCTATTCCAACGCCGCCGCCCTCAGCGTTTATCAAGCAGCTCAAAAAATGCTCAAAGACCTGGAGACGCGCTGCGTGGAGCTGCAGAACCGCCAGATCGAAAAATCGAGCTGGGTCGGCTGGGCCAAAGACGCGGAACAAATAGGCCGATGAACCGGAATCGTCGGTGAGAAAGGAAAAAGCATGAACACCCCTGATTTCTTGAAGGCGTCCAAGCAGTTCTGGGTCCCGTTGGGATTGGCCGTCTTGATCATGGTGATGGCCGCTGACTTGGCCATCGGTCAATCGGCCGTTCCGCCGGACTCCAACACCCTGATCGACCCGTCCTTTTCTCAGGCCCTCAAATACCGGACGGTCGGGCCCTATCGCGGAGGCCGGTCCTCGGCGGTCACGGGTGTTCGACAGCATCCGCATTTATTCTATATGGGCTCGGGCGGCGTCTGGAGAACGGTGAATGCCGGCTTATCGTGGGAGAACATCTCGGACGGGTTTTTGGAGACAGGTTCGATCGGCTCGATCGACGTGGCCGATGCGGACCCCAATGTCATATATGTCGGGACCGGGCAGTCCACCATCCGGGGCAACGTCTCAACGGGAAAAGGGATTTATAAATCCGTTGACGCCGGAAAAACCTGGGCTCACGCGGGTTTGCGCGACGCCGGACAGATCGCCATGGTCATCGTCCATCCGACAGACCCGGACCTCGTCTATGCCGGAGTCATCGGTCATGCCTTCGGACCCAACAAGGAGCGCGGGGTTTTTCGGACCCGGGACGGCGGAAAAACATGGGAAAAGATCCTATTCATCAGTCCTAAAACAGGCATCGCCGACCTGGCCATGGATCCGACTAACCCGAGGATTCTCTACGCTTCCGCCTGGACGGTTGAAAGAAAACCCTGGACCATTATCTCCGGCAGCCAGGAGTGCGGTCTTTACAAGACCGTTGACGGCGGCGACACCTGGAAAAAGCTCGACAACGGACTTCCCACGGGTCTTGTCGGTAAGATCGGCGTGGCCGTTTCCCCGGCCAACCCGAGCCGGCTCTGGGCCCTGGTGGAGGCGGAGAAAGGAGGGCTTTTCCGGTCGGACGACGGAGGGGCGAGCTGGCAGCACCTGGAAACCAACATGAAGCGCCGGCTCTATCAGAGGGCCTGGTACTACATGCATGTCTATGCCGACCCGAAAAACGAGAACGCCGTCTATGTCCAGAATGTCGAATTCTTCAAGTCCATCGACGGGGGGAAGGCCTTCACGGAAATCACGAGCTGGCCCCACGGCGACGGCCACGGCATGTGGATCAACCCCGATAATCCGGACCTCATGATCGTGGCCACGGACGGCGGGGTCGCCGTTTCCCTGGACGGCGCCAAGACGTTTTCAACCATGCACAATCAGCCGACGGCCGAGCTTTACTATGTATATGTCGACGAGCAGTTTCCCTACCGTCTCTATGGTCCTCAGCAGGACGATTCCACGATCTCGGTGTTGAGCCGCATCCCCAGCCAGCTGACCTGCTATGAGAATTGGTACCAGGTCGGAGGCTGTGAAGACGGCCAGATCGCCTTTGATCCCAAGAACCCGACCATCGTCTATGCGGGGTGTTACGGAGGCGAGATCACCTGGTACAATGTCCTCACCGGAGAGGAAAGGGATATCCTGGCCTATCCGGAGATGGAGATCGGACGGGCGCCCAAGGACATGCGCTATCGGTTCAACTGGAACGCGCCCATCCGGCTGTCTCCCCATGACCCCAACATCCTTTTCCACTGCTCTCAATTCGTTCATAGATCCCTGAACCAGGGGCAGAGCTGGGAGGTCATCAGTCCGGACCTGTCCCGCAACGAAAAAGACAAGCAGGATTACGCCGGCAGTCCGATCACGATGGAGAACACGGGCGTCGAGGTCTATTCCAACATTCTTTCCTTCGAGGAATCGCCCCAGACGCCGGGTCTTTTCTGGGCGGGAAGCTCGGACGGGCTGGTCCATATTTCCCGGGACGCGGGAAAGTCCTGGACGAACATCACACCCAAAGGAACGCCCCGGAACGGAACCATCAACATTATCGAGCTGTCGCCGCATGACCCGGGCCGGGCCTTCATCGCGGTCCTCAACTATTACTTTGAAGACTACCGTCCTTATATTTTCAGGACCAACGACCATGGCCAGAGTTGGGACCTCCTGACCGACGGGAAAAACGGCATCCCCACGGATACGCCGACCCGGGTGGTCCGGGAAGACCCTGACCGCAAGGGTCTTCTGTATGCGGGAACCGAGTTCGGCATGTATGTCTCCTTTGATGACGGAAAGCATTGGCAATCCCTCCAGCTCAACCTGCCCAAGATCCCGGTGACGGATATCCGGGTCCACCGCAAGGACCTTGTCCTCGCCACGGAAGGCCGGAGCTTCTGGATCCTCGATGACCTGACCCCTTTGCACCAGATATCGGCCGAGCTGACCAGGAGCCCCCATTTCTTCAAACCGCGCGACACCACCCGGATGCATATGGCCAGAACCAGGAATCCGAATTCTCCCTGCGGACAAAATCCCCTTAACGGCGCCTTTATTTTTTATTCCTTTCCCAAAGCCCCCGAAGGTGAGGTGACGATCCAGGTGAGTGCGCCCAGTGGCTCGATCATTCAAACATACTCGAGCGAGCGCGATCCCTATCCGAATCCCGAATTCGTCAATTTCAATCCTTCGCAGGGCGATAAAAAGGTGCCCAAAAAGGCGGGCCTCAACCGGTTTGTCTGGGATCTCCGCTATCCCGTCGTCAACACGGTCGAGGGCGCCATCGTCTGGGGCTTCACCGGCGGCCCGCGGGTTGCTCCGGGGATATACACGGTGAAGGTCTCGGCGGGAGATTGGAGCCAGACTCGTCCTTTGACAATCCTCAAAGACCCGAGGTCCCAAACCACTCCGGCCGAGTTCGATGAACAATCCGCTCTTCTGCTCAAAATGCGCGACAGCCTCAACGAGATTTATGACGGGGTCAGGGCCGTGCGGGAGGTCCGCCGCCAGGCTAATAACCTGATCCAGGAACTCCGGCAGGCCTGCCGGGAGGTGGACAAGGTTCAGAAAGCGGCTGATCCGCTCTTCGAAAAGCTCACCCGGATCGAAGAAGAACTCATGCAGCCGAAGAATACGGCGGACCAGGACACGGAGAACTTCCCCACCCAGCTGGATAACCAGCTGGCCTATATTTATATGAAGCTCGATTCCACGGATTTCCGGCCGACCGACGGACAGGTGGAACGATTCCAGGATTTGGAGCGGGAAAAAGAGTCCCTTTTGAAGGAGCTCCAGGTCATCCTGGATACGGACCTGGCCGCGTTCAACACAATGATCCAGGAGATGGGGACGCCTCCCATTATTCTTCCGGCGCCGACCAGCCGGAAAAGATAGGAGTGGATCTCTTCGCCGTCGGGGAGCGGCGGCCCGGTTTTGGGCCTTTGCCGGCGGCGTCGACAAGAGCCCTATTTTGTTGACTCTCTTTCCCCTGTTGTGTTAGGCTTTACTCCCAATATATCATTCGGTTAAGGGCAGATCGCCCCTCATAAATAACGATCATATTCTGACCGGATCAAAGGAGGCCTTTATGTTCAAGAGAGACGGAAGTGTTACGAGAGGAAGAAACTACAAAGATATCTCCCTCTGGAAAAATGTCACGGCCAAGGAATGGGACGACTGGAGGTGGCAGCTCAGAAACAGGATCACTTCTGTCGACCAGCTCAAGCAGGTCGTGGAGATGACCAAAGAAGAAGAGGATATGGTCAACAGTTCCCTCAAGTCTTTGAGGATGGCCATTACCCCTTACTATGCGAGCCTGATGGACCCGACCGACAGGAACTGCCCCATCCGCAGGCGGGCCATTCCGACGGGCAAAGAGACGCAAATCAGCCAAGAGGACATGGTGGACCCGCTGCACGAGGACATCGAATCCCCTGTCCGGGGTGTCACTCACCGGTATCCGGACCGGATCCTCTTCATGATCACGGACCAGTGCTCCATGTACTGCCGGCACTGCACCCGGCGGCGGATGGCCGGCGAAACCGACAAGCCTATGCCCAAGGAAGATGTCGACCGGGGCATCCAATATGTCAAAGATACCCCCCAAGTCCGGGACGTCCTGATCTCGGGCGGGGATCCCTTGACCGTGTCGGATGACCACCTCGAGGATATCATCAAGAGATTACGGGCTATCCCTCACGTGGAGATCATCCGGCTGGGCATCGCGGTGCCCGTGGTCATGCCGCAACGGATCACTCCGGGTTTCGTCAAGATGCTGAGGAAATACCATCCCCTTTATGTCAATACCCATTTCAACCATCCCAAAGAGATAACGCCCGAATCGAAAAAGGCCTGCGAGATGCTGGCCGACGGCGGCATCCCCCTGGGCAATCAGTCCGTTCTGCTCAAGGGCATCAACGATTCTCCCATCATCATGAAAAAGCTGGTCCACGATCTCGTCCGCATCCGGGTCCGGCCCTATTATATTTATCAGTGCGACCTCTCCCTCGGTATCAACCACTTCCGGACCTCGCTCGGCAAAGGCCTGGAAATTATGGAGAACCTGAGGGGATACACCTCCGGCTTTTGCGTCCCCACCTATGTGGAGGATGCCCCGGGCGGCGGCGGGAAGACTCCCATCATGCCCAACTATCTGTTGTTCAAGGGAGATCGGAAGGTGGTCATGCGGAACTATGAAGGGGTCATTTCGGCGTATACGGAACCCGAACCGTCCGAGGCGCCCTGCCCGGACGAAGATGCCTTGCGCAAGGAATTTCCCTATCTCCAAAACCGCGAGGGCACGGCGGTTCTCATCAGGGGAGAGAAAGTGAGCATAGGCCCTGCGGGATTGGAAAGAAGCGTCCGGAGCAAACGGTACAAAAAGGCCAAGGGCATCAAGGCCTGACGGCGAGACGATCAGAATAAGAGGATTGCCCTCATCCGAGGGTCATCCCGAGCGGCGGAGGCATAATCAACCACCATGAAAGCCATCATCGGCGTAGGCAGAGAGGAAAAAAACATTTGGGAGCGCCGGGTTCCCCTGATTCCGGTCCATGTCGGGGAGCTCGTCCGGGATCACCAGCTGGACATCCGGGTCCAGACGTCCCCCAATCGGATCTTCCCGGACGCAGACTTCCGGAGCGAGGGAGCACAAATTGCCGACGAGCTGTCGTCCTGCTCGATCGTCTTCGCCATCAAAGAGATCTCCATCCATGTCCTGGAGAAGGGCAAGGTCTATCTCTTTTTCACCCACACCACCAAGGGCCAGTCCCACAACATGCCCTTGTTGAAGAAGATGGTCGACCTCGGATGCACCATGATCGATTACGAAAAGATCGTCAACGAAAAAGGGCAGCGCCTTCTCTTTTTCGGCCGGCAGGCCGGCGAAGCGGGGATGATCGAGACGCTCTGGTCCCTCGGCCGGAGGCTCAACGTCGAAGGCCTGAAGGACAATGCCTTTTCGACGATCCGGCAGGCCTACTCTTATCCCTCTTTGGCCGCGGCCAAGGAGGATATCCAAAGGGCGGGGTCGCATATCCGGAGCCAGGGCCTGGACCCGAGTCTGGTTCCCCTGGTCTGCGGGTTCACCGGCTACGGGCATGTCTCCCAGGGAGCCCAGGAGATCTTCGAACTCCTGCCCTTTGAAGAGATCCAGCCCGCCTCTCTCGAGGCCTTCTTCAAAACCGGAAAGTTCAGCGCCGACAAACTGTACAAGGTTGTCTTCAAGGAAGGCGACATGGTCAAGCCCAAAGCGAAAGGAGCTCCCTTCGTCCTTCAGGACTACTATGACCGCCCGGAAAAATACGAGCCGGTCTTCGACTCGTACGTTCCCTATCTGACCCTTCTGGTGAACTGCATTTTCTGGTCCCCTAAATATCCGAGGTATGTCACCAAGGAATTCCTCAGGAAGCTCTACGGCGGCCCGAGGGCGCCCCGGCTTCGGGTCATCGGGGACATCACCTGCGATATCAACGGGTCGATGGAAGGCACGGTCAAAGCGACCGAGCCGGATGTTCCATCGTTTGTCTATGACCCTTTCCAGGATGTTGCCCGGGACGGGTTTACGGGCAACGGTCCCGTCGTGATGGCCGTGGACAATCTGCCCGCGGAAATCCCCCTGGAGTCATCGATCTTTTTCAGCGGGGCCCTGAAAGCCTTCATGCCCGGGATCGCTTCGGCGGATTTTTCAGGCCGCCTGGCGGATTGCCGTCTCCCTGATTCCATCCGGAGAGGCCTCATCCTCTTCCGGGGTCAATTCACCCCGGAATACGAGTACATGAAGGATTTCATCAAGGCACCATAAAAGAAGGATAGCTGAGATCCCGCCGCCTCTCCCGGGGGGAACGTCCCCTCCGCGAATTCCCGGTGGACTCGGGCCCATCCCGTCGGCGGCTTATCCTCTGGTGAAACCGGGGAGGCCGCAGGCGGCCTCCCTTGATCTCCAAATGTGCGGAATTCTTAAAAGACGAACTTCATCCCCAGCATGGCTCGCCTGGGCAGTATGATATCCGTGGGGGCCATAAAGCTCGGGCTCATCGGGATCGTGCTGGCATAAAACAGATTGAGATCCGAGTTGGGGACATTGATGATATCGAGCGAGAACTCCAGCGAGTACTTGGTCGCTATTTTGAAGGCCTTCTCTACCTTGATGTCGAAATAGAGCTGGTCGGGCGACCGGCGGCTTCCGCGCTGCTCGGTCATTATGGTCTTCCCCCCCTGGTTGAGACCCTCCACGAGCGCCGTGGTCTCCCAAGGTGCCCCTTGTTGGTAAATGATGTTCGTTCCCAGGATAATGCCCCAGGGGGCCATATAAACTCCGCCGATCTTGAGCATCCACCTCCTGTCGTTGGCTTCCAGGATCCTCAAAGGACCTTCGGCATTGATCAGCTCGTTCTTGTCCCTGAAACCCTTTTTGATCCACCAGGCCTTCGACCAGGTGAATGACCCATAGACCTGGTAGTTGTGGGAAAACCGCTTGTTGGCCACGAGTATGAAGCCGTCATAATTAATCTCGTCTCCCGGATTGGTTATGAGGTAGAAATTATCGATGGGCGTGACCTGGTTGTAGACCGTGATTGTCTTCCCGCTGCCGGCATCGGTGAAAGGTATCTCCTCATACTGGGCCGCTGTGTTGAGCCGGTCGATTCTGTTCCGGCTTATCTTGTGGATGAACGTGGCCGAAAGTGAAAAATCCTGAAAGATCTCCCTTTCCAGGGCGGCGGAAAACTGCCACGAATAGGGCGCCGCCAGGTCCTTGTCGATGCCCAGGTCCGTCAGCGGATTCCAATCGTAAAAGAGTTGGTCATAAGCCGACGTTTCAGGATTGTAACCATAGACATAGAGGATGGCCTGGGCGGGGGTGGCCGCCTGGATGTCTCCTATGACCAATCCCTTCGTGTAGCGGCCAAAAGACACGCGGAGAAGGGTCTTCCTGTCCGCGGTGAGCTGGTAGTTCAGCCCGATCCTGGGTGAGATCTGCGTCCAGTTCGCTACATCGGGTATGCCGGGGATCGTATTCCCCGTCGGTTCCTCATTCTGGTCGAGTTCTTCAAAGTCGGGGATCGAGGCATGGCTGTAATCAAAACGCAGCCCCAAGTTGGCGGTCAGCCGGTTCGATATTTCCCAGGAGTCGTCGACAAAAACTCCGACCTGGTCCGTTATGCCGCCGTAGTGGGAGGGATTGCGGACATACGCCTGATAGGGTTCTCCCATCCAGTCGAAATACTCCACGCCCCCGATATAGCCATAGATGAAATCCGAATATCCATGACTGTACTGGATCCCGGCCTTGAACTCATGATTCCCGTTCAGGAAATTCTGGGCGAAATGAGAGATGCTCCCGTTGACCTGGGTCCGGTTGGTTTCCCAGTGATAAAACGACAGGGCATTGACCGAGGCATACCCGGTTCCCCAGTCCAGGCGCCCCGGCGTTGTCATATCCCCGCTGAGCGGATCCCATTTCAAGTTAGTGTAGAATCCACCCGCCTTCAGCTCGAAGTAGGTATTTTCGTTCACCATATGGAGCCAATCCAGAGTGGGCGTGATGGCCGGCGCTTTTTCCGCGCTGAGCGTTTCAACGGGTGAGTATTCCGTGGGAGTCGAAGGGCTATCATAGTTTTCGTAGTGGGCAAAAAAGCTGAGTTTATCGTTCTTGGTGACCTGGAAATCCACCTTCAAGTCGCCCGTGGGAGCCATCCTGTACTCGACGGGATAAGCAGGATCCGCTCCCACTCCTGAATAGCTGTCCACCTGATGCTGAATGGCGCCGAAGAACCACAGCTTGTCCTTGATGATCGGTCCGCCCAGGACGAAGACGGCATCATGCCAGCTGTCGCGGTGATACGGCCATTCCTCATCGGGTGTGTTATTGGCCGTCAGACCATCTGTCTGGAGGAAGATCTTCGCGGCGCCGTGGAAGGTGTTGGAGCCGGCCTTGCTGACGACGTTGATGACCGCTCCCTCGAAATTGCCGTATTCGGCCGGAGCGCCTATTCCGGTGACCTCCAGCTCCTCGATGATGTCGGGCATAGGCCATGGCCAGGCGGCTCCCGTGGAGGGAGCGGAAATGTCGAGCCCGTTGATATAATAGGCGTTCGATTTTCGCTCGCTTCCAAAGGCGCTGGCGCGGGAATCTTCCTGGCTCTCATTCGTAATGCCCGGAGACGCCTGGACCATATCGAAAAACGTGTACCGCCTTGTCGGCACCGTTTCCAGGGTCTCCGCAGTGTAGTTGGAGGAAAAGCTCGTCTTGCTGACATCTACGAGGGGAGCCGCCGCGGTCACGGTCAACTCGGTGCTGATGGCCGCGGGATTGAGAACGATATCGAGGACGATGGTCCCGCCGATCGTGATCCGCAGGTTCTTGTTCGCCGCCGGCTGAAATCCCGCGAGCGAAAAAGAGACCTCGTAATCCGCGCCGATAGGGAGAGCCGGAAACCGGAATTCTCCCGTCACGTCGGTCGTGGTCGTTCTCGTGCCCATCAAGGCCGGTCCCTTCAACTCGACGGAAACGCCGGGGAGAGGCTCCCCCGCCTCGTCCTTGACCGTTCCCCGGATAGAACCCGTCTGTCTTTGGGCGATGGCTTGATTGACCGCCACAAGTGACAGGACGAGAGCCAGCACGACCAGACACAGAGCCCTTCTGTTCTTCACAGATCCCTCCTTGTGATTTGGATAATTTGGATGTGGGAAGACCGCCCCGACGATCGTCCCGAATTACTCATGGTGTCCGTTCACTTACCTCCGGCGACGAACAAACACTTTCCCCGAAATTAAACTCGGTCTCTCCCTATAAAATATATAGGGTATTATATTTAAAGTATCGTCTTTATCAAATTCATTTCCGTTTGTCAAGCCCCTGAATAAGTCCGTCAGCTTGACAGGCGCTTGATCGGGGCTTTATCATCC
>CAYGXD010000006.1:56151-60406 GCA_964353705.1 uncultured Eubacteriales bacterium | reverse complement strand
GGTATGTTTGCATGCTTGAAGGGGATATGCGCAGTGCGATATCCCACATGAAAAAAGCGATATCTTCTGATCCGGCAGATGCCGAAACGGTGGGTTGGCTGGGCTTTTTCTATTTATTAGTTGGAAAGGCCTCGGCGGCCGTTCCGCTTATAGAAAGAAGTATTAAGATGGATCCGGTCAATCCCAATTGGTATTTGGTTCGGGGCCTAATAGATTTCTTTGAAGGCCATTTTGATTTTGCAGCCGAGCAACTACGTGAGGCCTACATAATGGCCCCTCATATGCCGATGAATCAGGTTTGGTACGCACTCAGCCTCGCTTATGCCAAGAGGTTCCAAGAGAGCTTATCAATACTTGACATCGATAAAGGAGCGGCTCCTTCAGATGATGCTTTTAAAATAGTAAGCGAGTTTTTGCGGGCTGTTTTACGGGGGGAGAAAGATACATTTTCTCGTTTGCAGACGCCTGACGCCCTCAGGACTATAAAAAGGGACCTGCAGTTGTCTTATCATGCGGCTTCCTTTTGTTCATTCCTTGGCCAGCCGAACGACGCCTTGGATTGGCTGGAGAATGCGGTCAACCGGGGTTTCTATAACTGCTCTTTCATGGAGGTTGATCCCTTCCTGGCCAACATCCGCAATGAGCCTCGCTTCAAGAAGCTCATGGAGCGGGTGAAGTACGAATGGGAGCATTTTGAGGTTTAGAAGAACCTCCCCGATGAATTATGATATAATGATTTATAATGAGTAAGATCCAGGAGACGCTCAAGCCTTTTTTTTGGGAAACAGACCTGGAAAAGGTAGATATACAACTCCACAAAACATATGTCATTGAGCGAATACTTGAACTCGGTGATAAGCCTGCGGTCGAATGGCTTTTTTCTACTTATACCCTTTCCGAGATAAAGGAAATTCTCAAGAAAAGCCGGAAGATCTCTCCTAAAAGCCGGAATTATTGGGATATCATCCTGAGCACCTAAAGGGATGGTCGAGTCCGTATTGACGGCCGGATCGGAAGAGGACATCAAGATCCTTTCGTCTCTTCCGCTGCTCAGCCAATTCTATCTTGCCGGAGGAACGGGCTGCGCTCTTCATCTGGGACATAGGATCTCTGAGGAGCTTGATTTTTTCTCTAATCAGCCATTCTCCCACATGGGGGTCAGAGACCTCCTCATAGGTTGTGGGACTTTTATTACGGATTACTCAGACTCTCAAACCTTGGTGGGCAGATTCAACTTAACAAAAACCGGTTTTTTTCACTATGCATACCCTCTAATCAAAGAAACTCATGATTTGCTTAACCTCCATGTTGCCTCACTTGAAGATATTGGCTGCATGAAGATAGACACGATCTCGGCGCGCGGGAAAAAAAGGGATTTTATAGATCTCTACTTTATCCTGGAACATTTTCACCTGAGCCTCAAAGAATTTTTCGGCAATTTTGAACTCAAGTACCGCCGCTCGGGGTATAATCTCCATCACATCCTGAAGAGCCTGGTCTATTTCGAAGATGCGGAACCGGAGCCTCAACCTCGGATGCTGAAGGAGTTTTCCTGGGATAGCCTGAAGGCCTTTTTCAAACAGCAGATCAAAGATTGCGGGGTCCGCTGATCGATTTTCCATGGAGTTTATCGATCAGCGATAGACGAAACATCACTAACGCGCAAAAATGTGCGCCGGAAAACGAAGAGAGAAGGAGGGTAAGGGGAAATGATTAAGAAAAAAATCGCGCTGCTAGCCTTGATAATCTTTGCTGCCGTCATGGTTGGGGTCTTGGCTTTGGTCACTGCTGCTCGTTCTGCCCGCCCGGACGACCTCTCTTTATGGGAGATGTATGAGAACACGATCAAGCCCCGGCAGTTTGTTGACCTAACCCATGCCTTCTCAGCAGCCATCCCGCGCTGGCCGGGATTTCCCGCCGAGGAGAGGAAGACTATCTATACGTATGAAAAAGACGGGTTCTTTGCCGAGCTGTTCACGCATGTCGGGCAGTACGGCACCCACTGCGACCCTCCGGGCCATTTTCATAAAGGCCTGCGGATGATCGATGAAATCCCGGTCAAGGAGATGATGCTGCCTCTCGTGGTCATCGACTGCAGCCAAAAGGTTGCTGCCAATGCCGATTATCAACTGGTCCTGGGAGACGTTAAGACGTGGGAAGAGAAACACGGCCGGATTCCCGCTGGGTCGTTTGTCGCGATGCGATCGGATTGGTCCAAAAGATTCACCGATTTCGACGCCTTTTATAATAAGGATGCCAAGGGACAGTCCCACTATCCGGGATGGACCCTCGATGCGCTCAAGTTCCTGTTTGATCAACGCGGAGTGACGGCCATCGGCCATGAGCCCATCGATGCCGATGCCGCCGTGGCCCAGAAGGAAGGATTCTTCTCCTGTGAAAGCTATGTCCTAAAGACCAACCGCTTCCAGATCGAGCTCATCGCCAACCTGGACAGGGTCCCCGAGGCCGGCGCCCTTCTGGTTTGCTCCTGGCCGAAGCCGAAGGCGGGCTCCGGGTTTCCCGCCCGGGTTTTCGCGATCATACCCTGATGAGGCTCAGTCCAATCGACTGGCTTGTCGTCGCCGCCTACTTCGCCTTTAACCTGGCCATCGGCCTCTACTACCGCAAGAAAGCCACCCAAAGCGTCAGTGACTTCTTTGTCGGTGGCCGGAAGGTCGTCTGGTGGCTCGCGGGGACTTCGATGGTGGCCACGACCTTCGCCGCCGATACGCCTCTGGCCGTCACCGGACTCGTCGCCAGGAACGGCATCGCCGGAAACTGGATCTGGTGGAGCATGGCCCTGAGCGGCATGATGACTGTCTTCTTCTACGCCAGGCTGTGGCGGCGCGCCGGCGTCCTGACCGATGTCGAGTTCGCCGAGATCCGTTACAGCGGGGCGCCGGCCAGGTTCCTCCGCGGTTTCCGGGCGCTCTACCTCGGACTTCCCATAAACCTCATCATCATGGGCTGGGTCAACCTGGCCATCGTTAAGATCCTGATGCTGATTCTTGGATTAAGCAAGTTCCAGGCGCTCGTTGTCGCCGTCGTCATCATGTTCATAACGGCGTCCATTTCGACCCTGAGCGGGCTGTGGGGCGTCCTTGTTACCGATTTGTTCCAATTTGTACTCAAAATGAGTATGGTCATCCTGCTCGCCATATTTGCCGTCAAGTCGATCGGGGGGATAAGCGGGCTCGTCAGCGGGATTCATTCCGTCGAACGGAGCCGCGGAGCGACCGGTTCTCTCCTCTCTTTCGTCCCTGACATAAACTCCACCTGGATGCCGCTCATCACCTTTTTTGTCTATATCGCCGTCAACTGGTGGGCCTCCTGGTACCCGGGAGCCGAACCGGGAGGCGGCGGTTTCATCGCCCAACGCATCCTTTGCGCCAAGGATGAGAAACATTCGCTCCTGGCCACCCTCTGGTTCAACCTGACTCACTACGCCCTCCGGCCCTGGCCGTGGATCCTGGTCGCTCTGGTCGCGGTCGTCAAGTTCAATAACGACCCTGCGTTTGCCGCCGACCCCGAGTCCGGCTACATCAGGATCGTCATGACCGACCTCCCGGTGTCGCTCCGCGGGCTGATGATCGCCGCCTTCGCCGCCGCCTATATGTCCACGATCGGAACCCAGCTCAACTGGGGAGCCAGCTACCTGGTCAATGACTTCTACAGGAGGTTTCTCGTTCGCGGCCGGCGTGAAAAGCACTATGTCACCATCTCGCAACTTACGACCATGCTGCTCATGTTTTTGTCCGCGGTCGTCACTTTCTTCATGGGCTCGATCGCCGACGCCTGGAAGTTCATCATCGCGCTCGGGGCCGGGACGGGGCTCGTCTATTTGCTGCGCTGGTTCTGGTGGCGGATCAATGCCTGGAGCGAGGTGGCGGCCATGGTCGCTGCTTTTGTGACCTCGTTGACTGTTCAATTCGGGCTTCACCTTAATCAGAGCGAGCCGAAAGATTTCGCCTATATCGTTCTGGCCACAGTGTCTGTGACCACTATCGTCTGGCTCTCCGTCACTTTTCTCACCAGGCCCGAGCCGAAGGAAACCCTTCTCGCTTTCTACAGGCGTGTCCGGCCGAGTGCGGCACTTTGGGGTCCGATCGCCAGGGAAGCGACCGATATCGTTCCCCAGAAAGACGGCCTGTTTAACTTGATGGATTGGCTTCTCGGCGTAGCGATGATATACATGTTCCTCTTCGGCGCCGGAAAGATCATCTTTGGGCAGCTTGGGATGGGCGTCGCGTTCATC
>CAYGXD010000006.1:0-56051 GCA_964353705.1 uncultured Eubacteriales bacterium | reverse complement strand
AGAACATGAAAGACCACATGTCCGTCAGTTGTTCGATTGCCTTGGTGACGTTGCTGGCGCCGTGTCCCGATTTGGTGTCGATCCGGATCAAGATCGGGTTCTTGCAGCTCTGCTTCTCCTGCATGGTGGCGGTGAACTTGAAGGAATGCGCCGGTACCACCCGGTCGTCGTGGTCGGCTGTGGTCACGAGCGTCGCCGGGTAGCAGACTCCGTCCTTGATATTGTGGAGCGGCGAATAGGCGTAGAGATACTTGAACTGCTCGGGATTGTCACTCGATCCATATTCCACACTCCAGCCCCAGCCGACGGTGAACTTGTGGAAGCGCAGCATGTCCATGACCCCCACGGCCGGGAGGGCGACCCGATAGAGCTCCGGCCGCTGGGTTATGCAGGCACCGACGAGCAGTCCGCCGTTGGACGCCCCGGAGATGGCCAATGTCGCCGACGAGGTGTATTTTTCCTGGATGAGATATTCGGCGGCGGCGATGAAGTCGTCGAAGACGTTCTGCTTCTTCTCCAGCATCCCGGCCTTGTGCCAAGCGTCGCCGTATTCACCGCCTCCCCGCAGATTCGCCATCGCGTAGACGCCGTCGTTTTCGAGCAGGATAAGGTTGGAGATATTAAAATAGGGGGTGGAGCTGGCGTTGAACCCGCCGTAGGCATAGAGAAGCGTGGGCCGTTTTCCGTCGAGCTCGAGGCCCTTCTTGTGGACGATGAACATCGGGATCTTCGTCCCATCCTTGCTCGGATAAAAGACCTGCTGCGCCTCGTAATCGTCGGGATTGAATTTGACTTCTGTCTTGCGGAAGACCTCGGATGTTCCCGTCGGGATATCGTACTTGTAGATCGTCGGCGGGTAGGTGAAGGACGTGAAGGTGTAGAAGGCGAGAGTGTCCTCTTTCTTGCCGCCGAACCCTCCGGCCGTCCCGAGCGCCGGGAGCGGGATTTCCTTCTCCAGGTTGCCTGCTAGGTCATGCTGGTAGATGTGTGTACTGGCGTCCTTAAGGTAGGAGGTAAAGATCTTGCCGCCGATGATGCTGACGCTGGTCAACACCTCGGTTTTCTCGGGGATGAGAACGGTCCAGTTTTCCTGGGCCGGCTTCTGGCTGTCGACGAGCATGAGCCTGTTGTTCGGGGCATCCATGTCCGTCATGAGGACGAGTTTATCTTCGAGGTTGTTGACGACACCGGTGCTGTGTTCAAACCCTTGGACGAGGGGGACGAACGCAGGCTTTTTCGCTTTCAGGTCCTTGAAATAGAGCTCGTTCCCGTAGGTCCCTTCCGAGGTCGAAAGGAAGAGGAAGCGCTCATCTTCCGTTACATCCACATTATGATAACGGCGCGAATGGGCGGGGTCTTCGTAGATCAACTGGTCTTCGGCCTGGGTCGTCCCGAGCTTGTGAAAATAGATCTTCTGGTTCTCGTTGGCCGCGGTCAGTTCCTTGCCCTCAGCCGGTTTTTCAAACCCGGAATAGTAGAACCCGTCACCCTGCCAGGCGGAGCCGCCGAACTTGGTCCACTGGATGCGGTCCTCGAGCAGCTTGCCGGTTTCGACCTCCATGACCCTTATCTCGGTCCAATCCGACCCGCCCTCGGACCGCGAGTAGGTCGCATAGCGGTCGTCATTGGAGAAGCCGCTGAGAAATGCTCTCGTGGTTCCGTCCGGGGAGAGGGCGTTGGGATCGAGGAAGACCCGCGGTTCGCCATCGAGCCCTTCCTGGATATAGATAACGGCCTGGTTCTGGAGGCCGTCATTTTTCATGAAGAAGTAGTATTTCCCGATCCGGAAGGGGGCGGAATAGCGGGGATAATTGTAGATCTCGGTCAGGCGAGTCCGGATCTTCTCCCGGAACGGGATCTTGGCCAGATAATCAAAGGTGACCTTGTTCTCTGCTTCGACCCATTTCGCTGTCGCCTCGGACTTATCGTCCTCGAACCAGCGGTAGGGATCGGCGACTTTGGTCCCAAAGTAGTCATCCACCACGTCGCCCTTCGCGGTTACGGGATAAGTGATAGACGCCTGCTTTCCCTTGCAGCCGAACGGCAGCAGGGAGGCCAGGAGGATCAAGACCAGGATGAAGGATTGCCTTTTTCGCATGATTTCTCCTTTCCGTGCGATCATGGCGCGATTTAAAGAGCTATTTTAGCCAAGTGAGACGTCGATAGCAATCAGTGCGGGACGCTCATCAAGGCTCTTTTTCTTTTTGAGCTTTAATGGCCTGCTTTCTACGATTGGCAACGGCCAGGTCGCCGCACGTAATCCCGCGGGGGTTGAAGCACTTGTTGCAGGAAATACACTCGGATTTGGACTCTTCTCCGAGCCGGAATTTCTTGACCAGTCCGGGTTCGCGGATGAGCGGCCGGCTCAAGGATATCAGGTCAGCCCGGCCCTCCTCGACCTCTTTCTCCATCACGGCGAAGGTCCTGAGGCCCCCTAGACCGAAGACGGGAATCCTGAGCGCCTCCTTGAAGCGGGAAGCGGAATCGACGAAGTAACCTTCTTCCTCCTCGGACCGCAGCCCCTCCCAGACAGAGCCCCTTCCCGCCTCGGACATTCCCCCGCTGACCTCAACGCCTTCCAAGCCTTCGGCCTCGAGCATCCGGGAGATCTCAAGGCTTTCTTCGATGATGAGTCCCCCGGGAAGGAAATCCTGGGAATTGAGCTTGGCTATGACCGGGAAGTCCGGTCCGGCTGTGCTTTTGATCCCGCGGAGAATCTCGAGCACGATGCGGGCGCGGTTCTCGAGGGTGCCCCCGTATTCATCTTCGCGCCGGTTGGTATGGGGAGAGATGAAGCTGTTCAGAAGATAGCCGTGGGCGACATGGAGTTCCACCCCGTCAAACCCGGCCTGCCGGGCCCGGCGTCCGGCCTGAATGAACTCGTCTCTTGTGGTCTGAACTTCCTCATTGGTCATCGCCCTTGGCATCAGCTTAAATACAGGTTCATAAACGGCTGACGGAGCCATAGGGACGCAGCCGCAGATCTTTTCCTTGGTTTGGCGGCCGGCATGAGCGATCTGGAGGAAGACTCTCGTCGGGAAATCGTGGACGGCCCGAGGGATCCGGCTCAAGCCTTCGATCATCCGGTCGTCATGGACTCCGATCTGGCGCGGACTGGCTTTGCCGGCCGGATTGACATAGGCATGGCCCGTGATGAGGAGCCCCACCTCACCCTCGGCGAGCCGTCGGAAAAGATCGACCTGACGGTCCGTGACCGACCCATTCTCCTCGGCCATAAAGTCGTGCGTGGCCGAACGGACGAAACGGTTCGGGATCGTGGCTATTCCTATCTTGACGGGGGTAAAAAGGACCGAGGTACTCATTACATCCGCCGGCTCAGGGCGCCTCATCTCTTGTAGGCGAAGATGGTATGGTCTTGCCCCGTTCCGTCCTGCAGAGTGATGTAGGCGACCTCTTTGGATTCCCAGCCGGGGATGGAATAGTTGTGGGAGACTACAGGAGTGCCCGGCTTCAGTTGTTCCTCTAAAAGCGGCCGGAGAAGAGCATTGGACTCCGGAAGAAGATAAAGGGTGACGACGGTCGCCTCTCTGATATCCGCTTTCATCACATCCTGGAGCCGGAAGTCAACCAGGCCGTCAACACCCGCCTCCTTGACGGCCCGGAGGGATTCCTCGATGCGCTGGGGGTCGATGTCTATGCCCACTCCCCGGGTGCCGTACTTCTGGGCGGCCGTTATGACGATCCGGCCGTCCCCGCAGCCCAGGTCAAAGAGGATGTCGTTCTCATCGACTTCGCCCAGCTCGAGCATTTTATCGACGACGACCATCGGCGTCGGAACAAACGGGGCCAAGTCGGCCACTCCGAACAGGCCATGCGAGCCGCTGTAGAGGTCGAGGTTATCGTCCTCGTCGTAGCGGAACGAGTAGGGGAGTCCGCATTCAAGGCGGTAGCTGGCCGGTCGGCCGCTCCGGTCAAATGAGACATCGAGCGGGCTCTCACAGGGCCAGCGGTCGAGAGCGTCCGGTTTAAGATAGCGAACGATGGGTTGCTGGTCATGCATGAGCCGCCGGATCGTATAGCGGACGGTCTCCTTGGTCAGGTTACGGATGGTGGTTTCTTTCTTGCTCGCAGGGAGGAGAGACTTCTGTGCGGAGGCAGCCGGGAGGTACGGAGCGGCTAGGACCCAAACCCAGATCGTCAGAAAGATGAGGAGAAAGGTCTTTCTTTTCATCAGAAATGGAACACGAGCCCGGCATCAAAAACCAGGGACACTTTGTTCTGCAAGTATTCCCAGGAGGTTGTCGTATAGGCGGCGCCAACAGCGGCCGTGATCCCGAACCGTCCTTTTCGGAGTTCTATACCGCCGAGAAAAGAAGGCCCCGATAGAGATTTCTGTTCCTGGCTGAGGACATAGTCATAATCCCATATGCCGATAACGACCTGGGCCGCTTCCACCCTCTGACCGCCATATTGGAGGTCGACAAAGGGAAAGAAGGAGGAAGAGGAGAGCGGAAGATAGTACTTGAGACCGACCGACCACATCACTTCATTCTTGACCCAATCCGTTTCCGAGTAGATAAGGCTGGTCGGATAAAGGCCGATCCCGGCATGGAGGGAGAGCCCCATCCGGGTGTTCAATTGAAAGCAGCCTCCTGCGCCGCCGAATGTTGACCCATAGCCCAGCCCTACCGAGATAAATCCGGGGCCTTTCCGGGGCGGGCTGACCTGGGCAACCCTGACCGGCTGCGGCTCGGCGGCCTTGGGCTCCGGTTTTTTCTCCGGGGGAGGCACCTTGGCCTCGGGGGGCTTGGGCGGAGCCTCCACCTTTACTTCCGGCTTTGGCGCGATAACCGGCTGAGGAACCGGCGGTTTGGCTTCCTGGGACAGAGGTTTTTCTTCCACCTTCCAGGCTACTTCCTGGAGGGGGACTTCCTTCCGGGGGAAGCTGAAGCTTCTGTTCCGGGGCGGGGTAGTAAAGGCCAGAGATTCTACGGTCAGCGGAGGGGCTGGAATCTCCTTCGCCGCTTCTTTCTTTTCTTCGGCTTTGGGAGGCGCCTCAGGTTTGGCCGGAGGGGCTTTCTCCGCTATTGGCGGGGCTTCTGCTTCTTTCTTTGGCGCCGCGGGCGGGGCTTCCGTGACCGGCTCGACCATTGTCTCCAGGATGAAACCGGAGATGCGCGACGCATAGCGCGGCGAATAGAAGCTGACATAATACCAGACGTCTTTGACTTTCCCTTCCTGAAGCAGGTTGAGAACCGTCCCTTTCTCCACGACCTCGATCTGAGAGCTGGTGCGGCTGGGTTCGATATAGAGCCTCGCTCTTTCGGCCGTTACCCTGACCTGCTTGACGGCGGAAAGCAGCGGCCAAACGGTGAGTGTGATGAGGAAGGTGACGATAAATATCCTTTTTTTGGCCATATAACCTCTCGGGGGCTTCCCACCCAATTTAAACCAGAACTCGGGAATGGTCAAGTTTTTGCTATTGTCTTCGATCTATGGTAAATAAAATTCGTCAGGTCAAGGATTGGTGTACCCATGAAATCGGTTGCCACTTTTGGAGAGATAATGCTCCGGCTTTCTCCGCCGGGGAACGAGAAACTTTTCCAATCTCCCTTCTTGTCCGCCCGCTTTGGAGGAGGAGAGGCCAATGTAGCCGTTTCGTTAGCCGTTTTCGGCCACCGGGTGCGCTATATCTCCGTTCTCCCTCCCCATGAGATCGGGGATGCGGCGGTCTCCGAGCTCCGGAAATGGGGAGTGGAAACAGACCATATCCTCAGGCACGGAAAAAGGCTGGGCGTTTATTTCGCCGAAATCGGGGCCAACCAGAGGCCCGGCAAAGTCATTTACGACCGGGAAAACTCAGCCGTCTCCGAAGCCGGAGCCGGCTCCATCGACTGGGAGGCGGCGTTCCTGGGCATCGATTGGTTCCATACGACGGGAATCACTCCCGCTATCAGCGCGGCGGCGGCGGAGCTGACACTCCAGGGCCTGCGGAATGCCAGGGAAAAGGGGATCCGGGTGTCGGTTGACCTCAATTACCGCGGCAAGCTCTGGAAATACGGCAAGGCCGCCCCCGAGGTGATGGGGAAGATTATCGAGTTCGCCGATGTCGCCGTCGGCAACGAGGAGGATTACCAGAAATCCCTGGGGATTCCGGTTGACGCGGATGTCGAATCCGGATCACTTCCCCTTTCAGCCTATGAAAAGCTGACGGCCCAAATCCTGGAGCGATTTCCCAACCTCGGGCTCGTGGCCGTCACTCTGCGGGAAAGCCGGAGCGCCGATCAGAACACCTGGTCTGCAGTCCTCCGGAACAGGGAGAGATTCATCCCGGGCCCGCGCTATGAGATAACGGATATCGTGGACCGGATCGGGGGCGGGGATGCCTTTGCCGCCGGCCTGATCCACGGGCTCGACCTTTTCGGCGACGAGGAAAAAGCGCTGTCCTTCGCCGTGGCCGCGTCCTGCTTGAAGCATTCTCTGCCGGGGGATTTCAACTTGACTTCAGAGAGTGACGTTCTCGCCTTGATGAAGGGAGAGAGGTCCGGCCGGATCAAGAGGTAAAAAGGACTATCGCCGGGAGGAGCGGAGATGAGAAAAGATGAGGTCCTCGATATCATCCTGGCGACCAAGGTGATCGCCGTCATCCGGATGTCGGATGCGGCCAAGCTGATGCGGGTCGTCGAAGCGATAGAGAAAGGGGGGGTGCGCGCCATAGAGATCACCATGACGACTCCGTCCGCACTCCAGATCATCGCCGAAATGGCCAAGAGGAAACCGGCTGACACCCTGATCGGCGCGGGGACGGTCCTGGATGCGGCGACGGCCGAAGCGGTCATCCGGGCAGGGGCGGAGTTCGTCGTCTCCCCGATCACTAATTATGATATGATCGCATCATGCCGAAAGAACGACATCTTTGTAGCGCCGGGCGCCCTTTCTCCCACCGAGATTTTTGCGGCATGGGAGCACGGGGCGGACGTCGTCAAGGTGTTTCCGGCGACTTCGGTTGGGCCCAAGTACTTCCAGGACCTCAAGGGCCCGCTCCCCCAGGTCCGTCTGATGCCCACCGGAGGCGTCAGCCTGGAGAACGCCCGGGAGTTCATCCGGGGCGGCGCCTGTTGCGTCGCCATAGGCACGGCGCTGCTTGACAAAAATGCCATTGCGGTCGAGGACTGGGATGTTCTGACCGAAAAGGCCCAAGCCCTCGTCGAGTCGCTGCGATGATGAGGAGGTGAGACGATGGACCGACGGAATTTTCTGAAAGCGTCGCTTTCCAGCCTGGCTGCTGTCCCGGCTTTCCGTTTCGGGAGGCAGGAAGCGGAGGCGGGGGAAGGGAAGACGATAATCGCGATCGTCAAGACCCAAGACCGGGCGTCCGGCGTCAAGGAAGCCGTGCGCCTTCTCAACCCCCCACCCATGAAGGGAAGGCGCATATTCATAAAACCCAACTTCAATACGGCCGACCCGTTCCCGGCCGGCACACACAATGGCACGCTCAAGGCGCTTGTTGAAGAGATCAAGTCCAGGGGAGCGGCCGATATCACCCTGGGAGAGAGAAGCGGTCCTCCGCCGACGCAGAAGGTGATGGAGGATAAGGGGATATTCGCTCTGTCCGAGGAGCTCGGGTTCAAGGTCATCAATTTCGAGGATCTGGGGGAAGACGGCTGGAAACACTTTAATCCGCCGGGAAATCATTGGCCGGAAGGTTTTTTTGCGCCCAAATCCCTTGTCGAAGCGGATTACATCGTCGCCACATGTTGTCTCAAGACGCACCAGTATGGAGGTGTCTTCAGCTTGTCCCTGAAGCTGGCCGTTGGAGCCACACCCAAAAAACTGATGAGAGAACTCCATAGCTCGGCCGACCAGCGCCTGATGATCGCCGAGATCAATACGGCCTATTCCCCCAAGCTCATCGTTATGGACGGCCTGGAGGCATTTGTCGACGGAGGCCCCTCGACGGGCAAGAAGGTGGCTGGAGATGTCGTCATAGCCGGTACCGACCGCATCGCCGTGGACGCCGTAGGTGTCGCCGTCTTGAAAGAACTGGGATCCAATGAGGCCATTATGGGTTCCCGGATCTTCGATCAGGAGCAGATCAGGCGGGCCGCCCAGCTCGGCCTTGGTGTCGCCTCGCCCCGGCAGATCGAGCTTGTGACCCAGGATGAAACCAGCCGCCTCTACGCCGAAAAGCTAACGTCCATCCTGGGCGAAGGATGACCCGATGAGCGTTTTGGATCTTATCCTCCGCCGGCGCACGATCCGCCGGTTCAAGCCGCTCGCTGTCGACCGCTCACTGCTCGAAAGGCTCGTGGACACCGCCAGGCTCGCTCCCTCTGCGGCCAACCTCCAGCCCCTGGAATTTATCGTTGTCGACGACGCGGAGGTCCGCCGGGCCGTCTTTCCCTGCCTGAAGTGGGCCGCCTACATAGCTCCGAGGGGAAATCCGCTACCCGGCCAGGAGCCGATGGCCTATGTTGTCACGCTCGTCAACCTCGGCGTGCGTGAGAAGGGTTTTGAATATGATGTCGGGGCGGCCATGCAGAACATGATCCTGGCGGCCAGGGAAGAAGGGCTGGGAAGCTGCTGGCTGCTCTCCGTCGAAAGAGAGAAGCTGGCGGATATCCTGAGTGTTCCCCAGGGTTTCAGGATCGATTGCGTGCTGGCCATCGGTTATCCCGATGAGGCTCCGGTCACCGAAGAATCCACGGAGTCCGTCAAATACTGGCAGGATGACGAAGGGACACTTCATGTTCCCAAGAGACCTCTGAGTTCGGTCCTCCACATCAACCGGTTCGGCTGAGCCTACTCTCCGGCTACGGTCAACGCTCCGACCTTAATAGTGGGACCACAGACGGGGGAACGGAAATCCAGGTCATTGCCCACCATTTCGATCTGGCTCAAAATTTCTCCCAGATTCCCGGCGATAGTCACCTCGGAGACAGGGAACGCGATCTCTCCTCTTTCCACCCAAAGACCGAAAGCCCCCCTGGATATGTCTCCTGTGACCGGGTTGAGTCCGTGCCCGATAGTCCGGGTGAGAATGAGGCCCCTGTCCATTGAAGCGATCATTTCCTGGGGGGAAAAGGTCCCCGGGACAAGGAAGAAATTATTCGGACCGACCCCTCCGCCGTCCGAATTCCCGGTTGTCGGGAGCTTCAGCTTGCGGCCGGCATAGGTATTGGAGAGGTATCGCCGGAGGACTCCCCGGTCGAAAACGGTCGTCTTGCGGCAGGGAACGCCTTCACTGTCGAACGGCCGCGAACCGAGCTTTCCGGGCATCAGCGCGTCGTCGACGACCGTGACATTTTCGTTCCCGATCCGCTCTCCCTGCCGGCCTGCCAGAAAACTCGTTTTCTGATAGACGGCGACCGCCGAGATGCAGGAGAAGAGGAACCCCATCAGCCAATCGGTCATATCCGGCTCGAAAATGAGGGGCACCGTTTGGGTCCGTATCTTTCGGGGGTTGAGCTGCCGGACAGTCCTCTCGACGGCCTGTTTCGCCACAGTCTCGGGGGACTCCAGGTTTTTAAAGAAGCGGTCCACGGACACCCAATAATCTTCGACCCTTTCATCCGTATCTCCGGCCTGAAGCCCGACGCTCAGACTGCAGAAGGTCTGGTCGTAGGAGCCGAGGAAACCATTGGATCCGGCCAGGACGGTGGTGACCTCGTTCGTGATGAAACTCGCCCCGTGGGAATTGGTGATCCGCTTATCCTCCAGGGCGATCCGTTCGGTTTCCAGGGCCAGACGGATCTTCCGGGCCGGCTCGAGGCCTGAAACTTCAGGGTCGAAGAGCCGGAGCGAAGGGATATCGGCCTTTTCTGAAGAGAGATGAGGAAGGCCGGCGCATTCGTCAGGGCTGCCCAGCGCCGCGCGGCTGACCGCGTTCCTGACAAGCCTCGCGATCGTCTCCTCCTCAAGGTCGGAAGTGGCGGCGTGGGCTGTTTTCTTGTCTTTGATGACGCGAAAACTCAGCCCCCGCGAGCCCGCCTCGACCAGATTCTCGATCTGCCCCCGGCGCACATCAACGCTGAACTCGCGGCCGTCGCTCACGGTGGCCTCGATCTCGTCGGCGCCGCAGGCTTTTCCGCTGCGGACGACGCTCTCGGCCAGGTCAAGGAGAGAAGGGCCTTTGGGTCCTTCCGTCATGATTGGCCTCCCACGGTCATCTTGGAGATCTTGATGGTCGGGCAGCCGTCCGTTACGGGCACTTCCTGGCCGTCCTTGCCGCAGGTCCCCGTCTGGAGGCCGAAGGTGAGGTCGGCGCCGACTTTCTCGATTTTCTGGAGAATGTCGATATTCGTGCCGATGAGCGTGGCCTGTTTGATGGGTGCGGTCAGTCTTCCCCCCTCGATGAGATAGCCGGCGCTTATCGAGAAGGTGAACTTTCCCGAGTCCTCGACCTGCCCGCCCTCGAATTTCTCCGCATAGATCCCTTTGGTCACGGACCTGAGGATTTCCTCGGGATCGTCCTGGCCCGCGTCCACATAGGTGTTGGACATCCGCGGAATGGGGATACAGGTGTAATCCTGCCTCCGTCCGTGTCCGGTGAGCGGACGGCCCATCAAGCGGGCCGACAACCTGTCCTGAAGGAAGGAATGGACAACACCGCGCTCGATGAGCAGAGTCTTTGATGGAGGGGTTCCTTCGTCGTCTATGTTATAGGAACCGCGGAATGAAGGCCGGGTGGGATCGTCGTAGATCGTGAGCAAGGGAGAGCCGACGGGCTTTCCGAGCTTGTCCCAGAAGATCGACGTTTTCTGGCGATTGAAGTCGGCTTCGAGCAGGTGACCGACCGCCTCGTGGACGAGGACCCCGGCGTGCCCAGGCGCAAGGACGACCGGCATTTCCCCGGCGGGAGCCGCGACCGCCTCGAGGAGGAGCAGCGCTTCCTCAGCCGCCTCCAGGCCGATCCGTTCAGGAGAAAGCGTTTGCTCAAAGTATTCCAGTCCGACCCGGCCGCCTCCTCCGGAGAATCCCAATTCCTTGCGCCGTTCCTTTTCGGCGACCGCCGTACAGACCAGCCTCATCTGAGGCCGGGCGTCCTCGGCCTCCCATCCTTCCGAATTGACCACGGAAACAAACTGAACATGGTCCTGGAAGAGGACCTTCACTTTCTTGATCTTGGGGTCGGACTTCTGGCAGGCCAGGTAGCCGCGCTTGACGATTTCGATCTTGTCCTCGAGAGTCGCCAGATGGACCGGCCGGGCCAGCGGGTAACGGTCCTCAGGCGGTTGGATTTTCCTGAAAACGGGAAGGGAGACCGTTTTTCCCGAATCGGCTATTGAGGCTGCGGTCAGGGCGGCTTTGATGATGCTTTCGATCGCAGGGTTGTTCGTATAGCCGTAGCCGGTCTTCTCTCCCGAGATCACCCGGACCCCCACACCGAGGCTTACGCTCTCGGCGGTTTCCTTGATGATGTCTTCTTCCATATAGATCGAAGTATAAAGTCGATACTCGGCATAGATATCGGCGAAATCCCCGCCCCGTGAGAGGGCCGTCCTGAGGATTTTCTTTTTGGCGGCTTCGGACATCCCCAAATGATCTTCAAAGGCGATCATGCCTTCCTCTTTTTCCGGAGATACGGCCAGGCCAGGATCAGGATGCTCCCGAGGCCGAGCGAATACTCGAAGACATTGGTGATCAGGTGGACCCCGATCCCCGAGATGACGGCCAGCCGCGGATCGAAATCCATCAGCCGAAAGGTCAACGCCCAGGCCGATTCCCAGGTGCCGAATCCGGCCAGGCCCTTGATGGGGAGCGCCGAAGTCAGTTCCGCTCCGCTCAGCCCCAAGATGAAAGTGCAGAAATTGAGGTCGCCGAGCGAAAAACCGTGGCTGCGGAGAAGCGCGAAGAAAAGGGCGTAGACTGATATGTATTTGGCGAGCCGGATGAACAGGGACAGGATGAATATCGGGACAGCCTGTCCCTGCCGGCGGACGGCTTCCAGGCTCTGGATGGTCAGCTCGATTTTTTGAACGGCGGTCCGGGCCCTTGCCCGCTCTTCCAGCCTCCCCAGCCGGAGCACCCGCCGGAAAACTGCGAGAAAGATCCGGGAAGCCGGAATGAGCTTCCAATAGACCAGGAAAACGAGAAGAAAAAAGGCGGCGGCGATAAGGAGGAGAGCCGGAGTGGACAGGGTGTTGGAGCCCAGGCCGACAGCCAGGATGGCGACGATGAGGAAGGGGCTGATAGTCAGGAAATCGAGGACAAACGCCAGGACAAAACTCGAGGTCGCTGTTTCGAAGGGAAAGCCCAGCCTCTTGTTGAGCACGTAGATATAAGAGAGAGACCCGAGCCGGGCGGGCAGCAGGTCGATCAGGCTGTTCCGGATGAAGGTGACAAGAAACATGTTCGGCCAGCTTATCGGCTGAGGCCGGAGCAGCCACTTATATCTCCAGGCCCTGAGCCAGGCGGCCGTAAGGGCTGTCGCCATATAGACCAGCAAGGCGGGGACAAAGATCCGCGACAGTGTCTGCACGATGTCCTCTGTTTTGACATTGGAAAGCAGGAGCCAGAGCAGTCCAATGGAAACGAGGACGGACAGGGCTATGTAGACGAGCCTGTTCTTAAGCATGCGGGCATATTCTATCCGCCGCCTTGTGATTGTCAAACAGCCCGCTTCCATCGGCCACCCCGCAGTCAAGTTATTTGTGGGACGCAGCACGACTTTGATACAATGTCGCCTATCAACCTGATCCAAGGAGGGAGCCGATGCGTCTTTCACCTAGTGTAGTCATCTTGCTTCTCACCGTGTGCACTTTTCTTGCTTTTGCCGTCCTCTTGCATGCTGAGGAAATAAAGGGACCGCAGCCGCCGACGGGTCTGCGTTGCGAATACTTGATCAACCCACTCGGAGTGGATACACCCAAGCCCCGGCTCTCCTGGATTCTCGAGCACGGGGAAAGGGGACAGGCTCAAAGTGCCTACGAAATCTTGGTTTCCGCCGAGCCGGGCACAGAACGGGGAGAAATCTGGGCGAGCGGCAAGGTGGATTCGGCGGAGTCAGTCCATGTCGTCTACGCCGGGACGGCGCTCCGGAGCGGCCGTTCCTATTATTGGAGGGTCAGATATTGGGATAAGGATGGCCGTCCCAGCCCGTTCAGTCAGGTCGCCCGTTTCGACACGGGACTCTTATCCCAGGCGGACTGGAAGGGCCGATGGATCGGCGGGAAGAGCCTGTTCCGCAAGGAATTCGAGCTCGGGAAAAAGCCTGTCCGGGCGCGCGCCTATGTCTGCGGCCTCGGCTATTCGGAGTTTCGTCTGAACGGGCATAAGGTCGGCCGGAACGTCCTTGACCCTGCCTGGACGACCTATGACAAACGCGTCCTCTATGTGACGTACGATGTGACCCGCTATCTCCAGCCGGGCCGGAATGCCGCAGCCGTTATGCTCGGCCAGGGCTGGCTGAAGGCAAAGGCTTTGCTTGTCCAGATCGATATTGAGCTCGAGGGCGGGGACAGGTTCGAGGTGGTCAGCGACGGCTCCTGGAAAGCGGCGGATGGTCCCATTGTAGCCGACAGCATCTATAACGGCGAGACATATGATGCCCGCCTCGAGACGCCGGGCTGGGACAGCCCGGGCTATGACGATAGCTCATGGAGCGCTGCGGAAACGTTCCCCGGGCCGAAAGGCGTTCTCTCGGCTCAGATGATGCCTCCCATTCAAGTGGTGGACACCCTTGTCCCGCTCAAGATGGCCAGCCCCAAACCGGGCGTTTACGTCTACGACATGGGCCAGAATTTCAGCGGCTGGGTTGAGCTCCGGGTACGGGGGCCCCGCGGGACGGCGGTCAAGCTGCGCTTTGCCGAAATGATCTATGACAACGGGATGATCAACCCGGAGAACCTGAGGGGAGCGCGGGCCGAGGACGCGTACATACTGAAGGGTGACGGAGAGGAAATCTGGGAACCCCGCTTCACTTATCATGGCTTCCGCTATGTCGAACTCAGCGGCTATCCGGGCGTTCCGGCGCTCAATGCCATCCGGGGACGGGTCGTCCACACGGCCGTCGAGCCGGTGGGGAGTTTCGCCTGTTCCAAGCCGGTCCTGAACAGCCTGCAGAGGATCATCGTCTGGGGGCAAAAAACGAACCTTCACAGCATCCCGACCGACTGCTGCCAGCGGGACGAGCGTATGGGCTGGATGGGGGATGCCCAGGGGACGGCCGAGGAAGCCATCTATAACTTCGATATGGCCGCATTCTACACGAACTTCCTCCGCGACATCCGCGACGTCCAGGACGAGAAGGGGACGATCACAGACACGGTTCCTCATGTTTGGGGATCGCGGCCGGCCGACCCGGCCTGGGGAACGGCCTACCCGCTCCTCTGCTGGTACGTCTATCAATACTACGGCGACCGGCGGATCCTCGAAGAGCACTATGAGGGGATAAGGAAATATGTCGAGTATCTTCGCACCCGGGCCGAAGGCGGCCTGGTCAAGTTCAGCTACTATGGGGACTGGGTGGCCGTGGACAAGACTCCCGGAAGCATCGTCTCTTCTTTTTACTATTACTATGACGCCAAGGTCTTGGCCGAGATGGCCAAGGTCCTCGGGAAGGAGGCCGATGTCAAAATCTATGGGGATCTGGCGGCGGTCATAAAAACGGCTTTTCACCGGGAATACTTCGACCCGAAGACGAGAGGCTACGGCAACGGAACGCAAACGGCCAATGCGCTTCCGCTTTTCCTGGACATGGTGCCCGATGGCGAGAGGGGAGGGGTCTGGGGAAACCTGTTTGATAACATCGTCTATAAGAACAACTCCCATCTCACGACCGGCATTATCGGCACCAAGTACATCATGGAGCTCCTGTCTGCAAGCGGCGCGTCCGACCTGGCTTACGACATCGCCGTTCAGACCACCTACCCGAGTTGGGGATACATGATCGAGAGCGGGGCGACCACTCTCTGGGAGCTCTGGCAGCTTCGCCAGGGGCCATCGATGAATTCCCACAACCATCCCATGTTCGGCAGCGTGGGTTCCTGGCTTTATAAGGCCCTGGCGGGGATCAACCAGGCGGCGGGGTCCGTGGGTTTCGAAAAGATCCGGATAGCGCCTCAAATGGTAAGGGATCTGCGATTTGCGGCGGGGACGACCCGGACAGTGCGAGGCGAGGTGACTTCGTCATGGTCCCGCGATGAACACAGTGTTCGCCTGGAAGCCGTCATTCCCGTGGGGAGCAGGGCCGAGATCATTATTCCACAGTTCAACCTGGAGAACGTGACAATCCGGGAAGGCGATCAAGTCATTTGGGACGGCAAGGGATACGGGGCTGGAGTTGCCGGCGTCCAAAGCGTCGATAAGGCCCAGGGGAACTTTATCATTAATGTCGGCTCTGGCCGGTACGATCTCAAGCTCGGCGGAGATTGACAAAGGGGCTAACCGGGGTTTCGGCTCACGTGCTCAGCGGACGTAGCCGAGCGAGCGCAGCTGTTCGATGCTCTGCTTGTCGAGTGGGATATCTACGTAGTCTGCGTTGTAGCGGGGGCAAGACTTTTCAAAGGAGAAGAGGTTCGCCGCCAGCGTCTGAGCCGTCGTCCGGTCCTGCGCATAGAGGTTCCGGTCCTCCCCGGGATCCTGCTTCAGGTCAAAAAGAAAGTGAGTATCGGGGGCCTCGAAGATATATTTATGGTCGCCGTTTATGGACGCTTCCTGGAGGCTCGCTTTGGGAGTGTTCGCTCTGAGATGGAGGTGCGAATAAATGTAACGTTTAGCGGCCGCGCCGGTCTTTCCTTTGAGCACGGGCGTGAGGTCCTGCCCGGCGAGCCCATCCACCTCATCGAAGCCCAGGAAGGAAGCGAGCGTCGGCAGGATGTCCATCGTAGACACATTGACCGCCGGGCGCTTCGCGGCAAAGAGCTTCCGTTCTGGCCAGGAAAACAACAGAGGGACATGAATAACGGTATTGTAAAGTGACTGTCCGTGCCCGTAGAAGCCCTTCTCCATCATCTCTTCACCGTGATCGGAGGTGACGATGAGGAGCGTGTTTTTCGACCACCCGAACCGGGCGAAGAGTTCTTCCAGACGGCCATCCACAAGAGCGATCTCCTTGTCGTACATCGCTTTCAGGTCTGTGGTGTGATCCCCGGTCATTTCTTTCTCGTCCAGTTCGATCCTGTAGGGCATGTGGGGATCGTTGTAGTGAAGGTAGAGAAAGTAGGGGCCTCCGGCCCGGATCTCCTTTTCCAGATCGAGGGCCTGCTGGTTGATGTACCGTGCGCCCTTGTGAACCGAGACGAGAAGCCGGTCGAAGCCTTGGGCGAAGCCCTGCCCTTCTGAGATGTTGGCGTTATCCGAGATCCCGAAGGTCCGGTAGCCTCCCCCGCGAAAAACCTCCGGCAGGGTGGTCACTTCTTCGGGGATCCGATTGATTTTGATTTTGGGGTACCTTTTGATCAGCCTCATCTGGGCCATCAGGCCCATGACGACGCCGTGCTGGAAGGGGTACAAGCCCGTGAAGATCGAGGCGGTGGCCGGTGCTGTCCAGGAGGAAGCGGCATAAGCCTTATCGAACACGACTCCCTGCGCGGCCAGCTTGGAGAGGAACGGCGCCGTCTCCTTGGGATAGCCATAGAACGGAAGGTGATCGATCCGCAGGGTGTCGATGACCACAACAACGACGTTTGGCCGCGGGGAGGGCTTGCGCAGCAGTAGCCAGGCGGGGACCAGGGCCGCGGCCAGGACTCCCGCTGCAATAAGGATCGTCTTGATCTTCATGGGACAACCAACTCATGTTACCAGAAGGAACGGAGGTCCGTCAATCGGCCTTGCCGTCCGCCTTGGACTTGTCCCAACGCGGGCTGTGAGCATTCCAAAGGCAAATAACCGGGTTGGAGGGGAGGCTACTCTGTGATCAGCCCCATCCTCATGTTCCGGCCTTTCGATTGACTACCTTGGAGTCCGGGACGCCGTCATTGTCGTGGCCCCGAGCGATCGGCCAGATAAAAGGGGACAGGTAATAGACGAACTCGAGGCAGTACGTGTAGCGCAGATAGGGATAGGCGAGGGCGGCCACGAGAAATCCATAGAGTAGCGCCGCCGAAGTCAGGGAAAAAAGAGTGAACGCTCCGCGGTGGCGGAATCCCGTCCGGATGACGCGCGCGAACGAGAAAAGCCAGGCCGCCAGGAACGCGAGCGTCCATCCCGGATTGCGCAGAAGTACGCTATGAACGCTGATCAGACGCCGGTGCAGGCTTTCGGGTAAAGAGGCGGAGTGCTGCTCCCCGCGTTTGTAGGGAAAAGAATCCAGGACGCGGGGAAGCCCGTCCGGGCCGTAAAGCTCGGGCAGCATGGAGCGCTCGAATCCCTCGGGCGTGAGACTCGAGGCATAGGCCCGCGTAGTGAAACGCCGGCTGAAGCTCGAGTCCGGCCTCCCGATATCACGAATCATCTTGAATTTGCGCTGGCGGTCCAGGCGATTATGACGGAGTTCCTGGTAGAGGTCGGCTTGTCCCCAGAGCCTCGATACGAAAACCATGTACAGGTTGGAACAAAAATACTTCAGGGCTGTGCCGGGGTGCAGTCGGAGGGCGTCCCTGGCCATGCGGTGCCAGAGGGGACGCCACTCGATATAGAGGTTGTATTTATCTTTGGGCTCTACGGCCAGGAACGCGGCGGCGATCCGGACGCGGTTACGTTCATAGTATCGCCTGAAAACCCGGTTTATCGCCCAGGGATTCAGGGAGGTCTCGAGGACGCGGCGATCCTTTTCTTTGAAAACGGCTCGGCATCGTTTAATGGCGTGGTTGGCGGTTGCACCGTATGAGGGGTTCGGCTCGAGAAACGTGGAAGTCAGGGAAATCAGAGCGTGCTCGGAAAAGCCCGAAAGCGTGAAAGACTTGATGACCAGGGCATTGTAAGTCATCTGGGAAAGGAGGACGGCCGCGCAGGGCAGGACGGCTGCGATAAGGGGACCCCGGCCGAACTTGTTCCGGATCATGAAGATCAAGGCAAGCGCCAGGACGGGGATCAGGAAAATACCTGCGGGCCTGATTAGGACAGCCGTGGCTGCGGAAAGGGACGCCCAGACAAACGAGGATCTTTTTCGTCCCGCGAGCCCCAACGTCAGCAGTCCGAGGGTCATGACGACCGCGCTTACAAATAGGCTGTCGGTCATATAGGAGGAATCGGAGAGGACGTGCCAAGAAGTTGCGGCGTGGCCGGCGAGGCCGAGGGAAACCGCGATGGGGAGGAAGGGGCGTCCCGGGAAAGCGCGGGCCATGACCCGGATGAAAAAGAGGCGTGAAACCAAAGTGATTCCGTGCTGGGCCGCGGCCACCGCGAAGCTCGAGGAAAAGAGCAGATAAATGAGCTTGAGAAAGAGAGGATAACCGATCGTCCGGATCGAAAGGTTCGGCCAGAACCCGTTGGTCATCTGGTCCACGATCATGAAATAGCCGGAACTATCGGGATTCAGTACGGTGCTCCGGTAGTAGAGGAAATAGGGGAGTCGGGTGATCAGAAAGACGGAGAAGAAGATCGCCGCGCCGATCCAGAAAGACCGGTTTCCGGTCAGCCAGGCGCGGAGCCGCCCAAACTGCGCTGCGGCACTCCCGCGTGAAAAGAAGCCGGTGGCCATATCGACCTCACCTTTGTGCGGATATCATTTGTCGCCCGGTCTTCCAGTTCATCATAATCGACATCGGCTTTATTGCCAACCTGCAAGAGTGATGACAGCGCCGGCCACAGCGGCGGCAAAAAGTTCGTTGCCCCGGCGATTGGGATGGGCGTTGGAGTCGCTGATGCGCACGTCGCGTGGGTCAAGTTGCAGAAATTTCTCCAGGGGGTCGACGACCAGGAATCCCCGGTCCTCCGCCAGTCCCTTGACATCTATGTGGACGTCCCTGTAGGGATACGCCTCAAAATGCTCCAACTCGGGGTAGATGGCCACGATTACCGGGATCCCTAGTCCTTGAGCGGATTGTCTGACCTTGTCGAAGGCCGCCTGGAGGCGGCCGCGGTTTTCCGCTTCCTGGTAGGCACTTATGAGGAATCCCTGGTAACCGAGGCGCAGCACCTTCCGGCCATCCGGAGAGTAGCGGGTTTTCTGGACGTCGGCCCGGGTCTTCAAAAGGAAAAGGCGGTTTTTCGTCAGGAGGTAAAGCCGGGATTTCCCCAGAAATCGATCCAGCCAGGGAAGGCCGGTCATGAAAAAATCGTTATACCCGCGGTATTGGCTTAAGACCCGGCGCTCGCGGCTGAGCACCCCGACGTCGTTCAGACAATAGCCGATGATGATCAGGTCAGGTTGAAACGCCGTCACCTTGGTTTCCAGTAGCCGGGATTCCTGGGTGGTGTCGTAGCCCATGACTCCAAAGTTGATCACTTCCACGGCGCGCCGTCCGGCCAGGTCCGCTTCCAACAGCCTCGGCCAGGCGTCCTCTTCCTCCACCGCCATGCCGAAGGTGAAGGAATCGCCGAGAGCGGCGATGCGGTATACACCGGCCGGCTTGGGTATGGCGAGTACGCGCTGGTCGCGAATCCCCTGGGGGCTTATCCGGTACCAGACCTGATCCTCGAATGAGGTGCTGCCGGGGATCAATTCATAGCCGAGAAGAGGATCGGCGCTGAGGCGATGCGTCTTCAAAGACAGGGGGATGATCGGACCCTGGAGTTTTTTCCAGGCCAGGCGAACGGCGAATTCCAGGACCCCCAGGGTCAGGAGCGTAACACCGGACACGACCATGAGGCGGAGCAGCCATTTTTTCATCGGCGGCGGCGGGGCTCAGAACAGGGTGTAGATGAAGGGAGCGATGGCGCTGCCCTCGGTGAGGAACAGCAGGAGTCCGACCAGCACCAGGATGATGATGATCGGCACCATCCAATATCGCTTTCTATGCTTGATGAAATCCCAGATTTCCTTGAGGATCGATAATTTCGCCATATTATCCGCCTCTCGCTTCACGAATCATTCAGAACTGATGCTCATATCCGGTCGGATCTTCCGGCCGTTCGTAATAGGAGTCCCGTTGCGGCTCCAGGCGCGCGGCCATGAACCGTTTCCCGAACAGGCGCATGGTCAGGGAGAGGGGAGTGAGGATCAGGATAAAGACCAGGGTGGAGATGGCCAGGAAAATGATATTGCCTAAGAAGCCGCTGCCGATCATGATCAGCCGGAATATAGGGAAGAAAAGTTTTGGCCGGAACAGGAATAAAGCTACGAAAGCTGTGGCGATGCCGAACCGCAGGAGCCGTCCTTGGAGATCGGAAGCGGGAACGACCCTAAGAACGCCGATGCCCAGGAAGACCCAGAGCAGCCCCAGAAACAACCGGACCTGCCTGGCTTTGAATTCAATGGTTTTCATCAGTCGAGCGGAAACTCCTTCATCCAGTTTTCATCCATCTGGATCAGGTCTTGGGGCCTCTTTTCAACCAGGAAGTTCTCCAATACCAGGTAATCCATATTGGTCCGCATGAAGCAGCGGTAGGCATCCTGCGGGCTTTCCACGATGGGCTCACCGCGCACGTTGAACGAAGTGTTGATGATGATCGGACAACCTGTCAGCCTGTAAAAGTGGTCGATAACATCATAGTAACGGGGGTTTGTTTCGCGGTTGACGGTATGGAGGCGGGCCGAGTAATCGACATGGGTGATGGCCGGGACGGCGGAGCGGACGTTGTAGAGTTTGTCGAGGCCGCTGCGTTTCATCTCCTCGTCAGAGAGCGGGTTGCGGTATTTTTCCCGGATATCGTAGACCAAAAGCATGTAGGGGGAGGGGTGATGGAAATCGAAGTACTCGGCGGTATGCTCTTCGAGCATCGAAGGGGCAAAGGGGCGGAACGATTCCCGGAACTTGATCTTCAGGTTCATCTTCGATTGCATCTCCGAGGAGCGGGCGTCGCCGAGGATGCTGCGTCCGCCCAGGGCGCGCGGACCGAATTCCATCCGGCCCTGAAAAAAACCCACGACTTTGCCGGCGGCGATGAGTTCGGCCACCTTGCGGCTCTGCTCCGGCCAGGGCATTTCCATGAACGGGATCCCGCGCTCCTTGAGAAAGGAACGGATCTCCTCGCTGCTGTAAGAGGGGCCTAAAAACGAACCCTGTTGGGAATCATGCCGGCCGTCCGTCTGGCGGGGGTTTTTCAGATGCTTGTGCCAGACGGCCAGGGCCGACCCCAGGGCACCGCCGGCATCTCCCGCCGCCGGCTGGATCCAAACATTCTTGAAGATCTGCTCTTTCAGGATCTTGCCGTTGGCGACACAGTTGAGAGCCACGCCGCCGGCCAGGCAGAGGTTGTCGGAATCGACGAGCTCGCGGGCATGGCGGACGATTTTCTGCATGATCTCTTCCAGCACCTTTTGGATCGAGGCCGCCAGATCCATGTCGATCGGACGGATCGAGGTTTCCGGCCGGCGCCTTGGTGCACCGAACAGTTTCTCGAAGCGGCGGTCGGTCATCGTCAGGCCGGTATGGTAGCTGAAATACCCAAGGTTGAGACGGAAGGACCCGTCCTTGCGGACATCGACCAGTTCTTTCTTGATCAGGTCGGCATACTTGGGCTCGCCGTAAGGCGCAAGCCCCATCAGCTTGTATTCGCCGGAATTGACCTTGAAACCGGTGAAGTAAGTGAAAGCCGAATAAAGGAGGCCGAGGGAATGGGGAAAAGTGATCCGCTTGCGGATCTCGAAATCATTGTCCCAGGCGGCGGCGATCGTCATGGTGTCCCATTCGCCCACGCCGTCGATGGTGATGACGGCGGCTTCCTGGAAAGGGGAGGGGTAGAAGGCGGAGGCGATGTGGGCTTCGTGGTGGGAGGGGAAGAGGACGGGGATTTCCCGGCGCCCGATCTTTTCCCGGATATGTTCCTTGATGAAGAGCTTTTGTTTGGACCACAACGGGATGGCGGACAGAAAACTCCGCAGGCCCCGCGGGGCGAATTGCATATACGTGGAGATCAGGCGGTCAAACTTCAGCAGACTCTTCTCGTAAAAAACGGCGTAATCGAGGTCTTGAGCCTGGACCCCGGAATAGCGAAAGCACTCGTCCAGCGCCCGTTCCGGGAATCGGAAGTCATGCTTTTTCCGGGAAAACCGCTCTTCCTGGGCGGCAAAAAGGATTTTCCCGTCCCGGACCAGGGCCACGGCGCTGTCGTGGTAATAGGCGGATATTCCGGCGATCAACATGCGGACATTATAACAAAAGCCGGAGACGATGACCACCGGACGAGGGCTGGATCGGACCTCTCATGATCCGTTCTTCGGCGCACCGGAGAGGTCCCCGTAGCCTTGACCAGTGGTCTTGATCTCGATTCTCACCCAAAGCGGAAGAGGAGGGTGATGCCGAACTCTTTACCGCCCAGGTCGAGCTTCGTCGTTCCATCGGGCAGAGGCTGGGCCAACGTTTCGTTCACGCTGTTCAAGCGGAAAAAGAGCTTTCCGGACAGGAACTTTGTGACATTGATGTAAACTCCGGTTTGGAAATGAACGCCGCTGGCGTTGCCGTGCGTCGGTTTAAGGTCGGTTTGCCCCTCGATTGTTTCTGAATAGGAGTAGAATTCGGCGCCGGCCCCGATGAACGGTTCGAGCACACTCCACCTAAACGGACGGTAGATCAGTCCGAAGGAATTGGCATTGATCTTAAATAGGTCAGCGTTGCCATAAACAGGGGTTGCCGTATCATCCGAGTACTGCCGGTAAGTGTACCAGACGTCGATGTTATAGCGTGTGTGAACCGAGGCTTCGAACCCCCAGGTGTTTCTTTGGCCACTGCCGAAGAATGACTTGAGGTTCTTATCGTTGATCGTCCAGCCTTCGAAATATCCACCTATCTTGAATCGGGGGTTGAACTGCTTTTCCGCCGGCGCCGCGGATTCGTCCTGCCCGGCTGCGGGCGGCACGGCGGCGATGAAAAGGGGCAGGATTAAGAGGAGAACCAAGGATGTCTTTGTGATTGATTTCATGGTTTTTGAAGTATCGGGTCGGTCATTCATAAAAATAATCCTTAACGATTGGAACGGACTGAGGAAATCTTTGAGCCTGAGACGGGCCTTATGCTGGAGGCCTGCTCGCTGGTCGGTTCGACAATCGGGCTTTCTTTGCCGCTGCTTTCTACGCACGTGACCGCATACACATAATCGCTGTCGGTGGGGACGTTATTGTCTAAGTAGCTGTAAACATCCGCCGCAAGCGTGGTGAGAAGAGCCCATTGAGTGCTGTCGGCCGTCCTTTCCCTCCGGTAGACATTCTGGGCCGTTATCGTGATCCCCTCCTCGATGTTCACCGGGTTGGCTTCCCAGCTCAGGGTGTTAAAGCTGTACCCGCCAAAGAAGCTGCGCTCGAACTTCCTTTCCACGGCGAGATTGAGGGGGGACTGGACTTTGATGGGAGGGGGCGGGAAGATGTTGGAGACTGTGGTCAGGAAACAGACCGTGGGTTCTTTGAGGGTGTCCCAGCTGATCAGGATGCTGTCGGCGCCCATCTGTGCGGAGCACCAAGTCGCCGGAGCGTCCGAGACGTTGGCGACCAAGGACCATGAATTCGATTCCTCATTGTATTTGTAAAGGACGACAAAGCGGTCGTCTCTGAGTCCGACCCAATAGAAATTCGAATCCCGGAACAGGAGTTTATTGTACATCGAGCACCAGGGACGGAGCGGACCCGAGGAAATTTCCGCCTCTCCGGTCCATGTCTTCGTCGCCGGATCATAGACGCGGGAAAAGTAGGCCTTGAGTTGGGACCTCATCCAGGTCACCATGATTTTGCCCTGGCTGTTGATTTCGACTTGGGAATACCAGGTCCAGCCGGGCTGATTGGTCACGTTTTCCCAATAAATGTCCTTTTGGGCTTTGTTCAGCCCGTGAAGGATCGTCTCAAGGATGTCTTTTTGCTCCATCGGGAACTCCATTTTGTAGGAGATCCACGTATTATCGTCGGCGTCGATCGCGAGGTCCACCATGGTATTGGCTTTGCGGTCCTTGGTGATATTCGCGAAGTTGGAAAACTGAGTCGATAATGGGGGCTTGGTCCCGACAATGATGTCCTTGGTGAGGCCTCCGCCGCTGTTTGTGACGAAGGCGGAAACGAGCACGATGGTGTCGTCCGACCGGACGCCCAGGGCTACCGTGGCTTCATGCCGGATGCCAAGCTTTTTCATGTTGGACCAGGCGCCGTTCTTGAAGTAGGCGTAGTACAGGGCTTTGCCGGCCTCCTCGCAGACGAAGTGGAACGTTCCCTCGCTGTCGGCGACGATATCGCTAAACCAATATTTGTTGAACTTCGGGCTGTTGGGAATCACCCCTTCGCCGCCCCACTTCCCGTCCTTGTAGTAGTAATAATGGGCGCGGATATCGCCGCCCCTGAACGTATAGATCCGCTCGCCATTGAGGTTCTCGCAGACGGCGGGATATCTCTGGTTTGAGACGACGCCTTCTTTGGTCATCCTGCGGATCTCGATATTGGGTACCTGGGCCTGAAGGGTCAGGGCAATGGCCAGCCCAATGGCCAGGCAGATAAAGCGTTTCATCTCGACCTCCTCCAAGGCATTAAAACCAATCTCAGTCTGTGAAGACATGCGCATTTTAGCTAATTCGCCGGGGGATGTCAACGTCACGGGAAGCCGGCTTATCCGGCCATTTCCGCCGGCCGAAGGGAAAGACCTGAAAGATATCTCTTGACAAGGCGCTGCCTTCGGACGACAATGTAGTATATATACAACATTATGGGCAACATCTTGACGAGGCTGTCCAGACTCCGCCATGACCGTTTGGAGATCCTCGGCCGGATCGCCTCGATCGAGGAAATGCGCCGGGGATCGGTCGTCCGCCAGTTTGTGAAAATAAAACAACGGGGAAAGGCGAAGCCTCGACTCCGGGGACCTTACGCCCTTTATACCTGCAAGAGAAAGGGGAAAACGTTCGGCCGCAGGCTTCGCCGCCCCGAGGAGATCCGGCGGCTGGAGGAGCAAGTGGATAATTACCATTTCTTTCGAGGGCTGTGCAGCGAGCTGGTGAGCGTCTCCGAACAGATTTGCGAGGAGAGAGAAAAGGAGCCAAGGCCGGACAATCACCCCCGGTCTCACCGTTTCCGATGATTGACATGGTTTCACCCAATCTGGAACAATAGATGACGACGAGGAGAAAGATTATGTCCAACAGGTCGAGAAAAAGATCATGTCCGGCTGGCCGGACTTGGGGACTGGCGGCCGCCCTTTTCCTGGGACTTGCCTTTCCGGCGGCTGCTCAACTCGATATCCATGACCTTGGCATAGCCGTCACGACGCAGGATATCCAGGCAGACAGCCATGACAATATCCATCTCATTTGGACCTCCGGCGGTGTTCTCTATTATGGCAAGATCGTCAATAATGCCGTCTCCGGGGCCGTCGAGGTGGCCTCCGGCATCGATACGATCATGTGGCGTCCCTATATCTCCGTCCAGCCGGACGGGAGCTCCGTCCATGTCGCCTGGTCGACCAGAGGCTACGGAAACATGCTCATGCATTCCTGGAAGACTTCGGGAGGCTGGACGACCGAGGCCGTCCTGACAGTCTCGGCGGCTCAACGGTTGACGCAGGCGACCTGCGCCGTCGACTCGAGCGGCGTCGTTCATGTGATGTTCGTCATCTGGAATGACGTCCCGGCCAACGACTGGGCGACGATTTTCTATCTGCGAAAACTGGCTGGTGGAAAATGGGAGCCCAGGGAGCAGTTCATTCCGCTGAGCCCTGAATACAAGCACCCGATGATGATTAACGATTTCCGCGGCCGCGTCCATGCCACTTGGGATCTTCAGGGGAGGTACGGGGCCGATGTGTACGATGCCTATTACTGTTCGGCCCCCAGCGGAGGTAAACTGTCATATGCCGACATGGTGAAACTCCCCAAGGGAGCGGGTTGCGATGTCAATGGATATGGGGAGCTTTATGTCGACAGGAATGGCGTCGTCCATCGATCCATCGGCGGTTGGAGCAACTCGGTGCAGAAAATGTGCCTTGACCATACGAAAAAGCGGGCCGGTGGGGAATTCGAGACCCCCACCCGGGCGAGCCTCGGGTTTCTCAATGTGGCCGAGGACCCTATTCCGGTCGTGACCGCAAACGAAGATGGTGATGTCATCGTGGCTTGGGGCCAGATCGGATCCGACGGCTCGAATACGGTCAAAGCTTCCTTTTATGATCCGGACAAGCGCGCCTGGTCGGTCCAGACGATTGATCGAGCGGCCGGCATTCCGGAGGCGCCGAATGCCTACCGGGTTGCGATGACCCGAACGGATTCACGCGTCTACCTGGTTTGGCGGGGCAGCAACCGCCAACTCCGGCTCGCCATTGGGCCTTTCGGAACGCCCGGCCCTCCGCCCCCAGATCAAGATGAACCGGTGGCCGTTTTCACCGCGACACCCACCTCTGGAGTGATCCCGTTGACCGTCGCCTTCGACGGGTCGGCCTCTTCTGACCCCGACGGCACCATCGTCTCCTACGACTGGGATTTCGGCGACGGAGTCGTTGAGGTCGGATCGATCGTGTCCCATACCTACAGCGCGATGGGGACGTACACAGCCCGCCTGACCGTCACCGACAACGACGGATTAACGGGCAGCGCGATCGAGTCCATCCGGGCGATCGGGCCGAATGAAATCCCTCATGCCGATTTCCAATTTTCGCCGACGACCGGCATCTACCCGTGTCAGATCACTTTTGATGCCGGATCCTCGCACGATCCGGATGGGACCATCGTGCATTACGGCTGGGATTTCGGGGACGGCAGCCGCGGCTCGGGCCGGGTCGTCACCCATACGTATAACCGGTGGGGAACGTTCTTTATCAATCTGACTGTCCGGGATGACACAGACCTCACGGACACCAAGGTCGGCAGCATTGAAATCCGCCGGCTGCTTCAGCCCTTGAATATCCGCTGGGAATCCCACAAGGACGAAAGCCTATTTAAAACCCGCTTTGTCAACCAGGTGATCTGGGCGAGGAATCCGGCCAACGACAGCCTGGGGGTCCAGATTGTCCTCCATAGGGTCTGGCGCAAAAAGGCCGGAGAGACAGACTATGCCTTCCAGCCTATCGGGGAGGTGAGCGGAGACGTCTATAGCTATCTGGACAGCGATGCCGGATCGGAAAACAGCTATGTGTACACGGTGACGGCGTGTGACAACCAAGGCCATGAGAGCCCCATCGTCAGCGGAGCGGGAAACCCGAGCCTCATTCAACCGAACCGGGATTACCAGCCGCTTTGGAGAAGAAGCAAGATCGGCGAAAAATAAGGCCGGGGTTCGGGTTTCCGCAGCCGCTTTATCGCGGCGGCCTATCGTTGATCGCGGGGCGTTGGACCCGGCGCTTGGCCCGGGGCTTTTCAGCGGTGGTGTAAGCCCGGGTGAAACCGCCCGCGTTTCCGGCCGCATCGACCGCCTGGACCCGGAAATAGACGTCCTCCGAGGGGAATCCCGGCAAGTCGATCCAGTTCGCGCTGGTGACAGCCGCGTGCTCGAGGGAGCCCGGCGAGGGCCCGAATTCCACCCGATAGTACGAGAGGTCGGATTCGCAGCCCGGGTTCCACTGGAAGCGCCGGGAAGCGGACCCCTCCGTCGAGTTGTTCTCGACACCGGTCGGGACGAGGGGGGGAAAGGCGGCCAGGACGCCCGAGAACAGGCCCGCGATGACTATGTGACCGGCCGGGCTAGGATGATTTCCGCCGATGTCTTCGAGGAGGGTCCTCCATCCGTCCGGAGGGTCAGTCGCCATGAAAGTCCCGTGCGTGTCGATGAAGCCGATCTCTGTCTCGACAGCGAGATCGGCGATAGCCAGGTTGAGCGCGCTGATATTGTTCTGAACGTAACGCCTGTCTCCCAGGGCGTCCTTGCGCGGCGGGATGGTCGAAATGATTATCCTCATGGCTTTTTGGGCAGCGGCAGCGACGATATAGGCGAGGTTCTCTCTGCTTGAATCGATCGAGAAACGGTTGCTGATGCAGTCGTTTGTGCCCAGCATCAGGACAAAATACAAGGCGTCGAGGCCCGTGAGGTCATGATCAACCCGCAGGGCTCCGTCATAAGTTGTATTTCCGGGAATCCCAAGGTTGATGGGATACGCGGGGCCGTAAAGCGTCGCCAGATCCTCCTTCATACGCTCCGGGTAGGCCAGCTCCGGGTGGTATTCTCCATCCAGATCCACCATGCGCATTTTCCCCCAGGTGATGCTGTCACCAAAAGCGACGAAGGTATTCGCCGGCCGGCAATCGGGCTCGTCGGGAGACGGGTTTTCCGTTCTCCGTTCCAGGTCCTTGGGGAAGCGGCGGCCGAGCCTGCGGAAAGAGTTTTCGCCGGGGCGCAACAGGTAGAGGGCCTTATCCCTTAGGCTCACGGCCTGAACAAGCGTTCCGTTCGGTCCTGTCTCTGTGGAGAACTCTTTCTCAGACCAGGCCGTCCGAGTGATGTTGGTGAGGCGGCTCACCCTCAAGTCGAAGAAGAAGATGTCGTCATTGTCAGACTCGTTGCCGATAAAAACCAGCCCAGCCGGCAGGCCATCCTGTTCAATGAGATCGGGCGATCCGGCGAATTTCAAGCCGGGGAGGGGAATAATGCGAGACTGTCCCGTTTTGGAGTCATAAAGGCCAAGGCCTGCGTGCCCGTCCTGATAGAGGATCCAGATTATATGGAAGCCGTCTCGGGCCGCCTTTACGACCGGGAAAAGGTTTTCGCTACCCGCCTCGCCCAGGACGGTCTCGCTCTTCTCGTCGGAAAGGACGAGGAAGCTTTCTCCGGCCGACGGGCAGCGGACAATCAGCCGATAGTCCTTTCCAGCGGATGTAAAGATTAGGAGTTCCCAGGGCTCTGTTTGGGCAAAGGCCGAGGACGCCAGGACTAAAAGGAGAAGGACGCCTCTGCCTACACTCAGGGACGTCATAGCACTATTATATCAGAACAGGTTTCGACCCCAAAACAAGGCTCGTCGCGGAACCCTTCCCATCCTAAACTCCTTGACACTGAATCACCCGGCGATTTATCATCCCAGACGGTGAGATGAGGCCGAGCCGGTTCATGATCTCTCACTCAGCCGGTCCCGGCGGAAACCGAAATTGACAGACAGATCTCCCGACGAAATCCTTCAGGCTGATCCGAGAAGAAAGTGGAAGGCCCCCCGGCTGAAGCAATGCTATCCTGAGCTTTTCTTTTACGGGTGCCTTTTTTTAGGAAGCGGAGCGTTCGCCGGCTTCAAAATGGCAGCTGTCACGGTGCTTCTCCTGGCGCTCGGCAATACCTGTCTTAAAGGCCTTAACAGCAAGGTCGGGGGAAAAGAATCGGGAATGACCTCGCTTGCCGTTCGTTCCCTGTTTAGCTTGGGACTTTTTCCTTTTGTCTGGCTGGCCGGACGCCTCCTGGCCGGAAAGAGATACCTCTGGCTGGTTGGACTCCTATTCCTGCTGGGTTTCCTTTTTTCTCTGCGGCAGAAGGGCTTCCGCAGGGAAACGCGGAGACGGGATTATGCCGAAACGGCCTATGTAGGTCTTCTTGTCGTCGTATTGACCTGGCTGCCGTTTTATAAGATCGGATTTCCGCTGGACGGGAAATATGCCTATCGGGCGTATTTCAGTTCCGATTACTTGAAGCACTATTCGGTTGTTGAGGCGCTCAATCAAGGGGCGATGCCGCCTGAAAACCTGTATTTTCAGGGCGAAGCGCTGCATTACTACTGGTTTCCCTACGCTTGGCCCGCCGTCCTGTCCCGACTTGCGGGCTCCACAGCCCAAGCGCTCCTGGCGTTTTCCTTTACCGTCAATTTTCTCTTTCTTTTTATGTTTCTGAAACTCGCCGGCCGGATTTTCCCGAGGCGCAAGGAAATCCCCCTGCTTTCCGTTTGGCTCGTCTTGGCACCGAGCCTGGAGGGATTATATCTTTGGGCCGGTCGAGCCCATTTCTCTCTCCGGGCGTACTTCGATATGGGGCGCGACACCAACATCGACGGCCTCACGCGCTGGCTGTGGAGCCTGCCCCAGATCGACACTCTTTTGAGATCCCTCCTCTATACGCCTCAGCATCTTCTCAGCCTGGCTTTCCTTGTTCTATTTCTCTATTTATTTTCTCTGGAAAAAGAGCGGCCGCTGGCCCTATCTCTCTGCCTGGCCTTGAGCCTTTCTGCCAGCTTTTTCGTCGGCGGGATCCTCTTTATCTCCTGGAGTCTTTATTGGCTGGGCCGCGAAGGGATCCAGTTTGTCCGCAAAAAGGAGTCTTGGGCGGCCTTTGGAACGGCGTTCATGCAATATTTCGGGCCGCCGGCCATAGTCCTCGGCCTCTCTCTGGCCTTGAAAATGGTCACTTTCAGCGGCGGCGGGTTTTTCTTAAAAGGCCTGACGCCTGGACAACTGATCATTCTTCTCGGCCTGAACATGGGATTCCTGATTATCGGCGGCGCCGCGGGTCTCCTCGTTTCGCGATTTCCCGGCCGGTCCATGCATTCGATCATTCTCGTCGTTTCTTTAGTTCTAGTTCTTTTCGTGCGCCTCGAAAATTTCGAGTCGGATATCTCCCTTAAGGCGGGCTTGGTGATGATCCTGGTGCTGGCCCTTGCGCTTGGCCATCTGGGGGAGCGTCGATTCGGCGGAAAGGTTTTCCTTCTTTTGGCGGTCCTTGTCGTGCTGCCGGGTTTGTTTACGCTCGTCCTCGATATTCGGAATTCGGCCGACGTTCGCAACCGCCGTTTTACGAGCTATGTCTCCTTCGACGAAATGCGGATGATGGAATGGATCAGGGAGTACGTACCGGCCGGACAGACGGTGCAGAATTATCCCCCCGCCCGGACTTGGAACCTGTCGGCCATACCCGCCTTTTCGGGCCATGGAATGTTTGTTGGCGACAGGATGCACGGCCAGATTTTCCAGGTCCGAGCCGACGCCTATAAAGAAAGAATCGAGGCTCTCGGCCGGGCGCTCGCCGCGCTGCCGTCGTCTCGGAGTGATCTGAGGCGGATGGGGATCGATTATCTTTTATGGGGAGAGGATGAAATCAGGCATTTCAAATATGTTCCGGATCTGCCCGTCGCCCGGACGATAGGCCGGACCGTGCTCTTTTCCCTGGCGCCGGCAAAATCGGAAAGGCCATGAGGAGAACCGGCCGATTTTCCAGGGCTTGGGACAAGGGACTGGGCTTGGCTTTCATCCTCATCATCGCGGGCGCCTTGCGCCTTCAGCATATCCGCGCAGATCCCCCTATTTTGCTGCCTTCGATCTCGGGCAGCGCGGGCGTTTATTTTGATGAGGGCATCTATTGCCACAACGCCCGCAACAAAGTTTTGTTCGGCGGCTGGATCACAGACGAGTGGAATCCCATAGTCTACAATGCGCCGCTGACCTTGATCTACTATCTGGGTTTTAAATTGTTCGGCGTATCTATCATCACGGTCAAGGTCATCAATATCCTTTTCGGCTGTCTGGGGATTCTTCTTTTTCAGGCCGGCCTGCGGACCTATCTGGCAGCCAGCCAGGCGCTGGCCGTGACCGCGCTTTTCGCGCTCGATTACTACAGCGTGATGTTCAATCGTCTCGGTTTGCTGGAGAATTTTTCCTGCTTCTGTTTTATTCTCGCCTTTTATCTTTTTGTCCGATCGAGGGGCCGGCGCACCATGGCCTTTTTTCTAGGGTTGACCGTCACCTTGGCCGCCCTTTCCAAGTATCTCTTTGCCTATTTTCTGATTGCCGCCCTCCTGGCCGTTATGGACCAGGCGCGGCGCCGTTCGGACCTGAAATTCCTGCTCTCTTTCCTGGCCGGCGGATTGACCCTCGGCCTTCCCTGGTTTTTCGGAATATACCTTCCGTTCCGATCAACTTTCACAAAAATCAGTTCGGGATGGGGTCTGCTCTCCCTGCCTCATTCGTTTTCTCAAGCCTGGACGAATCTCGTTCACAATCCCTTGACGAGATACATGGCCCTGCTTCCGGTCGTCGCTTTCCTCCTGATCCTTTTCATCGGTCTGGTGCTTCTCAGATTCCGGCGCCCCAATGCGGAGGGACCGGACGATCCGTGTCTTTTCCTCTTTCTCTGGATCGCCGGCGCCTCGTTATCCATGGGGCTTCTTAATTATCGCCCGCTCCGCTACTACCTGCCGCTCGTGCCGGCACTCTATTTGGCTGTCTCGGTACTCATCCGGAACCGGCGAACCATCGCTTCCCAGAGAAGCCGATTTTGGGCATTGACCGCCATCCCGGCGCTTTTATTATGGCCGTTTTTTCGAAATCTGGCCTTCCGCCCTTCGGCCTTTTTTGTTCTGCCCCCGGTTCTGCGCGGGCTCAGCTATGTGGGCCTGGCCGGCGTCGTGATCTACTTCATCACGGCGCGGCAAAAATGGAAAACCCCGCTCGAGATTTTGGCTCTCGCCGTAATGATGGGGTCATCCCTTTTCCTTTTCTATCGGCATTTTTATCAGCATCCGACCTACGACCTGGAAACGGCCTCCCGATATATCCAGACATTGCCCCCCGGCTCCGTAGTCATGGGGCAGGAGGCTCCCCGGCTCACCCTGGAGACACCGTTTAAGGCCTTAATGGCCTATGAAAACTGGTTCAATGACCAGGATCCCTTCGTCCGCTACAGGCCGACTCATCTCCTGGTGCTCAACCGGTTCGGCGACGCGGAGCTGCGGTGGATTAAGAGAAGATTTCCAGAGACGGCGCGCGGCTTTCGCGAGATCCGCAGGTTCCGGGTTTGGGACACGACTCTCACTTTATACAGTGTTCCGGAATCGCCGCCGGCGGACTAAGGCCGCGTGTCCCGGGGACTTTGACCAACTTCCGCCGGCCGGAGATTGACGGTCCCAAAGGGTTTGATATAATGAGGAAAACCCGAGCTGCTTTCAGAATCCGAAAATGAACGACCGAATCAGGAAAGATATTTTAGCCGGAAATCGGCTTCGGTCTATGGCCCGTTTCGGAGGCTTCGCGCTCGTCTTGATGTCAGCCGCTTCTTGCGGGCCCGCCTCCGGCCCGGGGAAAGTCGTTGAAACTCCCTTTCCGGTGACCGATCGTTTGGGAAACAACCGGGAATATCGCCTTTTCTTGCCTGATAAATCCAACACCTCGTTTCCCCTCCTCGTCTATTTTCACGGCGTGGTATCGCCGGGCTTTAAAACCATCCCCTCCCTGCAGGACTACACGGGAAGCCCTATCGAAGAGACGGGATTGATTCCGTTTTGCCGAACCCGGCGGATCGCCCTTCTTGTCCCCGAAGCCCTATATGAATATACTTTCTTGAAACAGCGGTCCAAGGGATGGCTGACCGAGAAAGAGATGGACGGCGTCGAAAAGATCATCGACACCGTCGTCGAAAAATTCCCGATCGATCGACAGAGGGTCTATTTGGCCGGGATTTCCGCGGGCGCCGTCTTCAGCCACTTTTTGGCCAACCATCGCCCTTCCTATTACAGCACGATCGTTTCTCACTCTCAGGCCTATGTCAGCGAACGGAACGAGGTCCTTCAGCCGGCGGTCAAGGGTCCTCAATTCGGGATCGTCTTCTGCTACAATATCGGCGATTATAAACAGCTCATCGGGTTCTGCGTGAAGTCGGAAGAGCTTTATCGGCAAGCGGGATATCAGACCATCCTCCTTCCTGATCTGCCTCCCCGGGGACATGCCTGGTCAGAGCCAAACAACGTCCGCTTCTGGAAGCTTATGCAACGGTTGGGCCGGAAGGAAGTGTCCGAGAGATGAAAAAGAAAAAAGCCGTCCTCTGGACGGCCGGGATCATCGCTGTTGCCTTGTTGCTGGCGGCAATCTTTGTTTTCCGGGCTTCCGGGACCCGCCCCCGCGTCTACGTCATCGGGCTCGACGGCGCCACCTGGGACATCCTCGACCCTCTGATCGAGCAGGGGAGACTCCCGGTCTTCAAGGCGCTTAAAGAGGACGGTGCCTGGGCCAGGCTTGAGACCTTCGACCCGACCCTTTCGGCCGTCGTCTGGACGACGATCGCCACGGGGAAGACGATGATCAAGCACGGCATTGTCGATTGGACCTTCGTCAATAAAAATGATATCCAGGTCCCGTACTCCAGTTCGGAGAAAAGGGTGCCCTCGATCTGGGAGATGATGGACGAGCACGGCCAGCGGAGTGTCGTCCTCAACTGGTTCGTCACCTATCCGCCAGACACCGTTTCCGGGATCATGGTCTCGGACTCGTTCCCGGCGGCCGTCCTGAAGTCCCTGTCGGGCAAGGGAGATCCCGAGGCCGTGGCCGATACGGTCCATCCGCCAACGGAATTCCGGAAGCTCTATGAGATTCTTGCCCGGATGAATGCCGAGGGCGCCTTCAATTATCCGAGACTGGTCCGGGAAATGGATATCCCCGATTACATCGCAGAGTACAAGTCCCGTTATTCAGGGGAGGTCAAACGCATCCCCATTTTGAGCGTCTGGCCATCGTTCCTGGCCTACGACCGGATCCAGGACACCCTCATCGACCACTACCTGGAAGAAGATGATTACGATCTCTTCCTGGCCTACTATCGCTTCCCAGACGTCTTCTTCCATTTTGCGACAATGTTCCTGGAGAAGGAATATCATGACCGGATCGACACGTTCGTCGGCGCCCCGGTCGAACCCACACCCGAGGTTCTCGCTGAGTTTAACCGAGAGTTGTCCGAGGTGGCCTGGCCCATCCTGAGGCAAAAGGAGGCGATCCTTTCGCGGGTCGTCGAACGCGCCCGGATAGAGAAGGCCTACCTTCTGGTGGTCTCCGACCACGGGTTCCGGATGTCCTCCAAGGGTTATACGCATTACGGGCTTCCGGAGGGAACCCCGCCGCCCGCCGGAATCCTGGCCCTGATCGGGCCGGACGTCAAGCCGGGGCTCCGGATCGAAGCGTCGGTCTACGACATCGCCCCGACAATCCTTTACCTCAAAGGCCTTCCTGTCGGCGCCGATATGGACGGAAAGCCCTTGCTCGGGGCCCTGAAGGTCTCCCGGCCTGTCCGGACCGCTCTCTATAGGCGGATGAAGCACCGGCCGGCCAAGGAGAATCCGGAGCTCGATGAGAAGAAACTCGAAGAATTGAAGTCCCTGGGTTATATCAAGTAGATCTCAAGCCGCCTTCGTCCGCCCCGCGATCAAACTGCATAAGCCCGCCGCCAAATAGGCCAGCCCCGCAAGCACGAGAACGACCGTGAAATCCCAGTTGATGGAGGCGATGACGGCCAGGATCGATCCCAGCACCGTGGCGAACGAATTGGCTCCCCAGGCCCAGCCGATCATGACCTTGTTCGTCTCTCCCAGCCGGCGTATCCCGTCGGGGAAAAAGGCGCCCATGAAAAACCCGGCCAAAGAGATGAAGGCAAAAGAGACGGCGATCCGCCAGGGAAACGGCAAAAAGATGAAGCGATCGAGGAGCCGGAAGAGGCCGAACCCGTAAGCGGCGAGAAGGACCGCTAGATAAAGGGAAAAGAAGGCGGGCAGGCGTGCTCCCAGCACCCGGCTGAAACGCTTCGAAAACAAGCTCCCGACGCCGGATGAAACCAGGAGCGAAAAGATGATGATCGAGATGGAGATGGCCGGGCTGCCGAGGAAAAGCTGAAAGATCTTGATGAAAATGATTTCGACCATGATGAACGCCAGGCCGATGAAAAAGAAGTAGGCAATGAGGGATCTCTGGCCGGCCGCCAGAGATTTCCGCCTCAAGGGCAGAAATATGAGAAAAAAGGAAAAAAGAAGAGACAGACCGAGAATAGAAAGGTAGATGGAGTTGGAATACACAAGGGAGTAGGGGACGATGGATTCCCCCATCCCCTTTATCTGGATATTCCGAAAGCGGAATTGCCCGATCCGGTTCGGCTGGTTGAGGTAGGGTGAATTATCATAGACCGGAGAGATATTGACCGACGAGTCTCGCCGGGTTTCTTCCAGGTCGTCCATCATCCGGTAATAGAGATTGTCCTCCTGCTTGTCCGGCGCGTAAACGATCCGGCCGTTTTCCCCCACTGAAGCTGCGAGCGTTTCGTAGTCAGCCGGGCTGAACTCGCCTTTTTTCAGAAAAAAATGATTGAAGCCACGGGCATACTGGACGATGAAAAACCTGTCCCGGGGGCGGTCGACGCCCATTTCTTTGAGAGCCTGGAGCGCCGTGGCGAAGAGGCGTTCTCCGTTCCAATGAAGAATATGGACGAATCCGCCGGGCTGGAGGTGGTCCCAGTAGTCCTTGAAGCTTTCCACGGTATAAATATAAGTTTCCGAAATGCTGAGGGCGCCGGAAAGCAGCGAATCGGCATTATGCGAGTTGACCATTTGGATGACGTCGAATTTGCGGTTCAGCCGCTTGAGAGCGCTCCGGCCTTCGTCGGCAAGCAGCCTCACCTGAGGCAGGAGAAATATATTCCCTGTATAGTCGGCGTATTGCTTTTTGAGCAAGCCGCAGATCACGGGGTCCATCTCGATGGCCACGATCATTTTGAACCCGTGGGACAGAGCACAGAGGACTTCATACCCACCGGCTGATCCGATGATGACGGCTGAACCCGGACGGGCCACCTGATAGGGAAGCGAAGCCGGGTCCCATTCGATCTTTTTCAGGGAGTTGAGATCCCCGTTGAATTTTCGAAGGAATGACTGCATGGTGCCGCCGTTGATCCAGATCACCTTTCGATTCGGCCTCCAAGGGGCGACGTCGATCTTGTTGATCGTACTCCAACGGCTGTATTCAATAAGACCGTTCTCATATTGTTCATTGTAGTGTCTTTTCGCCTCGACGAGCTTGGGAACAATCGGAAAAATGCTCGATTCGTAGCGAAATAGGATGACGAAAGAGACGATCAGGACGGCGAAAACGGGGAGACGAAGAGTCCGGCGTCCTCCTGCGATAAGAAACCAGGCCAGCGTCAGGATCAAAAACAGCAGAGCCAGGATGCGGTTCGGTCCCAACGGGGAAATGAGCGGGATGACCGCCAAGGAGCCGAGGCTGGCTCCCGCCAGGTCAACAAAATAAAGGCGGCCGATATTTTCCGAGAAATGGGTGAATATCAACGCCAGGACGACTCCGCCGAAAAAAAAGGGGAGAAGCAGGACCACGAAATTTAGAACGAGGGCCAGGAAATTGCCGAACGGGTGGAAAAGTCTGAGGAAGTCGATGCTGAAGACGAGCGTGGCCTTATAGGCCAGTGGAAGCGAGATGGTGAAACCCAGAAGAAACCGACCTATGCGAACTTCCGATTTGACGGGCTCCGTTACTTTGCGCAGGGCCAGATAAACGCCGCTCAGCCCGTAGCCAAAAAGCGCCAGAGATATGATCAAAAAAGCAAACTGTCCGAAGTAGATCACGGAGAAGACCCGGGTTAACAAGACCTCGGCGAGCATGGTAGAAAAAGTGACGGCCGCTATCGCGAACAGGAGTTTCCACCGCGTCATTCCATCCTCCATGAATAAGTAAACTATTATACCGTTCCCTATCGAAGGCCGTCAAATCGAAGGGGCGGGGAAGGGACCCACCTTTGAAAGACCGGATTCATCGGCTATAATGAAGAGCAGGTTTAAACGATGACCTTCGGAGTGTTGGCAGCGGTCCTTCTTCTGGCCGGGGCACCGGCTCTGTGCTCCCCGGACTATGTCGTCAATTTCGACCGCGATTCCAGAATCGTGTTCTCTTCTGATTTTGAAGGGAATTCGGATATCTACCTTTTGACCCGGAATCAACTGACCAAGCTGACCGAGGACCCGGCCGTGGACGAGTGGCCGGTGCCCGACTCCAAGGGAGAATCAATCCTTTTTACATCCAATCGAAGCGGCAATTTTGACGTTTATCTCATGAACCTGAAAAGCCGGAAGGTCATACAATTGACCTCTGATTCCCGCAACGAGATGTCCCCGTCTTGGAGTGCTGACGACAGATCCGTTTACTACGATCTGGAAATCAAAAAGAACTCGTGGCAAACGATGAAACTCGACATCATTTCCGCCCGTATGGCCCCCCTTTTTTCCGATCCCCCCTATAAAAGCACGATCGTGGCTTTTGAAAACCGGCGCGGAGATGAGATCTATTTCACGGGCAAGGTCTTCCTCGGCTGGCTGGTGGCCAAGTTCAATAAAGGCAGCGGAGCCTACGCGGAGCTGGCGAAGAAGGGGAGCTGCCGGCCTAAAGTGTCTCCGGACGGAATGCTCATCGCCTATGTCGCGGGCGACGACGATGGGCTGGGCGACGTCTTCGTTATGGCCGCGGACGGCTCGGGCAAGAGAAACCTGACCCGGTTGCGGTCGAAGACCTACGATTACTACCCGTGTTTTTCCCCCGACGGAAAGATGATCGTCTTCTCTTCGAGCCCCAAGGAAAAGGGCAAGACCGGCTACCAGATCCACACCCTTAACCTGGAAACCGGCGAGGTCGTCCGCATCCTGACCACGGGCGGGAACGACAGCTTCCCTTACTGGTTCCAGTAGGATCCCCGCCTCCTGCTTCCCGACATCACCGAGCTTCAGGGAAATCCGCGGCATTTCTGCTCTGAGGACCCTGTCCGTCTGACCATGAATCAGGGGATGTCAAACGAAGGCAGCTGAACCGGAGGGCGCCGCGATTGACAAGCCTATATTCTATAATTATTATAGGATTTGTAGGAAATAAACGCTTGGAGGAGGGCGACATGGCCAAGATAAGGTTAGTCGAACACCTGTCCAGGAGCCGGCCGACCATAGAAGGCGCCGGCGTTCGTCTCAAGCGGGCTTTCGGCTCGGCCGAGGTTCCGCGCTACGATCCGTTCCTGATGCTCGATGATTTTCACTCGGACAGGCCGGCGGATTATATGGCCGGATTTCCCTGGCATCCGCACAGGGGGATAGAAACCGTCACTTACATGATATCCGGCGAAGTCGAGCACGGCGACAGCCTGGGAAACAAGGGTGTTATTAGCCCCGGTGAAGTCCAGTGGATGACCGCCGGGAGCGGGATTATCCACCAGGAGATGCCCAGGCGCCGGAAGGGCACGCTTTGGGGGCTCCAGCTCTGGGTTAATCTTCCGGCACGCCAGAAAATGATGGGACCGCGATACCGCGATATCCGGGCCGCCGATATCCCCGAGTGCCGGGCAGCCTCGGGAGGACTCGTCAAGGTCATCGCCGGTTCTTTCAACGGCTGTGAGGGACCAGTCCGGGACCTCATCGGAAACCCGGAATACCTGGATATCGTTCTTCCCGGCTCGGTCGATTTCGAACACGCCATCCCCACAGGGCACACAGCTTTGGCCTACGTATTGGAAGGCGAGGGGCGTTTCAGGCCGGGCCAGGAGGGGATGAGCAGTGCCGAGAGCCTCGTCCTCTATGGGGATGGAGACAAGGTTTCGATCCTAGCCGGGAACACCGGCCTGCGATTTGTCCTTATTTCAGGGCAGCCGCTTCGGGAGCCGATCGCCTGGCGCGGGCCGATCGTGATGAATACCGAGGCTGAGCTGGAGGTCGCCTTCGCCGAATACCGGAACCGGACCTTCATAAAAGCCTGAATCGTTCTCTCAATCAAAGCCAAACGCTCAAGCCCTTGGAGCCGGGAACGGCCAGCATGGCCGCATCAGCGGCGGCGAAGCCAAAGAGTGGCGAAGACGAACCAGCCGGCCGAGGCGGCTGAGAAAAGGAGCTTGGTTCCGTCGGGGCTGAGTTTCCCCAGGAAATGCAGGACCGGCGCGGCCAGGCAGACCCCCAGGCTGCCCAGGGCGAGAAAAGGCAACCATCTTCTTATCATGTCATTTCTTCCGGCCCAGGCTGAGAAGCACATACAGGATAAGCGCCAGGAAATAACCGGGAAGCCAGCGGAAGTAAAGGTGGATCGGCATCGGGAAGCAGACGGCTAAGGTCCCTGCCCAAACGCCCAGAGCCGGCCAGTTGAATTTCCAGCCTCGCTTCTCGGCGCTGTATTGCTCGATATTCAGCCGCGGAAAAAGCCAGTGTTCGGCGAAGACGATGGCGCCGATCGGCATCAGCACGAGGCCGTAGATGGCCACATAGTCGAGAAGCTTGACGAAAAATATGGGGAAACACGATAGCCCCGTGGTTATGGCGCCGGCCGCTAGCGTCACTTTCCAGCGGGGCCACCCGGGGGTGATCGTCTGAAGCGCCAGGCCGGCCCGGTAGAGCGTCGGATTGGCCGTCGTCCAGCCGGCCAGGAGAAGTCCGGCCACCCCGGCCAGGCCGAGGGCTTCATAGGCCATGAGACCCGGGTTCATCTCCCGGCCTACCGCCGCCACCATGAGGCCTGAACAGATCCAGGCCAGCATGTGTCCGGGGTACATCCCGAAGGCCGTGTAGAGACCGTATGTCCACTTCCTGGCATAACGGAGAATGGCCATGTCAGAAAGCCCCACGTGCATGGCCAGGTTGCAGAACCAGGCGAAAAATAAGATGTGCCAGAAGCCGAATTTGTCCTGCCCGGCGGCGGGGATCCCGTTCCAGATTTTTGCCGTCGCGATTTCCCAGAAGTTTCCCAGATCGGCGCGAACTCCGAGTCGGGGGAGAACCGCCAGCCCCCCGGCGACGAAAACGATTAAGATCCACGGCGAACAGATCTCCGCGAACCGGCTGAGTTTCTCGAATCCCAGGATGGCGAGCGCCGTGAACAGGGCTCCGATGACGACCGTCAGCAGAACCCAGGCGACGCTGGAGGGGAAGACGGCGTCAAGGGCGGGCGTTTTGATCCGGAAAGCCAGTCCGACGGCCGTCGCCGAGACCGCAATCATGGCCCCGGCCAGGATACAGTAGAGGATGGCGTTGGCCAGGTTGTAGATGATCGTCAACCCCGGCCCGGCGATCTTTCTCAGGTACCAGTAGAGAGTCAACCGTGTACGGACGGCGATCGGAGCGCAAATGAAGGTCCAGGAAAGAACGGCCAGGAGGTTGCCGGAGAGCAGGCCGACGAAGAGATCCCTGGCGGTGACGCCGTGGAGCACGAAAAACGCGCCGATGACGAATTCGGTTGCGGCCACATGTTCGCCGGCGAAAAGTCCTGCGAACCTCCCTCCCGACTGGAGTTTGTCGGGAGAGACGGGCTCCCGGTCAAACTCATAGAGTCTATCCATTCGGGAGGCGATCGAGGCGAGCCGGCCGGCCATCGTTGTCTTTTCATATCATAATCCTGATATCCTTCACAAGAGCGCTTTGATGAGGGCCGGGGGAGGTTATCTGCTTTTGTGACCTCACGTGACAGCCGGTTCCCATCTTTGCTATAATCGATGCTGATGTTAACTCCCAAGCATATCCTTGAAAACTTCGACGAGCTCAAGAAAAAGATAGACTCCCGCGGCTCCTTCGGGCGGCTGCTGGAGGAAGTCCGGGAAGTGACCTTGACGGAACGGGAGAAGCTCCGGCAACTCGAGGAGCTGCGGGCGAAAAAAAACAGGTTGTCGGAGCAGTTCAGCAAGGACAAAAAGGATGGGAAGGATACTGAGGGCCTGAGCCACGATAGCCGGAAGATCGGCGAGAAGATCAATTCTCTCGGGGAGGAGATGGCCGGGATCGCGAGGCGATGGAATGAGCTCCTTCAGTCCATCCCCAACATCCCTCATGACTCCGTGCCAATCGGCAGCGGCGCCGAAGACAACGTCGTAGAGAGGGTCATCGGAAATCGGCCGGAATTCAGGTTTTCCCCCGAAGCCCATTGGGACATCGGGACAAGGCTGGGCATCCTGGATTTTGAAAGGGCGGCCAAGATCACCGGATCCCGCTTTGCCGTCTATTTCGGGGCCGGGGCTCTCCTCGAACGCGCCCTCATCAATTTCATGCTGGACATCCATACCCAAGAAAAAGGTTTTAAGGAAGTCATCCCTCCTTTTATGGCCAACGCGGCCAGCCTGACCAGTACCGGCAACCTGCCTAAGTTCGCCCAGGACCTGTTCAAGCTGGAAGGTTATGAATGGTACCTGATCCCCACCGCCGAGGTCCCGCTGACGAATATCTACCGGAATGAAACGCTGGACGGGAGCGTTCTGCCGCAGCGCTTCGTCGCCTATACTCCCTGCTTCCGGAGCGAAGCCGGGTCCTACGGAAAGGACGTCCGCGGTCTTATCCGCCAGCACCAGTTCAACAAGGTTGAGCTCATGGTCTTCTCTTCACCCGAGGACTCCTTCGCCGAGCTGGAGAAAATGACGGCCGCGGCCGAAGAGGTCTTGAAGCGTTTGCAGCTGGCCTACCGCGTTGTGTCGCTTTGCACGGCCGATCTGGGCTTTGCCAGCGCCAAAACCTATGACCTCGAGGTCTGGATGCCGAGCCGCCAGAATTACATGGAGATCTCCTCCTGCTCCAACTGCACGGATTTCCAGGCCGGCCGCGCCAACATCCGGTTCCGGCGTGAGCCCAGGGCGAAGCCGGAGTTTGTCCACACGCTTAACGGCTCAGGCTTGGCCGTCGGCAGGACGGTGAGCGCCATCCTGGAGAATTATCAGCAGCCGGACGGTTCGGTCCTGATCCCGGAAACCTTGCGCCCCTATATGCACGGACTGGGCAAGATCGGCTCCGGCTGACATCCGCCGGCCATCTCCCTATTGACCATCCCAACTGCGGGGATATATACTCTCTGCTTGAACCTCAAATTGCCAACGAGGGCAAGCGCTTTGGAAGCTTATTCAACGTCAGAATCGATACGAAAAAGCCGCCTGGAGGAAAAGATGAGACATCGGGTGCCCGCATGGTTGACAATCGTCCTGATTTTTCTGTCCGCAGTCATCTCCCTTTCCGCGCAGAATCCGGACGGCCCCGACAAACCCGAGCCCGGCTCGGTCGAGGCCATTGCCAAGTTCGTGACGGATCCTCGCTTCACTAATCCCTGGGTATCTTATGTTCCAGACTCAGAGAAAGTCGTTTCTCCTTCGGAATATCTGAATCATGTTGTCGGAGCCCCGGGGGAGCTTTCCAAGGTCGCGACCATCTTCGGCTATTTCCACGAGCTCTCCCGGACCTCGCCGCGGGTGAAGGTCGAGACGATCGGGCGGACGGACGAAGGCCGGGATATCCTTCTGGTCATCATATCGGACGAAGCGGCGATCCGGGATTTGGAAAAGATGAAAGCGGGGACGGCGGCGCTCGCCGACCCCCGATTGACGAGCCCGGAAAAGGCGGAGGCCATCATCGCCGCCTCGAAGCCCTTTTATTTCCTCAACGCCGGGCTGCACTCGTCCGAGACCGGAAGCCCCGAGATGGTCATGGAACTGGCCTACCGGCTGGCCATCTCGGAGCAGCCGTTCATCCGGGACATCCGCCGGAACGTGATCGTCCTCATCAATCCGGTCTCAGAGCCGGACGGGCGGGACCGCTTCGTGGAGTGGTTCTACCGGCACCTCAAGGGCAAAACAGACTATGATAACCTGCCTCCCGTCTCGCCGCCTTACTGGGGGAAGTATGTCTTTCACGACAACAACCGTGATACCCATCAGGCCGCTCTGGAGACCACTCGCGCCGTCCGCCGGGCGTTCTTCGAATATCACCCCGTCGCCATCCATGATCTCCACGAATCGATTGCACTTCTTCTGACCTGGAACGGAACGGGCCCTTTCAATCCGAACCTCGAGCCGATCGTCATCAGCGAGATGTTCGATATCGCCTTTGCCGAGGTGACAACAATGACGGCGCTGGGCATGCCGGGAGTCTGGACCTGGGCCTTTGGGGAAGGCTTCGGCCATCACTATATGGAGTCGGTGGCGACCAACCACAACGCCATCGGGCGCGGGTACGAGACTTTTGGGAACGCCACGGCGGAGACGGTGGAACGCGATGTCGGGGAGTGGCGGCCTCAAGGGCGTGCCGTCACGAGCCGGGAGTGGTACCGGCCGTCTCCGCCGCCCAGGAAATTCCGTTGGTCTTTACGCGACAATGTCAACTATATGCAGACGGGCTGTCTGGCCGCTCTTAAGTACACGGCACTCAACAGCCGGGACCTGCTCCGGAATTTCTACCGGAAGGGCTATGAATCGTGGCAGAAGGGGATCAAAGAGAAGCCGAGGGCGTTTGCCATCGCGCCGGAACAAGGTGACCGCCGCCGGGTCGGCCGGATGATCAACCTCCTCCTGAGACAGCGGATTGAGGTCGGAAGGGCGAAGCAGCCGTTCGCGGTCAAGGAAGGGGAATTCCCGGCCGGGACATTCGTGGTCCGCATGGACCAGCCCTATCGCAATTATGCATTGGACTTGCTGGCTCCCCAGAAATTTCCCAAAGACGCCGAGTCCCAGCCGTATGATGACATATCCTGGGCGCTCCCTGTCCATTTCGGCCTGACGGCAGCGCCAACCGAGGACGACGAGATCATGAAAGTCCCGCTCGAGCTTCTGAAAGGTGAAGTGACGGTGACCGGACGAGTGTCAGGGACCGGGCCGGTCCATCTCCTCAAGGACACCGGACAGGAGTCGCTGTTGGCGGCGAGGACAAAGCTCGCTGACTTCAGGGTCGAGATCGCGGAAAAGCCCTTCAAGTCGGGCGTTGTTGAGTTTCCGGCCGGCTCGTGGGTGTTGCCTTCGCAGGATGGGTTGGCCTCCAGGCTTGAGGGACTCGCCTCAGAACTTGGGCTCGACTTTGAGAGCGCCGACGCCCTGCCCGATGTCCCCCGGCACGAATCGCGTTTACCTCGGCTGGCCCTTTGGCATCCCTGGGCGGATACGCAGATGATCGGCTGGCTCCGGCTCGTGTTCGACCGCCAAGGGATCGCCTATGCCATACTCCGGGACGACGACATCCGGGCCGGAGGCCTGAGAGACCGGTTTGATATCATCATCCACGGCGATACGGAAGAGGATTTGAAGGGGCAGATCCACGGCCTCGACCGGCAGTTTGCCCCCTTGGCTTATACCAAAACCGCCGAATTCCCCAGCCACGGCTCTCCAGTCGCCTCCGACGACATAACGGGCGGGATCGGCTGGTCCGGCATGGCCAATCTGCAGCGCTTTGCCGAGGACGGCGGGACGTTGATCACCCTGGGCAACGGCTCGGCGCTCGCGCTGGATGGGGGAGTGGCCCCTCGCGTCCGGCGGGCCCGCGGCGAAAGCTCGGTTTGGACTCCTGGCGTGGAGCTCACGGCAACCTTCCCGCGGCCCGGGCATCCTATTTCTTATGGATTCAGTGCGCCGATGTCCATATTTAGAGGCAGCTACCCGGTGTACAGCGTCCGGCGGGTGGATCGCGGGCTGATCGTCGTCCAATGGGGGAGCCGGCCGCCCAAGGAGCTGCGAGAAGATGAGGGTGATGAAGAAAAGCCGTCGAAGGATGGAACGGCCAAGACCCCGCCACTCCTGGTAAGCGGAGGTATAAAAGGCGAGGAGATTCTCGAGGGCCGTCCGGCCATCCTCGAAATCCCTGTCGGCAAGGGACGGGTTCTGGCTTATAACTTCAACCCCGTCTATCGCGAACTCAACTACTCGGACTATCGTTTGCTCTGGAACGCGCTCCTGAACTGGGAGGCGATCGTCAATTCAGTTGCGGGTCTGCCCCTTGACGAGTAAAATATAAAATCCGCCGGAGGGATGGCCGAGTGGTTGAAGGCGGCGGTCTTGAAAACCGCTTTCCGGTTCTCCGGAACGGGGGTTCGAATCCCTCTCCCTCCGCCACTCACCTCTCAGAAAGCGAAAAACAAGGCCAGGAAAAGGAGGATGGCCAAAAAGGCCAGTTTCCACTTCATCCCGGCCGCTCCTTTCTTCTCAGACGCCCGGCTTTGCGGGCAAGTTCCTGGAGAACATATTCGATCTGGGCGTTGACGCTGCGGAGCTCATCGGCGGCCCATTTTTCGAGCGCCTCGTAGAGCTCGGCATCAAGCCGCAGAAGGAATTTCTTCTTAACGCTCACGAATACAGGGTTCCCGTATTGATGATAGGGTGCATCTCCGTCTCCGAAACCAGGGCGACGAGAAGGTTGTTGACCATGGCCGCCTTCTTTTCCTCATCCAGCGTGACGACACCCTGCTGCTCGAGGCTTTTAAGAGCCATCTCGACCATGCCGACAGCGCCATCGACGATCTGGCGCCGGGCCGCGATGATGGCCTGGGCCTGCTGCCGCCTCAGCATGACTTGGGCGATCTCGGGCGCGTAGGCCAGATGGGAGATGCGGGCCTCGTCGACATAAACACCCGAAACCTCGAGCCTGTTCTGAACTTGGTCGCGGAGCTTGGCGGCGATGGTGTCGGGATTGGCCCGGAGAGACTCCTGGTCGGCTTCGTGAGAATCATAAGGGAAATGAGAGGCCAGCTGGCGGATTGCCGTTTCGCTTTGGATGGCGACGAAATTGTGGTAATTTTCGACGTTGAAAGTCGCCTTGGCCGTGTCGACGACGTGCCAGACGATGACCGCGGCGATCTCGATCGGATTGCCGGAAGCGTCATTGACTTTGATTTTCTCGCTGTCGAAGTTGAGGATGCGAAGCGTCACCCTTTTCTTGATGACAAAAGGGTTGGTCCAATGGAAGCCTGCGCTCCGGTTGCTCCCGGCATACTTCCCGAAAAAGGTGAATACCTTGGCCTCGTTGGGATGGATTATAAAAAGGCCGGGGAGGGAAAGAATTACCGCGAGTGCCAGAACAACGCTGAGGACAATCGGGCCCGTCGCCCCGCTTGCGGCGGCCCGGATGAGGGTCCGGACCGCAAGCCCGGCGAGGATAAGGTCGATTAAGAGGACGGGCCAGCCGCTGACGGAAAAAACCTTGGATTCCTGGATGTTTTTCACGGTCACCTCCTATGATTTCAAATTGATATCATATTAATATTGACTTGTCAACTGTTTTTTTCGTTTGTATAAGGCGGTCTCTCGCCGCGACCCTAAAGTCCGGCCTGACCATTTCCAGCGGGCGGGAAACGTGCTAGAATAGCCTGGCCACAAAAGCGCGGAGAGGTGCTGGAGTGGTCGATCAGGAACGCCTGCTAAGCGTTTGTCCTGGTTATGCCGGGACCGTGGGTTCGAATCCCACCCTCTCCGCCATATTTCTCTTTGGGGGAAACCGGTCCGTGTCTGGCCGGAAAAAAGACCTTGGCTATTGCTTCCTGGATTGGATAAGATATCGTCCATGGACCGTCCGACTGAAAGCCGGGATGAGTCGCCGGCTTCCTCTGGAGGAGGGATAAAATTATGAAAAGAACCCTGGGCTTCTGTTTGGCTTTTCTCGGGATGATAGGTCTTCTCGTAAGCTGTCAGAAAAAGGCGGAAGGCGATACCTATGCTTCCGTCGTTCAGGCTTTCACCGACCCCCCCGCCGAGTTCAGGAGCGCCCCGCTCTGGGTCTGGAACGACCGGATGACCAAGGAGCAGGTCGAGACCCAGCTGGCCGATTTCAAAGCCCACGGCATCGGCGGCGTCTTCATTCACCCCCGGCCCGGCTTGATAACGCCTTATCTCTCCGAAGAATGGCTCGACCTCTGCCGCCACGCCGTTGCGGTCGGGAAAGGCCTCGGGATGAAGGTCTGGATATATGATGAAAATTCTTATCCTTCCGGGTTCGCCGGGGGACACGTCCCCGCCGAAATGCCCGACTCGATCGGGAAGGGGTTGAAGCTGACCAGGGCGACGTCCATTCCCGGATCGTTTTTGGAGAAACCTCTCGTCGTGCTCAGAAAAAATGAGGCCGGATTTGAAGACGTTACGGAAAAGGCCGTCTTGCCGGAGGCGGCCTCGGCTCTCGGAAATGGCGAATACTACATTTTTGGCGTGCAAAAGGCGGCCTCAGAAGCTTGGTTCGGCGGTTTCACCTACGTCGACCTGATGAGCCGGGCGGTGACGGAAAAATTCCTGGATGTCACTCTGAATGCCTACAAGGGGGCGTTCGGGGACGAATTCGGCCTAACCGTCCCCGGGAGTTTTCAGGATGAGGCCCATATCGGCCCGGTGATGGGGCCTGACATCATCAACTTCACGCCGTCCCTGTTTGATGTTTTTCAGAAAAAATGGGGCTACGATTTGCGCCTCAGCCTTCCCTCTCTATTCGAGGAGGTCGGCAATTGGCGGGCGGTTCGCCACAATTTCTACGCGACGACCCTCGAGTTGTTTATCGAAGGCTGGGCGAAGCCCTACTATGATTACTGCGCGGCCAACAATCTCTGGCTGACCGGACATTATCTCGAGCACGAGTGGCCCGGCCCGAACTACGCTTCCGATTACCTGGGGATGCTCGCCCACTCTCACATGCCGGGGATCGATTGCCTGATGAATCAGTGGCAGACGGGTCCCCACGACCAGTTCGGAAACGCCCGGGCGCCCAAGGAGATCCGGAGCGTGGCCAACCAGCTCGGCCGGCCCCGCACGATGTCCGAAACCTACGGCGCCGGGGGATGGGACCTTACCTTCGCGGACCAGAAAAGGATCGCTGACTGGGAATTCGCGCTGGGTGTCAATTTCATCAACCAGCATCTCTCCTATGTGACGATCATGGGCGCCCGCAAGCGCGACCATCCCCAGTCGTTCTCCTACCATGAACCCTGGTGGCATGCTTATAAGGTCATGGGAGACTATCTCGGCCGCCTCTCCGTCGTCACCAGTAAAGGCCGGCAGCTCAACCGTGTTCTCGTTTTGGAGCCGACCACCACCGCCTGGATGCACTATGCGCCGGGAGGGCAGCCGGAGAAGCTCAAGGCCAGCGGTGACGGGTTCACCAGTTTCATCAATCGGCTGGAGTCTGCTCAGGTCGAATATGATCTGGGGAGCGAAGACATCCTCCGGAATCACGGCCGCGTCGAAAGCCAGAAAATGGTCGTGGGTGAACGGGGATACGACATCGTCGTCCTGCCTGCGGAAATGGAAAACCTGAACGCCCCGACGGTGGATCTCCTGGCCCGCTACCTCGAAGCCGGAGGCCGCGTGCTGAGCCTCTCCGAAGGCCTCCGTTTTGTCGACGGCAAGGCGTCCGACAGGCCGGCGCAATTGGCCGCCGCCCACTCGGCCAACTGGCTCATCAAGCCGATGGACGGAGCGATCCTGGATTTGACCGGGCTCTGTACACCGGACATCCAGTTCTCTGACCTAGACGGCGACCGGACCATGTTCTTCCACCATCGTCGGGTGCTGGCCGACGCCGAGCTCGTATTCCTGGCCAATGTCAGCCCGGATAGGTCTATGAGCGGCCGGTTTGTATCCCGGGGAAAATCGGCGGAGATCTGGGATCCTTCGACCGGAAAAGTCTCGGCTTATCCTTGCGAGCGCCTCAAAGGGTATGCGACGGTGAGCTTCGACCTTCCGCCCGGCGGCAGCGCCCTGTTCTGTCTCCGCCCGAAAAAGGCGGGCCGGGTCGGCGAACCGAAGTTCCAGTGGGGTGAGCTAGTCCCGGACGGCGAACTGACCATCAAGGCGGATTCTGTCAATGTGCTGACCCTCGATCACTGCGACCTCAAGATTGGCAGCAAGGTCGAGAAAGACCTCTATTTTTATGAGGCGCAACGGAAGACATTCCAATATCACGGCCTGGAACGGAATCCATGGGACAACGCCGTCCAGTACAAGACGAGTATTCTTGACCTGGACAAATTCGGTCCGGACACGGGTTTCGAAGCCACCTTCTGGTTCGAGGTCGAGCCGGCCGTCGATCCGTTCCCATTCAGGCTCGTGGTCGAGCGGCCGGCTCTCTACGAAGTCTCCGTCAACGGCCGGAAGGTGGAACCGGTCGGCGGGGAGTGGTGGCTCGATAAGGCCTTTGGAATATATGAGATCGGAGGAAACGGCCGGCCCGGGAGAAATGGGATCACCCTCAAGTCTTCGCCGTTCACCATTCATACCGAGCTGGAGCCGGTTTATATCTTGGGCGACTTCGCATTGGAGGGCGCTGAAAAAGGCTTCCTAATCGTCCCCGCGGCTCCTCTGGAATTGGGCGCTTGGTCGGAGCAGGGGAGGCCGCTGAGCGCTGCTGGAGTGAGTTATTCAAAAACCTACGGCCTGAGCGCACCTGAGCCGGAGAAAGAGCGGATCATAGTCAGGCTGGGAGAATGGCGGGGCTCGGTAGCTGAGGTCAAGGTGGGCGGCCGGAGCGCCGGGTTTATCTTGGCAGCGCCCTTCGAGCTCGACGTCACCAATTTCATTACCTCCGGACAGAACACGGTGAGTGTCACGGTATTTGGGACTCTCAAGAACACCCTGGGGCCGCATCACAACAACCCACCTTTGGGCACGGCCTGGCCGGGGATGTTTCAAAAGGGACCGGTAGGCGGCTATCCGCCCGGCTCAGCTTACAGTGTTATCGGCTATGGCCTCTTCGAGGATTTCAAACTTCTGTCCCGGACCGTTTCATAGACAAGTCGTTCGTCTTGAAAAGGGAGGAGACGATAGGCAGAACGAGGAGGACTGAGTCATGAGGCTGGACACCTGGATAGCCGTCGTTCTCATCTCGGTCTCCGCCGCCTTCGCGATCTCGGGAAAATACCAGAGGTCGAAATTCGTCCATTATGCTTTCAAGCCGCTCACCATGATCATGATAATTTCCCTGGCTTGGGAACGGACGGTGGGGCATCCCTCCGCTTACGGCTATCTCATCCTGGCGGGCCTCTGCCTCTCTCTCTTCGGGGATGTTTTTTTGATGCTTTCTCCCCGCTACTTCCGGCCCGGCCTCATGGCCTTTCTGGCCGCCCAGGCGCTTTATATATCCGCCTTCAGCCGCAACCTCGGGGCTCTGTCCTTCACCCCACTCTGGGTCATTCTGGCTTACGGGGCGCTGGTTTTCCTTGTCCTTTACCGTGGCCTCGGCAAATATCGCTGGCCCGTCCTCGTCTATATCCTGACGATCTCGGCGATGTCCTGGCTGGCGCTCAACCGGCATTTCAGCCGGCTCGACCAGAACAGTCTCCTGGCGGCGATCGGAGCTTTATTATTCCTGGCGTCCGACTCCGTCAATGCGGTCAACCGGTTCAGGAGGCCTTTTGGTGCGGCCCAGGCCATTATACTAAGCACTTATTTCGCGGCCCAGCTCCTCTTCGCGCTGTCCGTATAAGGCCCCATTTCCCTCTACGAGCGGCTTTCCATAGCAGGCCACGCGGCATATTCGCCGCTCGTCAGAAACGGAATTTTGGGGGAGGCGGGGCGGAGCGGCTCATCAGGGCGCTGAACCAACGGTGAAGGGGCCCGCAGTGCTTGAATTTTTCGAAACAATAATCTGCCAGCCCGGGGCTGAACAGCACATCAGAAATGGTTATCTCCAACCCGGCGTGCAAGCCGTTGTGCAGAAGCAGGCGGGCATTCGGATGGAAAACGTCATAGCTGAAACGGGTATCCCGGTTAAGACGGAAAATGGATTTATTGATTTTGGGAACAGCCACGATGTGGGGAGAAATCTCTTTCAGCCGGCGGCCCAGGGCCACGACGAAAGCCTTGGCGGGCTCGAGGACACAATCCTTGTAGACTTCATGGTGGGATTCAAACCACTCCCGGTTGTTGTTTCTCTTGAGTCCCCGGAAAAAGGCGATTGTCTCCTTGCTGAATCCCTGGAAACCGGACTCCTCTGACATGAGCTTCTCCTTTCTCCTCTATGATACCCACTTTCTTTATCTTCCGCACTCCGGCATTTGTGTTGACGAGCGGCGATTATGCCCCGTGTCTTGCCACGGGGAGCCGTTCGTAGAGGGTTCCAAGGGGGAGCCGCCCCCTTGGTCGAAGGGCGGGGTTACATGCCCGCCCGAGAAGGGGAGGCAGAGAGCGAAGCGAGCGTCGGAAGGGGTCTTCCCCTCCGAGTTGACATGGGGGTCGGCATTCGATATAAATCTGTTGGCCCGGAAGGGCTATACCATGAAGGGAAAGAAGGGTTTTGACAACGAACGCTACCTGGCTCAGCAGACGGAAGCCATACTGAAGCGGGTCGAAAGGTTCGACAACAAGCTCTACCTCGAGTTCGGCGGCAAGCTGCTTTTCGATTACCACGCCGCCCGCGTCCTTCCCGGATATGATCCCAACGTCAAGATGCGGCTGCTCCAAAAGCTACGGAACAGGGCGGACGTCCTGCTTTGCATCTACGCCGGAGATATCGAAAAGAGGAAGCTCCGGGCGGATTTCGGCATCACCTATGACGCAGACGCCCTCAAGCTCATCGACGACCTGGCCGACTGGGGGGTCGGCGTAACAGGTGTGGTAGTCACCCGCTTTGATGAGCAGGCCTCGGCCAAGATCTTCAGGAACAAGTTGGAGCGCCGCGGCCTTCGCGTCTACACGCATCGTTTCACCCGGGGCTATCCCACCGATGTCGATCTCATTGTCAGCGCTGAGGGCTACGGCGCCAACGAGCACATCGAGACGGAGCATCCTCTGGTCATCGTCACGGGACCGGGCCCGGGAAGCGGCAAGCTGGCCACTTGTCTCTCCCAACTTTACCACGATCACAGAAAGGGAATAAGGTCCGGGTACGCCAAGTTTGAGACGTTTCCCATTTGGAACTTTCCCCTCAAACATCCGGTCAACATCGCTTACGAAGCAGCCACGGCCGATATCGGGGATTTTAACCTGGTCGACCCGTTCCACCTCGAAGCCTACGGGCAGTCCTCGGTCAACTATAATCGCGATGTCGAGGTTTTCCCCGTCCTCAGGAGGATCCTGGAAAAGATCACCCACGAAGAATCGATTTACAGATCACCGACGGACATGGGAGTCAACTGCGCCGGTCTAGCCGTCACCGACGATGCCTTGATCAAGGAAGCGGCCAAGCAAGAGCTCATAAGAAGGTATTTCCGCTATCGCTGTGAGTATGCCCTGGGGTTGGTCAATAAAGAAACTGTCCAAAGGTCGGAACTTCTTATGAAGGAGCTCCTGGTCGAGGCCGAGAACCGGCTTGTGGTAACTCCGGCCAGGCAGGCGGCGGAAGAGGCGAGGGAGACCGGAAAAGGGAATAACGGTGTCTTTTGCGGGGCGGCCATCGAGCTCCCGGACGGTTCCATCATCACCGGCAAGAATTCCCCGCTCATGCATGCCGCTTCGAGCCTTATATTGAACGCCATCAAGAAGATGGCGGAGGTCCCCGACAGGATCCATCTTCTCTCTCCGGCGATTATCGAATCCATCAGGAACCTTAAGCAGAACATCCTGGGAGCGAAGGCGGTGAGCCTGGATGTCGAGGAGGTGATGATCTGTCTCAGCATCAACGCTTCCGCCAACCCGACGGCTCAGATCGCCCTGGAAAAGCTGACCGATCTCCGGGGCTGCGAAGCCCACCTGACCCACATCCCGACGCCAGGGGACGAGATGGGACTCCGAAGGCTCGGTGTCAACCTCACCAGTGATCCCAATTTTTCGAGCAAGAACCTGTTCGTCCATTGATCCAATGATCAGGCTAGTCCCTCCCCGTGCCAAGCTTCTTCGGGGCTGGGAATATAACCCCATCGATTGAAGGAGGGTCATTATGTTCGTCCACAAAGACAGTCCAGCCGTTCGGCTCGCTCTAGGTATCCTCATCCTTTGTTCAGGAGCCGCTTTGGCGGCAGCCGGAAAGTCCGAAGGCCGGCTCCGTTTTGGCGTCCAGTTCTCGGCCGAGCGATCGAAAAGCCCATTGGACGGCCGGATGCTGCTTCTCCTCTCGACCGACGACTCGGCCGAGCCGCGCTACCAGATCAGCGACGGTCCGGACACTCAGCTGGCGTTCGGACTCGACGTGGAAGGGCTCAAAGCCGGAGAGCCGGCCGTTTTCGATCGGACGGTGTTCGGCCATCCGCTGAAGAGCCTGGCTGACCTTCCGCCCGGCGACTATTGGGTCCAGGCTTTGCTCAACCGCTATGAGACGTTCCAACTGGCTAACGGACATACTGTCAAGCTCCCTCCTGATAAGGGAGAGGGGCAGCGCTGGAACGCCAAGCCGGGAAATCTCTACAGCAGGCCGGCGAAAATGCATCTGGACCCGGCGAAAGACGAGCTTATCCGGATCGTCATCGACCAGGAGATCCCGCCCATCCCCGACCCGCCGGAGACCAAATACATCAAGCACATCAAGATCCGGAGCGAGCGCCTGAGCGAGTTCTGGGGCCGGCCGATGTACCTCGGCGCCCACGTCCTTGTACCGGAAGGGTTTGACGAGCATCCGGAGGCCCACTATCCGCTGATCATCAACCACGGCCACTTTCCCTATACCTTCGGGGGTTTCCGGGAAACGCCGCCCGATCCCGACCTCAAGCCCGACTATTCCACCCGGTTCAGGCTCAGCGGTTATAACAAAATCGAGCAGGAATATGCGTACCAGTTTTATAAATACTGGATTGCGCCGGAGACGCCGCGATTCCTGATCGTCGAAATCCAGCACGCCAACCCTTACTACGATGATTCCTACGCGGTGAATTCGGCCAATCTTGGCCCTTATGGAGACGCCATCACGTATGAGCTCATCCCGGCCATCGAGAAGAAGTTCCGCGGCATCGGCCAGGGCTGGGCCCGATTCCTTTACGGCGGGTCCACGGGAGGTTGGGAAGCGCTCGGCGTTCAGGTCTTATATCCGGATGAATACAACGGCTGCTGGGCGGCCTGCCCTGACCCTATCGACTTCCGAGCTTACACGGTCGTCAATATATACGAACATAAGAACGCTTACTATGTCGACAGCCGGTGGAAGAAGACCGCCCGGCCGGGGCAGCGAAACTATCTGGGGGAAGTCAGCACGACCCTCGAGGACTCCAATCACCGGGAGCTCGTTCTGGCGACTCATTCCCGTTCCGGAGACCAGTATGATATCTGGGAGGCCGTCTTTTCGCCCGCCGGTGAGGACGGCTATCCGAAACGGATCTGGGACAAAATGACGGGCGAGATCGACCCGTCGGTCGCCCGGTACTGGCAGGAAAACTATGACCTCCGCTATATCCTGGAGCGCGACTGGAAGACTCTCGGCCCCAAGCTCAAAGGAAAAATCCATATCTACTGCGGCGACATGGACAATTACTACCTCAATAACGCCGTCTATCTGACGGAGGAATTCCTGAAGGGCACCCGGGACCCCTATTATGACGGCGAAGTCGACTACGGAGACCGGGCCGAGCACTGCTGGAACGGCGACCACACCCGGCCGAACGCGATATCGCGGCTGCGCTATCATCAGATGCACATACCCAAGATCATGGCCCGGATAGAAAAATCGGCCCCCCCGGGCGCTGACCTGACCAGCTGGCGGTACGGACGATGACAGACGGACACCGCGCTTATTACTGTTCTCCGATAGGGACGATAGAAATTGTCGGGAACGAGGAGGGTCTCACCGCCCTGAATTTTGTGCCCCGGAAGCTCGCCGGCTCAACCCGGCCCCACCCGTCTCTAAGGACGGCAGTAGCCCAGGTCGACGAGTACTTCCGGGGAAAGCGGAGCGAATTCTCTATCCCGCTTGCTATCCGGGGAACGGAATTCCAGAAGCAGGTCTGGCGGCGGCTTGTCCGGATCCCCTATGGAGAGACAGCTACGTACTCCGGACTGGCCAGGGCGGTCGGGAGGCCGAAGGCAGGGAGGGCGGTCGGACAGGCGAACCACCGTAATCCCATCTCCATCCTCATTCCTTGTCATCGCGTCATCGGGAACGATGGCCGCCTGGTTGGATATGGGGGCGGTCTGTGGCGAAAAGAATGGCTTCTGGCCCACGAAAAAAAGTGGGCCGCCCGGTTGAACGCCGTTCGCTAGAAAGGAGGGGAGAGATATGAAACCGAAGCTCTTCATGAGCCTGGTTTGCCTCCTGGCGGCCGGTTTTATGACCGGCTGCTCGAGGCCGACGGCCAAGGACAAGGTGATCAAAAACTATCCCGGCGACAGCCTAAACGGCCTCATCCAGGTTTCGGGGATTGATCTGGATAATCGGGTCAAAAGCGAAGGGAAGGGATCGCTGAAGATCATTTTGACCGAGCCTTCGGTCATTCGCCTGTTTGAAACGGGGGACATTGATATCGAAGAGGCGACCCTTGTTTACCAAGCCAAGCTGAAAACGGAAGCTATTCAGGGCCGGGTTTATTTGGAGATGTGGTGTCATTTCGAGGGCAAGGGGGAGTTCTTCTCCCGCGGCCTCGATTCTCCGCTCAGCGGGACAAACAACTGGACTTCGGTGGAGATCCCGTTATTTCTGAAGGCCGGGGAAAACCCGGACAACGTGAAACTGAACATCGTCGGCGAGGGTACCGGCACCGTTTGGATTGACGATATCCGCCTGGTTAAGAGACCCTTATAAGGAGGCTTTCCCATCCTCAAAGCCAATCCATTGCCCTGGCTTCTAGTGGTGCGTCTCACAAATAACTTGACTATGTCACAATCATCGGAAGACGCG
>CAYGXD010000005.1:14005-64536 GCA_964353705.1 uncultured Eubacteriales bacterium | reverse complement strand
TGGACGGGACACTTCCAGGGGGGAGTCAAGCTCCCCCCTCGGCGCTTCGCTTTGCCTCGCTGACCCCCTGAGGGGAACGACGCCGTCCCCCTCAAACTCCCCCGCGGTGGCGCGTCTTCCGCTGATTATGACATAGCCAACTTATTTGTGAGACGCGCCACTAGAATTTCCAGCTTAGCCCGGCGATGAAGGTGATGTCATTTTTCTCGATCCCAAAGCCGACCGGCTGGCTGTCGTAGGTGTCGATGAAGGTCAACTTGACCGACCATTTCTTGGCGATGGCGGCTATGAGGTTGGCCTCGAAGCGCAGAAAATACCGGCCGAAGTCGGAAACGTCCGGTTCGTACTCCAGCTTTTCATTGAACTCAGAGGTTTCGGCGATCTTCCAGATGAGCAGATAGCCGAATTTGAGGGCGGTGAAGCTCTCGGTGTCGCCGGTGTCGTAGTATTTTGCGAAGACCTGGGATAAGCCGGCGTCCATGCCCAAGCTGACCGTATCCCGAGCAATGACTTTATACCCCAATCCAACCGCGGGAAGGATGCGATAGCTGTAATTTTTGAACTGGTCGCGGATCCCCTGGAGCTCATAATAAGAATATAAGCGCGCGGTGTGCTGCCAGTCGATGCGGCTGGAGAGAAGAAGGTTCTCGGCGCTCGTCTCGCCATCCATCTCCCCGAACAGATAGATGGCTTTGTTAGCCCAGAGCAGTGTATTCGCCTTGTTGATCGGCCCGTCGGCCGCAAAGGTAAAGGAAAAGCTGGAGGATTGAGAATTCCCGCGGGCCAGGGACAAACCGAGGGAGACATCCCCTTTCCAGTGCGGGGGTTCCTTTTTTTCTTCGGCCAGCCCGGATAATCCCAGGGAAAGCACGAGCAAAGACGCAATAATCAGGGCTCTGGCAGCTTTCATAGATACATTCTCCTTAACTGAGACCGGCTCTTTTATTTTCCTCGATCGACTGGACGAGTTTCCTGATGTTTTCCTGGCTGGGATTGATCTCGAGAGACCTCTTCCAGGCCCGGAGGGCCTCGGCGGCATTGCCCTTTTGGTAGTGCGCCGTTCCCAGGAGGTTGAGAATCTCCAGGTTCAGCCCGAACCGGGAAAGGTAATCCGTGTAATCGGCGATCGCTTCATCCAGCCGGCCCAGGGAATGCGAGGATTTCCCGAGGAAGTAGAGGACCAGGTCGGTCGCCTTCTCTCCTCCCCACGGGCCGAGGATGTCGATGACCCTCTGGTATTGTCCTTCGATGAAGAAACACTGGCTCAAGCCCAGCGCATATCTGAGCTGTTCCGGATTCTTGGCATAAGCCTTTTCGAGATAAGCCAGGGCGTCTTTGGTTTTCTTCAGGTTGAGCAGCTGGAGACCCATCTCGTAATCGTATTCCCCGGCGCCGGAGGCCGGCATCACCTTGGAGATGACGAGGGGGCGGCCGATCGTCGGCACAGCCGCCATTTCGAAATCCTCATCCTGAGTCAGGGACTCCACGCCGTTGGAATCCAGCACCGAGACCTTGATTTTATAGTAGTCGGGCGGGAATTCCTGGAGTGAGAAGACCTCCAGAAAATCAGGCACATTGGAATAATCGGCTATTTTTTTTGTCTGGCTCAGGAATGGAGCGTCTTTGCGGAGGATGTCATATTTGAGCTGTCCGCCGGAACGGAGTTCCGGGGTCAGCCCCAGGAGCTGGAAAAACACGACCAGGTTCTCCTTTTGGGAGAACGTTTTCCGGGCGGGCGTCAAAAGCTGGCCCTCCTTTGTCCGAAATGGGATAAACTCCTCCGCCGGCGAAGCGATCTTCTCCAGCCGGTATCCCAACACGAGAGGCGTGAGGGCCGGGAGGGCGCCTTCTTCCGGGATCGTGATGGTCCCTTCAAAGGTCGTGAATTCCTTGGAGACGGTGTTTTTGAGCAGGAGGTCGAACCTATATGTCCCCGGAACCAGGGGGAAGAGGTCCTGGATGGCCAAGGATTTGGAACCCAGGTCCTGAAGTTCCGGGCCGCTGAAGGTCAAAGGGAACTCCTTTATGTACTGGAAAACCGTATTCCCGCTGGGATCGGAAATCCGGCCGTCGAGCTCGTAGTTCGTGCTGAACTTGTCGCCGTAGGATCCGACGGAGATCTTCTTGGGCTCGATGGAATAGTGGACCATAAAATGCCCGGCTCCATCCTTGATGACATAAAGAGCGGAATCGCTGGCGATGTAGTTGGCCGAGTAATCGACCTCGATGACATCCTTGTACTTGAGCAAGGCCTCGGCGTAGGTATCCTCGACCTTTTTCTGGGGATAGGAAAACACGTTGCCGATCAGTTGGGTCGAGGCGAGAGAGACAGAGCCGGATATGGGTCTCTCCCCCGGGATGAGCGAAAGGGTCTGGTAGGCCAGGTTGGGAGCCAGCTTGGCCAGCTGCTGGACGGCATTCTGAGTTGTCGAGCCGTCCCGCATGTACTCCTCGGTGAGTCCCGTTCCCCAATCGGCTATCAGGCTTTCCGGCCCGTCATCGACGGGTGAATAAAGGACATATTCTCCCAGACCGTGCTTTTTAAAGAAGATGATGTTGAACCCGGTGGCCAAGCCGTACGCCGGGTCCCCATCGTAGGACCATATCTTGACCGGATAAACGCCGTTGATTGTGTCAAAGTCCTCGATATTTCTTGGCGGCCCAAGGATGATATGGATCCTTCCTTGGTCCGTCCTCCAACCCGGCCGCGGTGTGCTCCGGCCGAAATACTCGTTGGCGTACTTTATCCTTTGGTAATGCTCGTCCTTGAACTCGTTCTGCGGTGTACCCGGCGTCGGATCCCGGTGCTTCCAGAAGGCCTCGATGAAAATGTCCCTCTCCTTGTCCGTCTCGAGCTTCCGGAGGACATCCGCCTCTTTGGGAGTGATGATATAGATAACCTCTTCTTCCAGCCACAGGCGGTACTGCTCCGGGAGTGCGATTTTTAGATTCTTCTGACCAGAGATGAGGGGAAGACCAAGCCCCGCAACCAGGAGGAGATTGACCCATCGACCGCAAAGGCTCATCTTTGCTAATTTACTCGATTTCCCGCATTTCTTCAAACGCCGCCCAAAGAAGGGGTCAGGTCTCAACAATCAACAAATCAGGCTGAGCCTGCTCCCTTTATGCCGTAAAACTCCCTCCGCGGTCTCAATTGTTGAATGTTGAGACCTGACCCCTCTTCTACCCCTCTACGGATGGCGGGAGAAGCGGCGGTAGAGGTAATAGGTCAGCACGAAAGAGACGAGAAAAATGAGGGCCGGAACGATGATCCCCACCATGGCTACTCCCCCTTCTCTCCGCGCTTCTTCTTGTAGGAGTAATAGGCGAGCAAGAGCCCCAGAAACGAGAAAAAATAGGCAATGCTCATGCCGATGACTACAGCCAGACCTTGTTTCATGTCACTTCTCCCAGCGGGCGATCTTTTCCAGGTCCTCGAGATAGTGCTTTTGCTTATGCTCGTAATCCTCGGAGATAGCCTTGAGCTTGGGGTCGATCACCCAGATCATCAAGAGCATCAGGGCCACCCCCGCCACGAGGAGAAGAAAGCCATACCACAGCAGGAACAAACTCAAGGCCGTCCCGATCATGAGCAGCACATAGACCAGCGGCGAAATGACGAAGGTGAGGTAGTCTTCCTTGGTCCAGACGTCGGCCTCGGCGGCCGTCCAGCGGCGCTTTATCCAGCTCATCTCAGTTCCCTCCTTTCGCCGCCCCGTACTGCAGGGCGACAAGCCCTCGCCTTTCCGCCTCGAGCCGAACGGGCTTCCACCAGCCGAGAGGCCGTGACATCACGTAGTATTTGACCAGCCGGTCCATGTCCTCCGGCTTGGTCAGGAAGGTAATGGGCAGGTAGACCAGAGCGCCGAGGGCCATCATGATCCAGAACTGCAGGTAATCCGGCAGGTCGGGGAGGAGGCGGAACTCCGGCAGGATCCAGACGACAAGCCAGCTCAACCCCAGGTTGGCGATCCAGGAGGAGAGGTAGCCCCAGGAATTGAAACGCCACCAGACGACCTGGAGGATCGAGGGCAGCCAGATCCCCGCGGCCATGATCCAGAGGGCAAAGATCAGCCACTGGGTGATCTCCTTCATCATCGACCCGTAGATGAACGACCCGATGAGCAGGATGAGTGTCGAAATCCTCCCGACCCAGACGAGCTCCCTCTCGGTCGCCTTGGGCTTGAAATAGTGATGGTAGAGGTCGCGGGTGGCGTAAGAAGCGCCCAGGTTCAGGTGGGCCGAGATTGTGGAAAGATGGATGGCCACGACGGCGGCGAAGAAAAGCCCGACCATGCCCACCGGCAGATATTCGAACCCGATCCTGTACCAGGCCATTTCGTACTGGGCGGTCTCCCGGATATTAGGGTAAAGAACAAAAAATCCCAGGATAGCTACAGCCCAGATCGAGTTCCGGATGACGATCAGGGCCGTTCCCGACCAGATAGAGTAGCTGGCGTCGCGGACGGTCTTGGCCGACTGGATGCGCTGCGCCTCCGGGTACCAGTCGATGGCCGTGCCCATGCCGAATCCGCCGATGACGGCGATGACCAGCATGGTCAGGAACCAGACCAATGGAAAATCCCCGCCGGTCAGACCGGTGAAGGCAAAGGGGTTGAGGCGCCAGCTCTGGCCCATATCGCTGAGCTTCTCGACGATCCCGTGAGGACCGCCGGCGACACTTATCCCCCAAAGGGAAACGATGATGATGACCAGGAAGGCGATGACGCCCTGCTGGAAATCGGACATGACCACACCCCAGTAGCCGGCCGCCAGGACATAGACGGCGCAGATGGTGGAGAAAAGAACCAGGGCCACCCATTGCGGCCAGCCGAAGAGGTAGTTGCAGAGCTTCCCCATGGCCATTCCGACCCAGCCCAGGACAAACATGTTCATGAATACCTGCCAGCCGGCGATCCAGCCGCGCAGGAGCTCGGCCCCCAGCCCGGAGAAGCGGAGCGTCTGCCACTCCGCCTGGGTGTAAGCAAGCGAACGCCGGAAGATCCGGGTGGAGGCGAAGGCCGAAATGGCGCACCAGGCCGAAAAGAAGGTGTACCACAAACCCCTCAGGCCGTGCTGATAGACGACGCCGCTGACCCAGATGGGGGTGTCCGTGGCCGTATGGGTCGCATAGACCGAGGTGGCGGGAAGCCACCAGGGAAGACCCCGGCCGGCCAGAAAGAAGTCGGCCATCGACCTCTTCCCCAGCTTATAGAAAAGGATACCGCAGACGGTCATCAGGATGATGAAGGCGATGACCCAGAACCAGTCCAGGAAGGCAAAATGAATCATCCCTAACCTCATGATAAGAAAAGAGCCTGGAGGGCTTCTGCCCTCCAGGCTCTGGAGATCGAAGACGTGTTTCTGCTTAGAACTGGAACATCAGGCTGAACCGGAACCGGCGGGCGTCTGTGATACCCGTGACCCGGCCCCATAGCCCGGCGTATTCGGCGTTCGTCACGTTCGCCCTGTTGAAGAGGTTGAGGGTGTCGAGCACGACATGGAGATCGCCGTACTTGCTGATCTTGAACGCTTTTTCCACCCTGAGATCGAAGACGGAGAGGACCGGCATGTATTCGGTTGGCTCCACGCTGCCGACGATGCGGTTGAGTCCGCCGCTGATGACGGATCCTTCAATCCCGCCGTACTGGCTGCGGACGGGATAGTTCTCCAGTTTCCAGAGGGGACGGCCCGTGTGATACCGGAAACGGACACCCAGGTCGAGCTCGACATAGGGAACGGTGTAGGATCCTGAAAATTTGAACTCCCACTTGGGAACGAACGGCAGCACCCCTCCCATGTTGTTGATCGTGTAATTGAGAGTGCCCATCCAGTTGTCGTCGGTGACCATCGGGCCCATCATGTTGTCGTTCTGCCGCATGGTCCGCTGGGCCGTGCCGTCCGACCAGGAATAGACGACCGAGGCCAGACCCTGCCAGCGGTTGGAATACCTCTTGTTGAAGACCACCTGCGCGGCCTGATAGGTCCTCTGGGGCTTTACTCCATCGTAGGTCTGCATGTTCTCGACGCGATAGTCGCTGTGGGTGCCTTGCCAGTTGATGTCGGCATTGTCGATGACACCGTTGCCGTCGTAGTCCTCCCACTTGATGCTGTAGAGGTCGACGACCTGCCCCGATTCCGTCGTAAAGGGAATCCTCTCGTATTCCCATTCCAGGCCGGTCTCCCTGTTGATGGGAACGTTGACATACATATTGGCGGCGTGCTTGTAGATATAGGTTCCGCTGACCGAGAAGTCCTTGACGAGTTCCCTCTCGACGTTGATCGAGATCTGGTCCGTGTACATGTCTTTGACGCCGTCCGCGACGTTGAGCGTCCAGGACGGATCATACGAGTCCTTCCGCACGTCGATGGGATCCGTTCCATAGATGGCCCGGACCGCCCCTCTGAGCTCGTTCACGTCGTCGTTGCCGTACTGGTAGATGTAGCCGTCACCGTTGGCATCGGCGATGTCCCAGGGAACCATGTAGATCTCATAGTACAGGTTCGTCAACTGCATATCCGGTCCGAACCGGCGGAGGTATTCCACGGAAAGCGGCATGTAGTAGCGTCCGTAGTTCGCCCGGAAAACGGTCTTGCCGTCCCCGGTCAACTGGTAGGTGAGGCCGACGCGCGGAGACAAAGTCTTGAAATCGAAGATGTTGTCGCTCCCCGCCCGGTCGCGAACTACAGGAGGCGGGCCGTTGATCTCTTCGGGACTGTTGACATACTCATAGACCTTGCCCACATCGTACTTCGTCGTCATCCGGTCGTAGCGGAGGCCGAGGTTCAAGGTCAGACGGTCGGTCGGCGACCACTGGTCATCGATGAAGAACCCCAGCGAGTCCGCGGTCCGTACCGTCAGGAACGGGTTCATCTCGGTCTTGTTGTTGTAAAAGAGCAGGCCGTCCTCGAAGGCGTTGCCGTAGTACCAGGTCTGGGTTTTGAGGGCCCAGATGGCATACCCGAGGCCTTCGTAGTAACCCCACCAGCCGCCCAAGGGGTAGGTGAAATTGGCGTAATTCTGGAAATAGCCGCCCTGCCAGTTGCCCCGGCCTTTGGTGTATTGAACCCCGAACTTGATGTCGTGCTGCCCGAGAAAGTCTTCGGCGTAATAGGACATGTCCGCCTGAATGGTCTGGCGGTTGGACTTCTGGGCTTCGACGTAGGGGAAGTCGCCGTTTATCCCGTAAGTCGAATTCCACTTCCACCAGTTGATGTAGCCGGGATGGCCGAGCGCGCCCTCCGTCGGGATCTGGGGCTGGTCGTCGGTCCAGAATCCCAGGTACTTGGCCGTGAAGATCATGGTGCTCGTGGGCATGTACTGCCACTGGGCGGAAAGCGTGTTGTTGTAGGTCTCGGGGCCGTAGGTCATCGTCGTATCCCATTCCGGCTCCGTGCCCCAGCTCCAGCCCATGCTGCTGTTGTGTTCGTAGTGATAGTTCACCCAGGCCCGGTTGTTCCGGAAGGGTTCGGCCGAGATCTTGCCGTCAAAATACCGGCCCGTGTAGGTATTGAGCCGGCTCCAATTAACCGGCAGGGTGTCATTGCGGACATAATCAGCGGCCGCGAAGAACCAGACCTTGTCCCTGAGGATGGGCCCGCCCAGGGTGAAGTTCCCTTCCCAGTTGGTTTTGGTCGTGCCGGCAAGGACGTCTCCCGGCTGGACAAAAAGCCAGTTGCTGTTCGGGATCGGGCCGTCGGGGGGCTGGTTGGTCTGGAACCAGTCCTTCATCTCCGTATAGAAGGCCGCGTTGCCGTGGAAAGTGTTGCTGCCCGACCTGGTCAAAACATCGATCGCCGCGCCGGAATAGCTCCCGTATTCCGCTCTGGCGCCGATGGATACCACCCGGACCTCTTCGACGGCGTTGTAATTGACTTTGACAAGAGGCCCGAAGGCCGCGCCCCGGGGGTTGGTCGTGTTGACGCCGTTTACCAGGAAGACATTCTCCATGCTGGAGCCGCCGTAAGCCGTCGGGCTGGGGAGCCAGCCGGCGGAACTCCCGACATCGAACATGCCCGGGGTCGTCAAGGACAAGTCATAGAACGCGTCGCGAGTGGTCGGCAGTTTGTTCAGCATCTCGTTTTCTATCCGGGAATCGACCGTCGAGGTCTTGACGTCGACGATCGGGCTTTGCGCAACGACAGTCACCTGTTCCTCGATCGCCCCCAGCTCCATGATCACTTTGAGCTCGACCGTGCTGCCCGCGGTGAGGATGACGTCTTCCTGGGCATAGCTCTTGAACCCCGCCAGAGAAACGGCGAGCCTGAATTTCCCGGGAGGCACATTGAGAAAAACGAAAGCGCCTTTCGCCGTCGTGAACGCAGAGCGCTTGCCCATGATGCTGGGGCCCGTGAGTTCCACAGTTGCACCGGGAAGCAGCTCACCCCTATCGTCACTAACCGTTCCCGTGATTTTGCCCTCGAGAACGGACTGCGCCCAAACAGGGTGCACGCTGACAGCGGCAAGGCAGAGAGCGAGGAAACAGATACCAAGAAAAATCTTGTTGATCCTTTGCATCGTCCCTCCTTTATAAATCTTGCCTCAAACCCTGTTTCTCCCGGATGCCCCGGCAGAAACAACCCTCAGTCATCCAATTAGACTTCTCTTCCGATTCTCCCTCCCTTCAGGCGTCATTTTTTTGATTCGCATGAAGTTTTAATAGCCCGAATCGTATTACTCTACAAAAATAGATATAACTAATGGTTGGGCTTGTCAAGCCCCGATCCCCGATGGGGGCACAGCCTATTTTTTGACCTGTTCCTTCAACTTGGAGATCAAGTCATCCAGGAATTTTATCCTCTCCGGATCCGTAGATCCTGCTTTCGCTTTTTCAAAACAGGCTATGGCTTTTTCATAATCGGCCTGGTTGATGTAGCATCTCCCCGCCATCTCCAGGTAAACGGCGTCATCCGGCCTCAGGATCAGGGCCTTCTCAAAGAAAACCAGGGCTTCATCCATCCGGCTCTGCCCGAAAAGGATCAGGCCGGAATTGTAGGCGGCGTCCGGGTTGTTGGGGTCCAATTCCATGGTTTTCCCGTAGAACTCGAGGGCCTTGTCGAGCTCGTTCTGCTGCTGATAACAGACGGCCAATTCGAAATAGGCGGGCGGGAACTTCGGGCTGGATTGGATAACCCGAGTTAAGGCGTCGATCGCTTCCGGTAGCATCTTTTTCCTGCCGTAACTGAGCCCCAGAAGATAGAGCGCATTGACGTCCTTGGGGTTCTGTTCCAGCGCCCCTTTGAGGAGGGCGACTGCCCCGTCATAATCCTTCTGGCCGATCTTGTCGGCCGCCTCTTTGACGACACCCTGCATGTCCTTCAGACGCTGCGCTTCCTGGACCTGCTCCCGGGAAACAAGCGTGACCGGGGGGATCTCCACTTTCTGCATGGTCTCCTGGGGCGATTCAAACCGCCATTCATCCTCTTTTATGGCGTAGCCGTCTTTTTTAAAGACGACCGTATAAACCCCGTGGGGCAATCCGGCAAACCTGAACTCGCCCTTGGCGTTAGTTTTGAAGCTGTAGCTGCGGCTCGTCCAGACATCCCGGAGAGTGATATCCACGCCCGGGAGCGGATTCTTATAGATGTCGATCACTTGACCGTAAAAATTGTACTCGCGGTACTGGCCGTAAGCAGGATATGACTGGGCCAGGACGGAGAGCATGACCAGGATCAGAAACGCCCGCCGAGTGGGATGTCTCATCATGAACTCCTATTTGGTTTTGAAAGAATTGGCTTTTCTCAAGGCCTCGTTCATTTTTTCCGGCTCGTGCCGGCGGTTGAAGATATCGGCCAGAAGAAAGTAGCCAAGGGCTTTGAGCTCCGCTGTCTCAGCCAGGGAGAGGCCCGTCTCGACTTCCGCCTGGATCTCGTCGAGCGGAACACTTTCATGGAGCAGGCCGCGGGCAAGAAGGAGATGGCCCTCCGCCAATTTGGGCGTGAGCTGGACCACTTCCCGCATCTGCTCCAGGGAACCGGCCCTGTCTCCGAGCTTGAAAAGAAGCTTCCCCAGGTTGAACCGGGCTTTAAACTCCCCGGGATACGCGGCGACTTCCTCGGCATAGGCCGCCCGCGCCTCTTCGAGCCTCCCCTGCTCTTCGTAGAGAACCCCCAGGTTAAAAAGGGCCAGGGGAAACTTCGGAGATTCCTGGATGACCTGTTTGAGCTCTGCCTCCGCCCGATCATACTGTTTGAGGCCCACGAGGCAGGCTCCCAGGGTGAGGCGGCTCCGGAGAATTTTCGGCTGGATCTCCACCGTTCTCTCCAAGTAAGGCAGCGCTTCGCCGTACTTCAGCTCTCCCAGTAAAACCTCGCCGATGAGCATCTGCGCCTGCGTATTCCGCTCGTCCAGAGAGAGTGTCCGTTTGCAGAGAGCGATGACATCTTCGTTCTTCCGTTCCTCGAGCAGAATATTGGCCATGCTGATCAAGGCCGGAATGCTCTCCGGGTCCTCTTTCAGTATGAGCTCAAGCTGGACTTTCGCCTCCTCGCTTCTCCCCAGCTCGACATAACAAGTGGACAGAACCAGCAGGGCCTGGGGGATCATCGGCTCCTCCCGGAGTGCCGACTCGATCCGGGCTGCGGCTTCGGCATATTTTTCTTCCAACACCATTTCTCCGGCCGCCGTAACGGCCTGGAAAACAGCCAGCTTGTCCTTGGGATCAGCAAGAGGCCCTCGCCCCGCCGGTTTTTTCGCCGAAACCGGAGCTCCTATGTACCCCAGCGCGGACAGCCTTTCCATGGTCTCTTTATCCAGGTTGGCCGCCTGGGGAGTCGGCGCGCCCCGGCTCGTCTCGGCCATGAGACGCTCCAGCTCGGCCTTCATTTCCCTGACTAAGCCGAGGTTACCCTCGTAGAGGTTTGTCTGTTCATCGGAATCCTGGGCAAGATCATAGAGCTCGGCCCTCGGTGAATCGATATATTTATAGCGGGGCGTCCTCAGCGAATGAAGGGGGCTCCAGCCGAATTGGAGGCTGGGAGTCATGGATTCCGCGTAGGCGTACCCTTCTTCTCTTTTCGACGGCTGAAACATCAGGCGGACGAGCGACCGGCCCTGGGATTGAGCCGCCGGCTCCGTCCCGGCCAACTCCAGCAGGGTCGGAAAAACATCGACGGCCCGGACCTGGGAAGAAACGCGGACTCCCCGCAGCCGCTCAAACGGCGTGACCACGATAAAAGGAACATGGACGGCGTAATCGTAGATAAAATAACCGTGCGTTCCCTCGCCATGGCTTCCCAGTCCTTCCCCATGGTCGCCGATCAACACAAGGATCGTATTTTTGTTCAGGCCGTTATTCTCCAGCCAATCGACGCATCGCCCGATCTGCTCATCCAGGAAAGCGATCTCGCCGTCGTAGAGTCCGGCGAGGCCCCGGGGGCCGAACTCCGAGCGGTAGGGCTCTGGAGGCTCATACGGGGTGTGCGGGTCGTAAAGATGAATCCAAGCGAAAAACGACTTGCCCTTCCGGCCCTCCAGCCAGCTCAGAGCGGCGTCCATAACCTGATTTCCCGGCCTTTGGATGGCACCCAAGTCGACGTGCTTGTACTTTTTCAGGTCGAACTGGTCATCGTAGTGCTCGAACCCTTGTTTGAGTCCCCAGCGGCCGTCCAGAACAAAGGCGCCGATAAAAGCTCCGCACTCGTAGCCCTTCGCCGAAAGGATCTCGGCGATCGTGGTCTGTTCCTCGCTCAAGGCCGTGTTCCCATTGATCCGGACATTGTGGTAGGTCGGGTACATGCCCGTCAGAATGGAGCAGTGGGCCGGAAGCGTTAACGGGGAGGACGTGGCGGCCTGCTCAAAGAGAATTCCCTTCCCGGCCAGAGCATCGAGGCGGGGAGTCTTTGCTCCCGGGGATCCATAGCAGCCGATATGGTCCGCCCGGGTTGTATCAAGCGTGATCAGGATGACGTTGGGATTATCGACACCTGCCCTGGACCACAGGTCCGCGACCTTCCCGGCCACCTCCCTCTCAGGCCGGAGGAACAGCCATAGGCATACCCCCACCAATAAACAGCCGGCGGCGACCGCAATGACTCTCCGTGTCGTTTTCAAATCCCGAGCCCTGATTTACTAAGATAACGCGTCAGGGACCGATTTTCAACAGGGATTCGTAGAGGGCCCAGACCGCTCCGGGTCGCATATACTTCATGGCCCGGAACAGGCGGTCGCCGTTTTTCACCGCCGGGTTGTTCCAGACGGGTTCATCCGGATCCAGGTAGGCTTCGGGGGTCTTGAAGAAGTAACCCTGCCCCAAGGGGCTGTAAACCACATGGTAGAGCCCGTAGGCGGTCCGCATAGCTTCCTCTCGCAACCCGTGCAGAGCGCTGTTGGCAGCCAGGGCATAGGCCGTTCCCACCCAGACCTCATCCCCTTGCTGGCTGCCAAGCTGGCTGCCGTCCTTCTTCCGGCCGTTGACGGCACCCATCAAGCCGCGGCCGAAGCCGAGCACGTTTTTCTCGAAGAGGGTGCGCAGGGCTCTGACCGCCTGATCGTGCGGGATGATCCGGCCGACCTCGTCAGTTTCCAGGCCCAGCATCGCCGAATACCAGACGCCGAAGAGCTGATCGGCCATGATGTCGTCCGTGGCGGCGTCGATGTTGAAATAGCCCCCGGGTTCGTTCCAGAGCTTCTGCAGGCCCCGGCGGCCGGCTTCAAACCAGGATTGATATTTGTCAAGGATAGGCCTGATGCCGGAACTGTTGATTTCCGAGACGCTGCTGTCGACGAGCCGCTGTCCCATCGCGGAGGTCGATTTCAGGGCGGCCAGCCAGAGCATCGTGATGTAAGCGCTCTCCCCTTTCATCTTCCAGGTGTCGTAGGTCTGGTCGGGGATGCCCTCGTTGAGAGGGATGTGGGAAGCCGGGTCGCCGAACCTTTTTTCCAACGTGTCCAAGGCGACGACAGAAGCCCGGAAGGCTTCAGCTAAGAAGCCGTAGTCCTTTGCGCCGGTGGCCAGGAAATCCCTATAAGCACGCAGCGGAAACTTCGGGTTCAGGTCCTTCCAGACGTTCCCATTCTGCCAGTCGAAACCGTTGAGCACGACCCAGGGACGGAGGCGCGGCGAGCCGATGTCGTGGGGCATCATGCCGTATTCTTTGTTGCTGTTCCAGTAATAGCGCATCTTGTCGGCAGGCACCTCATTCTTATATACAGTAGGATACAGATAGGTTTTGAAGGCCGGGTCGACGAACTCCACCGCCCGGGAGAAAAAGCGCATGTTCCCCATCTCCAACTCGGGCCAGAGCTTGAGGATGTGCCAGCAGTAGGAGTCGACGTCGAACGTCCCGTACATGAGATAATCGGCGCTCTCGAGGTAGGTGTGGAGGTCGGTCGAGGCGTCCCAGATGCTCGTTTCGGCCAAAATATAGAGTTCGTTAAACAGGGACTGCTTCAGCCAGCCGGGAAGGCGCCGGTCCTCGATTACCGGCTCTTGCCATTTGTCAATCGCCGTTTCCCAATCTGAATACCGGTCCAGGGCTTCAGCGGCGAGGGCATAAGCCCGGTCTCCGGCCGCACCGCAGAACTGCGTGTATTTCTTGAGGTATTTGATCCCTTCGCCAAATTCGTAGTAAGGGAAATCCCAGGCGACGGCGACCGGGAATTCGAGCCGTTGCCCCGGCCCAAGTCTCACTTTGACGGCGATGGCTCCGGCCAGGCTTTCTCCCGGGGCGGCTTGGCGTGAGTCTGTTAAGCCGGAGAGACTGCCGTCGACGGCGAATGTCTTCCAGATTTCGCCCCCGTCGCCGGACGGGTCGAAATCCGTGGTGAAACTGACCTCCGTCCGGCCAGGGACCTCCGCCGCGGCTATGCCCATCGAGCCCGTCAGGGCGTTTCCCGTCTTGGGGTCGCCCCCTTTTTTCCGGAATACGACGGCCTTCACCCTGCCCTCCTGGACAAATTCATTAAAGTTGCCGCCGCTCTGCCTGTCCCAGCTGAAGTCGGCCGATGCGGAACGGGAGACCGGTTCCCACCCGATCATGTTCTGCCAAGTGAGCATGACGCTGACCTCAGCCGACCGGCTGGACGGATTTTCAGCGACCCACTTGTAGACCGCCACGGGATAGCTCGTCTCTTTGTAATTGTGAGGGATGATGGGAGAAAACTGCGTGACAGCCAGTTTGACGGGGAAGTCCTCATTGTCCTCGTAAGAAAATCCGGACTTGGGGAAAAGGGCGTAGTACTTGCCTTTCCCCGCCGGGTATTTCCACTTCCAGCTCCGGAGGGCCCCATCGGGAGGCTCATCCGTAGATAGCGTCTGAACAACGGTTTTACCGTCCTGCTTGATGAAGACATGGAACTGGTTGGCCCACACCGTGTCATCGACCATCCAGCCGCACTTCAGGAACCAATAGCGGAAATTGCCGCTCATCGTCCATTCGTAGGATCCGGAGCCGATTCCGCCCGCCGGGCAGGCGCTTCCTTCCGCCTGGCCGTTGATATTCCCGGGGGACACGGTCTTCCCATACCAGGCCAGCTTGTGTCCGATCGGCCGGTCAAAAGCGCATTCGGGAAAGCCGCCCAGGTTCGAAGCCGAATAGTTGAGCTCCTTGAGGACCGCCGAGAGGACCTGTTTGTCTGTCGTCAGACCTTTTGACTGAGCCTCCCCGATGAGATTCCCCAGCCGGGCGTCGATCTCCCGGCCTTTTTCATCGCAGATGCCTTTCTCGATCAATAGGTGAGAGTGCGTTTTCAGGAGGGCCTTGCGAACGGCCTCCCCGGAATTCCCGCTGCCGGCCGAAGGGACGGCGGCTGCAAAAATCAAACGGGGACAAAAAACGGGTCCGCAAGCAAGAAGAACGGCAATTAAAATCTCTCTAGCCCACGGCTGCTTACCGAATTTTATCATCTCGACCTCCCCAGAAATTAAGGCTCCCGCCTGCTCCCCAGACTGACATACTCACAAGGGACAGAGCCGAATGGACCCCTCCCGTCCTGGGAGAAGCGATTCATAGCTCTATACTTCATGAAGGATTCAGGTTAATTCCCGGCCGCGCAGAATTGTGGTTATGACGTTGAAATTGCGGTCGAGGACCGTCAGGTTGGCCAGCTTGCCAGTCTCCAGGCTTCCGATTTCGCGGTCGAGGCCGAGGACGCGGGCCGGAGTCAGAGAGGCCATCCGGACGGCTAGAGGCAAAGGCAGCCCGGCCCAATGAACGATATTTCCGACGGCCCGGTTAAGAGTGAGGACGCTTCCGACGAGCGCACCGCCGTCTCTGAGCCGGGCTTGTCCATCCTTGACCGCGACGTCCAACCCGCCCACTTGAAAATCTCCATCGCCGAGCCCGGCGGCATTCATGCTGTCTGTGATCAGACAGATGCGGTCTACGCCCTTTTGCCGAATGGCGAGCCGCAAGGCAGCCGGATGGACGTGGATACCGTCGGCAATGAGCTCGGCTGTCACCCCGTCGGAATCGAGGACCGCGCCGATGACGCCCGGCTCGCGCGGCAGAAAGCCGCTCATCGCATTGTAGAGGTGGGTCGCCTGAGTGATGCCCTGCTCAAAGCTTCGGATCGCCAGCTCATAGGCGGCCTCAGAATGCCCGATGGAGACCACCCATCCTCTCTCTTTGAAAGCCGGAATGAAGCTCAGGTTGGCGCCGACCTCGGGGGCGACAGTGACGATGGTGGGGAGCGATTGACCGGCCGCGGCCAGCAAACGGACGTCTGCGTCTTGGATCGGCCTGATGAAATCAGGGTTCTGGGCCCCTTTCTTCTTGACACTGAGAAACGGGGCCTCGAGATAGACGCCCAAAATCTCCGCTCCCGTCCGATCCGTCAGCGCAGCTTTCACGCACTCGACCGCCCTCAGGATCGCGGGCAAAGGCGCCGCGAGCGTCGTCGGCACAAAACCGGTGACGCCGCAGCGGGCCTGGTGGGCGGCAATCTCTACGAGCCCGGCGGCGCTCCCGTCCATCACGTCTTTTCCCATGGCGCCGTGGAGGTGGATGTCGATGAGCCCGGGTGAAACAAAGTGATGGCGATAATCAAGGACTTCGCTTTCCCCGGCCGCCCGGATTATATCGGAGGAGAGGACGCCCATGATCCTTTCTCCTTCGATGACAACTGCGCCACCCTCCAAGACTCGGTCAGGGAGAACGATATTTCCAATCAAGGCTGTCCGTTGCATGGGGAAACCTTCCTCATAGGATTTCCCGTCGATTATACCCTATCCCCGAAGCGTCGAAAAATAGGATTCAAGAGAAGGGGGGTCGCTTCATTTGTTGATTGTTGAGACCTGACCCCTTAGGCGGCCCCTTGCGTGACTGATGGCGATCTCGAGCAGGATGATCATCACGCAGCCGACGACCGGGATGATGAGCCCGGCGCGAAGCCCGGAAGCATCGGCCACCTTCCCCGCGAGCCAGGGAGCGGTCATGCCGCCGGCCAGGGCGACCATGAAAATAACGCTGAAGGCGGTCCCGGTGAGGTCGGAGAAGGCTTCTCCGGCGATGGCCAGCGTCGTCGGGAATATGGCGGCAAACCCGAGCCCGGTGAGGACCACACCGATAGAGGCCAGAGTCCCCGAGGGCGCGGCGGCCACCATGGCGGTGCCGGCGAGGGACAGGATAGCGCTGGAGAGGATCAAGGTCTCATTCTTCCAGACCCGGACCAGCTTCCGCGAGACGATGAGCCTCCCGACCATCATCGCCCCCCAATATCCGGCCAGGACAAGAGAGGCGGACATCGCCGAAAAATGAAAATTCTCGTTGAGGTAGGTGGAGACCCAGCCGCCGACCGTGAACTCGTTTCCTGACTGGAAAAAAAGCAGGAATCCGCACAGCCAGAGAAGAGGGCTGCGGATAACCTGAGCCGCCTGCCGCAGAGGAAAACCCCGGGCCTGCTTGGCCGCGGGAAAGCGAATCAGGAGGAAGAAGGCAAACGGGATCAGGCTGAGGAAGGCGGCGATGACCAGGATCGCCTCGAGGCCGAGGCGGCCGAGGAGCGTCCCGATGAGGAACGGAATGAGCAGCGCTCCGAACCCAAAAAAGATGCCGAGGAGGTTGAGAGAGGCGCTCCGGCTCTCCGGGTTGAGGTCGCTGGTCAGGGCGTTGGATCCTCCATTGAGTCCCCCGCCTCCGAGACCGAGAAGAAGGGCCGCTATCATCAACAGAGAGTAGGTCGGCGCGATAGTGAACAATAAAAATGAGAGCGCCACGAGCAGGCCGCACAGGGCCAGGAAGATCCGGTAGCCGAAGCGGTCGACGACCGGGCCGAAGACGACCGACATCCCGAGCATGGCCAGGTTCATGAAGAAAAAGAGATTTCCGGCCTCGCTCTTGCTGAACTGGATGCGCTCGAAGAGCGACGGCAGGATCGCGCCCAGGATGGCCATGACGATCCCAAAGACGAAGATCCCCGCCCAGGCGGAGAACATCAGGGGACGGACTCCGGCGGGCGTCCGGCTGGGAGGCCCGGTCTTTTTATTCATCTCGTCGCCTTCCGCCGCCTCCAGGGCCGGGCATAATAGAATTCCGAGAAGGCCTCGTAGACCTTGTCCATGTGACCCTTGGGTACCCCCTGAACATTAGGCGAAACGAAGGTCGGCGGGAGCTTATTCTTTTTGGCCAGAACCGCGCCCGCCTCGGCGACGAGTGCCATGGCGATGGCAACCGCGGCCACCGTCGATCCGGCAGCTACCTTCTCCCTCTTCCCGACGTCGACCAGGCCGTCCTCGTGCGGAGTGCAGTTGTCGATGGCCACATCGGCCAGGTCGGAGAGGAATTTTCCCGAGGAATGGCGCGGCTTCGAGATCTTCCGGTTAGCGTGGGACGAGACGGTGATAACCTTGAGCCCTTTGGATCTGGCCTCGACGGCGACCTCGATCGCGGCCGAGTTCAGGCCGCCGTGGGAGAAGGCGATCAGGCAATCCCGCGGTTCGAGCTTATAGCTTTCCAAAAAAACCTTGGCGTACCCTTCCCGCCTCTCCAGCCACAGCAGCTCCCGCGCCCCGCCCGGGCCGATCACGTTGAACCACATCAGCCGCGGGTCATAAAGCGGGTAAAACCCGACAAAGCTCCCATAGCGCGGATAGAGGTCCAGCACCGGGATCGCGGAATGGCCGGTTCCGTAGGCGTAGATTCTTCCGCCGCGCTCGACCGACCGGGCCATGATCCGGCCCGCCGCCTGGATATTTTTCAGTTCTTTCTTCTTTATGGTCTCGATGATGCCCTGGATCCGGCTGAGATACTCGAAAGACGACATTTCCGCCCTCCTTTATTTTTTCTTGGGCTTGCCGGGCGCCCGTGAATGATGGAACCCCCCTCCTTCCGACCTCCTCCCTCCCGGGGAGGAGGATTGATAGAAGGAGGCTTGTGTCGGTATCCATGATCTTCCTATATGATCCCAGGCAAACTTCGCGGCTCCGTAAAGGCCGGCGTTCTCGCCCAACACCGCGAGCTCGATTTTCACTTTTTGGGCGGCCAGCGGCTGGGCCCACTTCTTGAATTCTCTCCTGACCGGATCAAGGAGGAGGTCGGACGCTTGGAACAAACCGCCTCCCAGGACGATCGTCTCCGGGTTGAGGATGCTGACGATGTTGGCGATGCCCATCGCCAGGTAGACAACGGCCCTGTCCAGGATGTGCCTGGCTAAAAGATCTCCCGCCCGGGCCGACTCCACGACGGTCCGGGCCGTTGCACGATCGATCCGGCCCTTGACCGCGTCCCTCATCACAGATGGCTCGCCGGACGCCAGGAGCTCCCTGGCCTTCCGACCGATCGACCCTCCGGACGCTTCCGCTTCGAAACAGCCCATGGCTGAGTATTCGCTCTTGAAGCGGGGGTCAAGGCCGAACCAGCCGACCGCGCCGGCGATGCCGCGGCTTCCCCGGACAAGCCTTCCGCCGGAGAGGATACCGGCTCCGATCCCGGTGCCGACGGCCAGGAAGACCACGTCCTTTTTTCCCCTGGCCGCCCCGCACCATTGTTCACCCAGCACATAGGCGCTGCGGTCGCTGTCCAAAACGAGCGGGGTTTTGGACTTTGCTGCCAGCCGGTCGCGCAGGGGGAAGTGATCCCATCCCGGTATGTTGGGAGCCCAGACACGGCCGGTCCGGACAAAGACGACGCCGGGGATAGATATCCCGATGGCGAGGAGCTCGCCGGAATGCGCTCGAGCCCGGCTTTCGAGATCGCGTATCAGACCGGCAATCTGGCGAACCGGTTTATCCGCTGAGCCGCTGTCGATCGGAACCCTTTTTCGTCCGGACATCCGGCCGTCTTCCGTAAACAGGGCGGAGGCGATCTTCGTGCCCCCGATGTCGATCCCGCCGCAGTACATTTTTTTCAATTTATTATTCCAGGAGGACGACCCAGGCTTGGCCCGGCTCCAGGCCCTTGCTCAAATGTAAACGGCCTTGCCTGAATTGGACGGGGATCATCTCTTTTGTTTCCAAATCCAGCGCCTTGAAATGTCCGTCCGCCGCGGCCACGGCAAACTCGGCGGCCGCCTTCCTCTCTCCGCGGTTGAAAGCGAACAGGATCTTCCGCCCGTCCCCTTCGAGCAATCTCGCCTCCACCAGGACATCGTTCTCGGCCACCTTGACTTCAACGGGACGGACGATCCCGAGCCAGTCCGCGAGCCCGGCCAGGAACTTCCCGTTGTTCGGATTCTGGAAATGATGGTAGGCCGATCCGATGAAGGAACCGACGATCATGGCCCTCCCCTTTCCGTGTTCGGCATAGACGATCGCCGGACGGCCGTTATCGAATTCCGCCAGAACCCGGCCCTTGGCGCCGCTGAGTTCAAACCCTTCCTCGAAGAACAGCGTGTCGATTTTGTCGCCGTCCTTGAGCAAGGGGATCTCCTTGTGAGCCCCTTTGATCGTCAGCGTCGAAGGTTTGGGAAGCGGCCTGAGATAGGACTCCCGGCAGCCAAGAACCTGATGAAGCCCGCCGCCCGGGATGATGTCCGCTGAAAAACCCCGCTCGTCCACCCAGCCGCAGCGTGCCTCGGAGACGAGCGTTCCTCCGGCTTCAACGTAGGCGATGAGTTTTCTGATGTCCGACTGGGACATCATCACAGGGTAGGGAACGATGAGCAATTTGTGCTGGCTCCAGCGCTCCGGGGTGAGGTCCATGACGTGCAGGAAATCCACCAGGATGCCCCGCTCGAAAAAGGCCCTGTGGACGCCTTGAAGGGATTCGCTCAGGTTGTTCACTCCGACCGTTTGTCCCTCGCCGGTAAAGGTCTGCTGACCGCCGACCATGTGGGAGAGAGGATTATACAGGACGGCCACTTCCGCCTTGGGAGGACGGCTGCGGAGAAAAAGGTCCATGTTTTCCGTGATGATCCGGGCGATCTTCCCGGCCTCGACCGCGCGCTCCGTCACCTTCCCGTCGAGCTCCACGAGCCCGTAGCCGCCGGCCTCATAGCCGGAGCTCATCGGGTAGTAGGCATAGATGTTGACCGCGCGCGCCCCGCAGGAGACGGCCGACCACATCCAGTCGCGGAGGTCCGCCCCGACGACCGGCACGCTGAGCTTCATCCCGAAAACTCCGTAGCCGGCCTGGAGCTCGCCGATATAGAAACCGCCGTTCGCCCAGCTCATGGAGCGGATGAAGTCGTTCCCGGCAGCGCGGAAGAAGGGCGACCACGGCCGGACCGTCCAGGCGTGCTTGGGGTAGATCGAAACGCCGTAGTAGTCGACGGCAGCGGCCATCTTGCGGTCGTCGGGCGTCCCGCTCCAGACGGGCTTGCTATAAAGGCCCGGGATGGCCGAATGGCTGGTGACGACTCCCTCGGGCACCACGGATTCCACCGCCTCCGCTTTCATCTCCAGGTCTTCGGCCAGCTTGTCGGAAATAAAGCTCTTCCAGTCGATATAATCGGTATAGGTCAGGATCGTCCCGAAACGCGGAGGGTCGACCTCATCCCAGCCGGCGAAGGTCCGGTACCAGGCTTTATTGAGGTTTTCGATAGTCCTGTATTTAAGCTTCAACCAGTCACGGAACCTCGCCTTGGTCGAATGGCAGTAGCAGAACTGGACATACTCCAGGTCGCCGAGATGATAGACCTCCGCCCAATTGATGATGTGGGGCTCGCTCCAGAGGTCCCATCCCAGAAAAGCCGGTTTGTCCTTGACGACCCTGGCCGCCTCGGCGAAAAAGCGGAGGATCTTCTCCCTGACCTGCAGATGGTCGAAGCAGAACCCCGGAGAAGCCTGCGATTCGACGGCCAGCCCGTTCGAGGCGACGAACTTGGAGTCCGGGTATTTTCTTCCCACCCAGTCCGGAGCCGAGTCGATATAGACTTGTACAATGACTCGAAGTCCTGCCTGCCCGGCCAGGTCGACGAGGGTGCGCAGGGCGCTGAAATCGTACCGGCCTTCCTCGGGTTCGCAGTTCGTCCACTCGATCCACGTTCGGACGGTGTTGAAGCCCAGGTTTTTGATCTCGTCCAAGTCCCTCTTCCAGATGCGGGGCGACTCGGGCGTCACCTTCTCGAGCATCGGGGCCCGGGCCTTCCCGCCGGCGTACCAGACGGATACGGGGAAGAAGTCGGTCTTTTTCTGGACCGAAAGAAGCGGCCCGACCAGGGCAATCAGAAGAACAGCCACCCGCCCAAATCCCTTCGGCAGCCGATCGTTCCGGGTGAAACTCATGACCTTGCTCCTCATTCTGTTTTGGCGAAGGATTCGCCGACAATCCTTTCTCTGTGCGGACTTCACCAGCTCCGCCGGAGCTTAATATGTATCCTTGAGCGAGATGATTTTTAAGGCCGCCTTGAGTTCGTCCCCGGTCGTCGGCAGGTCGGAGACAAATACGACCTCTCCGGTTCGGCCCGGAAGGAGATCAAAGAAATTGTCGCTGAACCGACCTTTTATCCCGGGCGCCGAAAGATAGACATCTTTGGCCAGCTTCGAGGTCTGAAGCCGGACGACCAGCTGGCCGTCCCTGGTCAAAACCTCCGGCCGGATCTCGGGCTGGGGAAGTTCGACCCTCTTGAGAGGCGAAAAATGAAAGACATTGGAGCTCAGCGTCGTCTCCCCTTTCGTCAACTCGCAGACGAGGTATATCTCGTTCGGGGGAAGGCCGCTTCTCAGCTCCTCGAGAGGTTTGCTGACCACCAGGCGGCTGGTCCTCGGGTCTATCCGGAGAGGCGTCTTTCCCTGCTGGACGGCGGTTCCTTCGTAGGTATATACCCCCAAATGGAGCTCGGCATCAACCGGTTGGTCCAAGTCCGAGATGCCGTAGATACGAAGGTCCTTTTCGTCTTCGATGGGCACGACGAGCAGGGGGTTATAGAACCTCTTGGCGTAATAGTGAAGAGCCTTCCAATTTCCGTAATAATCCGTGCCGGACCAGGAGGCCACCGGCCAGCAGTCGTTGATCTGCCAGTAGAGCGCGCCCATGACGCGGGGCATCTGGCTGCGGAAATGCTCGACGGCGGTCTTCATGCCCTCCGCCTGGAGGACCTGGCTCACCCAGAGGAGCGATTCGAAGTCCTTGGGCAGCCGGTAGTGGTCAAGCAAATAGAGAAGGATGAGGCGGTTGCCCTCGGGGTGTTTCTGGTGTTGCTCCATGACTGGAGAGGCGATGTTGCGGTCCTGGGGCAGAGTGAAGGTCTCCACCGTCCCGATAAGCGGGAACGACTGGAACCCGAATTCGCTGAAGAACCGGTGGAACTTTTTCCGGTATTCGGCGAACGGCTCCCGGCCGTGCCAGATCCCCCAGTAGTGCATGTCTCCCGACCGGTCCGAGCGCGGGTCGCCGACTTGCACCGAGTGCGGTGAGCTCGGCCAATAGCTGCGGCTGGGATCGAGCCGCTCAACCGTCCGGGGAAGGATCTTGTGGAAGATCTTCTCGTAATCGTCCCAGACTGTCGCCGGGAATTGCTCCTTCCAGCCCCAATGGAACCAGCCCTCCTCGCACTCGTTATTCCCGCACCAGAGCGCGATAGAGGGCCGGTGCCGCAGTTCCTTCACTATGTGTTCGGCCTCGGCCCGGACATTCTCCTCGAAGGCAGCATCGCCGGGGACCAGGGAACAGGCGAACATGAAGTCCTGCCAGACCAGGAGACCCAACTCGTCACAGAGGTCATAGAATTCGGGAGACTCGTAGATCCCGCCCCCCCAGACGCGGAGCATGTTCATGTTGGCGGCGACACAGTCGCGGAGAAGCGATTCGTATTTCTGCCTCGGGACGCGGGGCGGGAAAGAGTCGGCGGGGATCCAATTGCCGCCCTTGGCGAAGAAGGGGACGCCGTTGACGACAAACCGGAAACTCGTACCCCATTCGTCTTCTTTCTGCTCGAGGACGAGATTCCGGAACCCGATCCTTTTGACCGCGGAATCGATCAGCTTGCCCTTCTGATAAAGATCGATCCGGACGGTGGTCAGGTTCTGAGCGCCCATCCCGGCCGGCCACCACAGTTCGGGGTTGATGATGCTGAATGATTTCACATTCACGTTAAGGCCGGGTTTGATATCGACCGATTCGCTGTGGGAGAACGGTTTTCCCCCCAGGATGCTGGCCTTGATGGCGATTTCCTGGTTACGGTCGGACAGCACCTCGGCCCGGGTTTTCAACAGGACCTTGTTTTTTTCCACGAACTCCTGGGTGATCTCCAGCTCCTCGAGCCGGGCACCCTCCCAGGCCTCGATGCTCAGGGAACGCCAGATGCCGGATGTGACCAGGCGCGGCCCCCAATCCCAGCCGAAATGATAGGGCGCCTTGCGGATATGAGGGGATCCACCGGGCAGCTTGTACGGCAGTCCGGATTCCAGGGCTTGGGCGCGCCGGACCGGCGAATCAAAACGGATGACGATCTCGTTCTGGCCGGGCCGGAGGAAAGGCTTGATATCCAGGCGCCAGCTCCGGAACATGTTGTCGGTCTCGCCGACCTTCTGGCCGTTGAGGAAGATCACGGCAAACGTGTCCAACCCTTGGGCCACGAGCTCGACATGAGCTTTGCTTGAAACAAGAGCGGTGACCTTAAAATCCTTCCTGTATTCCCATTCCTCTTTCTCCACCCATTGGACCCTCAGCTCGTTGTCCCGGTAGAACGGGTCCGGGATGAGTCCGGCCGCCATGAGGTCAAGATGCACACATCCGGGAACCCGGGCCGGATGCCAGGTCTCCTGGCCGACCTGGCGGAACTGCCAGTCGCCGTCAAGAGGATAGGTGATCAAGGCGGTTCCCTCTGCACTCAGAAGAGGAGAGAAAAGAAGAAGGCCGGCCAAAGGCAGCGCCGCAAGGAATCCCCGGGCCGGGTGGAAAAATCTCCCTAGCTTCTGAACTGGTAAGGCCATCGCATCCTCCCATGTCGAGCCTGAAAGGCACAGACTAGGATATTCAAAAAGAGGGCATTTGTCATCCCTGCTCGGCCTCCCTCATCGGCTCTCCCTGTTTTTCAACAGTCCATCAATTCTGACGAAGCGATAACCCTTGTCCCTGAGTACATTCAGGAGCCTGTCCAGCGAGCGGAAAAACTTGTCCGTGCGGCCGGGATGGGTGCCGATGTGGACGAGAAGGATGAACCCGTTGAGGCCGTGGGGGTCGTTCTTTTCATGGTCGATGATGCTCTGATAGATCCGGGCCGACGAGGTGTAGTTGGCCATATCCGGCGTTGTGTAGTCGGCGTTGGAGAGCGTTCCCGGCGTGAAATTGAAAAGGTTAAGCCCCAGGTCTCCTGCCCAGCCGGCTATCGCCGCATTATACCATTCATAGGGTGGGATGAAGTACGGCGCGTTGTCTTTGGCCACGCCGAAAGGTCCGATCGCCTCGTAGTTACGCAGGATGTCGGCGCTAAACTCTTCTTTCGTGACCAGCAGCTCGTCCCGGTTCTCCCAAGTGCAATAGAGAAGGTGTTTATCAGAGTGAGGTCCGAGGTAGTGGCCGTCCCGGCGCAAAGCCTGGATCAGGGGAGAGTTCGCCTCATTCCGGTAGAAATCCCCGGTGAAGAAAAAGCTGGCCGAAGTCTCCCCTTTCTTCAGAACTTCCCGGATGAACGTCCCCCCGTCGGCAAACTCATGCCCAGTGAAGACCAGGGCGATTTCCTTCTTGGTGATATCGCCGCGGATGATTGCCCCATGGTCATAGACGAAACGGCCGGGCTTTTGCTCTTGTGCCCGCAAAGGCCCAGCTGCCCCAATCGACAGCTGGAGCGCAAGCAGTGCCGGAAAAACAAAGAGCGATCTGATTATGAGCATCGGCCCTATTGTTACGCTTCCCGGGAATAATTCTCAAGCCGGACATTTTGAGCCAAGGAGAAATTCCGATATAATTGGGGTCCATCCGAGGATTTTTTCAGACGCGAGGACACGCCTATGGAAGTCATCATCAAGAAGGACTACGACGACGTTTGCGCCGAATCGGCCGGGATCATCCAGGAAGCTTGGGGGCAGGAAAAGGCCCTGGTCTTGGGCTTCGCCACCGGCGCTACGCCGCTCGGGCTCTACAAGAGGCTCATCGAACTCTACAATCAGGGAGGAATCGACTTCGCTTCGGTCAAGGCCTTCAACCTCGACGAATACGTGGGGCTTGAAGAATCCCATCCTCAGAGCTTTGCCTGCTACATGGACCATCACCTGTTCCGTCATGTCAATATAAAGAAGGAAAACATTTTCCGCTTGAGAGGAAGTCCGGCCGACATCGAAGCGCACTGCCGGTCTTACGAAAGGAAGATCCAGGAGGCCGGAGGGATTGACGTCCAGATCCTCGGGATCGGAAAGAACGGGCATATCGCCTTCAATGAGCCCGGCTCATCGCTCTCCTCCCGGACGCGGCTGAAGATTCTGACGCCGGAGACAGTGGCGGCCAACAGGCCCTTTTTCCGGGACGAAAGCGAGGTCCCCCGGTTCTGCCTGACCATGGGAATCGGGACGATCCTGGAGACCAAATCAGTCCTTCTTCTGGCTTCGGGAAACGAAAAGGCCGAAGTGATCGCCCAGGCAATCGAGGGACCGGTTAGCGCCTCGGTCCCCGCCTCTGCTCTTCAGCTTCACGCCCGGGCCAAGTACATCATCGATGAAGCGGCCGCCTCCAAGCTGGAAAAAAGGGACTATTACCTCTGGGCCTACGAGAACAGGGACCGGGCCCGCGACTTGCTTAAGATCGTCCCTCTAAAGTCTGGCGACTGAAGCTATTTGATCAGATAGAGCTGCGTCTGCCGGCCGTCGATGAACCGGCACCCCTTCTCCGTGAACAGAGCATCCTCTTCATAACCGATCCGGACGTCCTGGTTGTCCCATTCGGGAACGGCCGTGGTGCTGCTGAACTCGATGGCATAGGCCGTGTTCAGGAAGAGCGGGTACTTCCCTCTTTCCGGATTGTCCTCGGGAGCCGATTCCGGCGGACGAGCGTCGGCGACGCACCCGGCCCCGTGGCCGTGAACTCCGAGCGGATGCATATAGATCAGGGGCCGCAGCCCTTCGGCCTCGCCCTTCTTCATCGCCGCGGTGACGATGTCCGTGCCGCTCCGGCCCAGGACGAACTCGCCCCTGAAGACGTCGGCCAGACGATTGGCCCGGCGCAGAGCTTCTTTCAGCCCTTCGGGCGCGTCGGTCTCCCCGGAGCGGCAGACGTATGCTTGAAGCTGCATGTCGGTGCACAGCCCGAGATAACGGATGCCGACATCGCAGTGGAGGACGTCGCCCCTGCGGATCACTTCTTTCTCGGCATACTTGGCGGCCTCTTTCGCGCTCCGTTGAATGGAAATGGACGGCTGGAACCAGGTCTCAAGCCCGAGGTCCGTGACCCGCTGCCGGAACCACCAGACGACGTCGTCGGTCGTCGTGAGATCCGGGGTGATCACCTGGTTGGAGAAGAAGTCGCCGATGAGGTCATGGGCCAGGCCGCAGATGTGACGGTAGACGCTCATCTCCTGGGGGCTCCGCGTCTCCAGCCAGCCCACGCACAGGTTTTCGGCGGAGACGAACCGTGAGGAGAGCTCGGGCCCGAGGGCTTTTTCCAGTTTAGCCTTGAGGGAAGCCGTCAGGCCGTCGCCGAAGGCCCAGTTCTCGGATGTGTTGATCCCGATCTTCTTCGGGTTGATGGCCTTGATGACTTCGGCCAGGCTCTCGAACTGCTTCTTTTTCTTATCGACCCAGGTTCCCTTGTACCAGCCCTCCATTCCGTAATAGCTCCCGGCGAGCCTTTCGACGCCTTTCTCCGGGCCCAGGTCATGAAAGATGAGGATCGAGGTCCGGCGGGCATACATTGTCGGCCTGGGCACGAGGCTCAGGTAAACGGGATCCTCGTTGTACTCGCGGTTGATGACCAGCCACAGGTCGACCCCCTCGCGCCTCATGAGCTCCGGGACGATGTTGTCGAGGCGCCATTTCAGCCACTCGTTCATCAGCTCTTCCCGGGCTTTTTCGGGAAGGATGTTTTTCGAGTCCTTGACGTTCGCTATTTCCTGGGCGGCCGCGATCGAAAACCCTATCAAGAGCATACCAACAAGAATAAGCAGCCTAGGACGCCGGGGAGAATTCGGATAAGACATCATGACCTCCTTAAAGTTCATATTGTTTTCTAAGCCCAATGGCAAGCCATTCTTTTTTATGATGGGAACGGGTCCTGTCGCGGCGCGTCCCCTAATCTCCAAATGGCTTGTCTAGGGCCGTCGCCTCAAGGCCCCCAAGCGTACGGCCGCCGTCCTCGGTGACGACCATGCAGTCTTCGAGGCGGACGCCGAATTCCCCATAGATGTAAATCCCGGGCTCGTTACTGAAGGTCATCCCGGGCTGGAGATTCAGCGTGTTCCCGCGCACGAGATAGGGGTACTCGTGTCCCTCCAAGCCGATGCCATGGCCGAGGCGGTGGGCGAAGTATTTATAATCGGGGCCGAAACCGGCGGCCTCGACGACGCGGCGGGCCGCCCGGTCGACGGCTTCACAGGTCGCTCCCGGCCGGAGCGCCTGGAGGGCAGCCGCCTGGGCCTTCCTGACAGCCTCCCAGACCTTGCGCTGTCTGTCGGTCGGCGACCCGAAGAAAACCGTCCGGGTGATGTCCGAGCGATAGCCTTCGACCGAACAGCCCCCGTCGATGAGCACCGCGTCGTCCTTCTGGAGGTTGTGGACTACCATGGAGCCGTGGGGAAAGGCCGTGATCGGGCCGAATTGGGCTCCGCCGCCGCCGGCGACACCCATCTTCTGGTGGGCGTCGCTCACGGCCGCCGCCAAGTCGCGGGGGCTCATCCCTTCACGAAGCTGTTTAAAGGCTTCGCGGTAGGCCAGTTTCGTGATTCTGTTCGCCAAGTCCATATAGGCGATTTCCTTTTCCGTCTTGACTCCCCGGCTGCCTTCGGTGACGACGGCTCCGTCGGCAAGCTCTAGCCCGGACGCATCCCGGCGCAGGCCATAAAAGATGAAATGTCGCATAGAGGGATCGAGGCCCAGACGTCCGCTCCCGGCGCCGAATTCCTTCATAACGCCCGCGATGAGTGTATACGGACTTTCGTGCTCCTCCCAAGTGCGGATCTCTTGCCCCGCGGGGACGAGCTCTTCCGCCCTTTGCCGTTCGAAGCCCGGGCAGACCCAGACCGGATCGCGTTTTTGGCTGAAGATGGCGCCGAATGTCCTTTCACTCCGCCACCAGTTGACTTTGGTGAAGTATTGAAGGTTTACCCCGCCCTCGAGAAAAAGGCCGTCCAGCTTGTTCTCGTTCATGAGCCTTCGGGCTTTCTCGAAGCGCGCGGCATAGTCTTCGGCCGTGAGAGGCTTCACGTCCGCAATCATGTTCTGGAGCGCCGGGGGCTGAGCTTGGGGGGAAGACCCCAGCGCCTTCGATACCCATCCTGAGGCCGCGACGGTCAGCCCTCCGATCTTGAGGAAATGGCGCCTTGTGATCATGCTGTCGCTCCTTTTTCTCTCCTCGAACTGGGCCCGTCCTTATTACAAGAACGGCTCGGCCCGAGGATCGTCATGGCGGGTTGAAAGAGAGAACGTATATCACCTCAATCGCGTGCTGTCAACGGAAAGGCTCACTTCCGGTTGCCGCGGGCCAGGCTGGCGAAGACTCCGGCGAAGCAGAGCGCGGCGAAGATGATGAAGCCCGTCCTCACCCCCATCAGAAAGCCCGCTTGATTCGCCGCGGTAATCTGGACCCGGCCGATCAGCGCGCCGAATATGAGCATGGCGATCCCCATACTGAGGGTCTGCCCGACAAGGCGCATGGTGCCCAGGGTAGCTGAGGCGACACCGTAGAATTTCTTCTCCACCGAGCCCATCACGGCATTCGTGTTGGGCGAGGAGAAAAGGGCGAACCCGAACCCGAGCACGGCCAGGCTGGCGATGACAAAAACCATCGTGGTCTCGGCCCGCAGGAAGACAAGGAGCAGAAGCCCGAAGCTCGAGATGGCCATCCCGATGGAGGCGACAAGGCGGGGCTCTATTCTGTCCGATAGACGGCCGGCGAACGGCGAAAAAACCGTCATCACGATCGGCTGGGCGATGAGAATCAATCCGGCGCTCCGCGGGCTCATGCCCTTGAGATATTGAAGGTAGAGGCTGACGAAAAAGCCGACGGCGAAAGTCGCGCTGTAATTGACCAGGGCGGCCAGGTTGGAAAAGGCGAAGACCCTGTTCTCCCGGAAAAGCTCGATCCTGAGGAGAGGATTATCGGTTTTCGTCTCGCGAAGCACAAACCCGGCGGCCAGGGCGATCCCCGTGGCAAAAAGGAGAAATCCGGTCTTTTGCGGAAGGCGGGAAAAGCCGAGCATGATCCCGACGAGGGTGAGGCCGTAGAAAGCCGCTCCAAAGAAATCAAACCGCTCATCCTTGGCCTCGGCCCACTCTCCCCTGAGCATGGCCAGGACGAAGACGATGATGATGATCCCGAGAGGAAGGTTGATGACGAAGATGCTCCGCCAGCCGAACTGCTGGGTCAGCAGACCGCCGAGGACCGGCCCAAGCGACAGGCCGAGATAGGTCGAGGCCGTATTGATCCCTAGAGCTTTTCCCCTTTGGCCAGGCGGAAAGACCGAAGTCAGGATGGCGACACTCGTCCCAAAGATCAGGGCGGCGCCCAGACCCTGCAGGACGCGGAATCCGATCAGGGTCCAAGTCGAATCGGCCAGGGCGCAGAGAACGGAAGCCGTGGTGTAAACAAGGATGCCCATAAGGAAGATCCGTTTCCGGCCATAGATGTCCGCCAGCTTGCCGAAAGGAACGAGAAAGACGGCGGCCGCTAAAATATAGGCCGTGGCCACCCAGCCCAGCATCACGGCGTCGGCCTGGAATTCACGGCCGATCGAGGGCAGGGCGATGTTCACCGAAGCGCCCATGAAGGGGGCGAGGAACGCGGCCAAGCCGGCCACGATCGAAGCCGAGAGTTGCGCCTTCTTGTCCATGTTTGAGCGGTATATGGTATATGAAGGGCTAATTCTTGACAACGACCAATGGGGGCTTATCTCAGCTTGAGGATAACCTCGCGGCGCACAAACTCGCGCTCTTCCCCTGAAGGGAACTTGATGGTGACCCGGTTGCCGAGGACTGAGGCGCCGACGACATCCTGGACAAGCTCTCCATGGGTGATCCGCAGCGTATAGCTCTCGCCGGCCAAGCCTTCGACAACCGCCTTAAGGTCTTTTCCGGCAAGCTCTAACTTAATGATTTTCAACCCTTTATCATAATCTCCAACCTGGTATTCGTTCACCGGGGGAAGGATCTCGACCGTTGGCTCCAATTCGATTTCCACAATGTCGCGCCCGGTCAGGCGGAAGGGAGGAAAAGCAGGTTGTTCGGCCTGCCGGAAGGCCTGGGAATCCGGCCGCGGCGCCGGCTCTGTCAGCCGGCCGTTGACCAGGGCCCGCCGGACTCGCGTCCCCAGACCGAAGGCCGGAGTAAAATGGAACAGGAAACCATTCCCCGGCCGGGATAAGACCTCGAGCAGGATCTTGGTATCCTCCCGCTTAAAGCGTAAATCGAAGGTCTCAGGGCCGAGCCTGAACTTTCCGATCGTTACTTCCGGCCAGTCAGAGGGCAGGGCCGGCTTGAAGACGAGCTCCTTCCCGGTCGCGTCGCCCCCCAACCCCAATAGTCCGCGGACATAAGGCAGGACGAAGCCTCCCGTTGAGAACCCCTGGTGGGCGACGGCCTCCTGCGGCCAGACATTCAACCCGCCGGAGAACAGCTCGGTGGCGCTGCCCAAGGCGTTGTCGAAGAGATGCTTGGCGTTGGCCAGGACGAGCCCGTACCCCTGAAGCCCCTGGCCGTGCTCGAAAAGGGCAGAGGCAACGTATCCGGTCAGGAAAGGCCAGACGGCCCCATAATTATAGTTGAGAGGCTCATAGAGAGGACTTTTCTGGGGCAGGATTCTGATTCCCCATGAAGTCGTCAGGTCGGCCGCGTTCATCTTTTCCAAAGTCCAGGCCGCCCGTTCAGCCCGGCCGATGCCCCAAATCAGGGGCACAGCGCACCAGGGAGTGAGCTCCTTGACCTGTTCGCCGCCGGCATTAAAAGCGTAGGAATATTGGCCCTTCTCTCCATCCCAGAACTTGGCCTCGAATGCGGCCAGGGCTGTTTTGTGGGCGGCTGCGGCATCCGCGGCCGGCTTCTTTTCTCCCATGGCCTGGGCCAGCCTCTCCATGGCTTGAGCGGCTCGAATCCAGACCGCGCCCAGATAGATATCCGTCTGGATACCGGTGAGGGAGCCGAACTCAAGTGCCCCAAGCCCGGCTTTGGAGTTGTCCATCAAACCGTCTCCATCGGCGTCCGTTGTCAAGCACCAGTCGAAGGCCCGTTTGAGGGAGGGCCAGCTCTGCCGGATGAACTCGAGATCGCCGCTCAGCGCATAATACTCAGCCATGGCCGCAATATAGTAAGGCGTCGTGTCCCCATGGATATAGCCATAGGGGAAATCCTTGAACCAATCGATGTACCCGGCGGCTTGACTGAGTTCGTGGGCCATTTTTCCGTCCGGCCGCTGCCATTTTTGAGTGAAAGCCAGGGCCTCGTTGGCGGCCTCAAAATCTCCGAAGCTCAACAGGCTGAGCGAATTGAGATAGGCGTCCGTGCCGAAAAACCACCCGAAACCGGGCCGGCCTCCCGTTCCGGAAAGCCCGAGACCTGCCACCAGACCGCGGCCCAAGTCGGGATTATAAACCCTGAGATTGTCGAAAGAGATCTTGGCCCACTCGAACGCCAGGTCCAGCCTGGGCAGGGGCGTGTGGACACGGAGTGTGCTTTGCCGGAGGTTGCGGTAATGTTCAGATGCGGAATAATAGACAGAACTGGGGTCGGCGGCCAGCTTTTCGTATACCTTCCGGACATCTTCACGATTCCCCTTGCCGCCGGCCAGGACTACCGGAATGAGCTTTCCTTCGACCGCCTTGGGATCGGGGACGAAGATGGTGAATTCACTCGGGGCGTCAGAAAGCATATGGGCCGGGCTATAGGAAATGCCCCGCGCCGCCGGAGAGCCGACGACGCCATGATTATTCCGGGTCGGCTCCGAAATCAGATAGGCTTTGAGCTCCTCATCCCAATGGGCGTATTGGCCGCCGATCCCGGCCGGCCACATCGGCTGGAGGACCGGAAGGAAGCTCGCCACAATGGTCAGCGGCTCGGTCGAATCAATGCCGAGCAGGACGACGGCTCCGGGATCCTCGATAGAGGTCACATACGTCGCCTTTACTGTAAAGGACTGGTACGAAAAGGTCAGGGTCGTAGCCGCCGGAGTCACCTCGATCGACCGGACGATCTCTTTTGCCGGGATGGGCCGTGTGCTGTTGCGGAGCAAGAACGAAAACTCAAAGTTACGAATGAGCTTTAAGGGATAAGCCCAGGCTTCGAAGGTCCCGCTCTCCAGGCCGAGGATGGCGAATCGGCGTCCCGCCTTGTCGAAATATGTGTTCGGCTGGGCCGGCCGCCCCAGGGTGAGGTCATCGCGCTCGATCGGGAAGGCGGGAATAAGTCCTTCTTGGGCGGCTGAAAGCGAAGCAAAAAGGAAAAAGAAGGCCAGGCCGATCCAATAAATGCGCTGGACAATCCGGTCTCTTCTTGTCATGATCTCCCCTCGACGACCATCCGGGGATTATATCACAATTCCGGCTCCTGAGATGGCGAGCCTGCGTTGCCGCCCGGAACCGGGGAACCGCCCTATTCACATGATTAAAACAGGAACAAAAGAAGGAGACAACTCCCGCTGACCGCCAGGGATGCTGGGAGGACCGCCCGCCAGCCCGGGTTCGCCCGCTTGAGGACCTCGAACTCGGTCACATAGACCGTCTCGCAGGCCTGGCCACCGGTATCCTTGCGGGTTGTGCTCGTCCCCCGCACCACCTTTGATCCCTTGTGACCGTACTTGGCCAGCCAGCCCCGCAGGTGGACCTGATCGCCCCGCTTGACGCTCTTGATGAGCTTGCGCAGCCGGGCGTCCTCGGTGATGAGGTGATTGTTCGAGATATGGGACTGGGAGAACTGCCGGCCCGTTTCCGGACTGGACCAGGAATAATAGCAGGTGAAATCCCGGCTCCAGAATTTGATCTCCCGGAAGGCGCCGGTTTCCAGGTTCTTCCCCCAGATAACGCAAAGGTCCTTGATGTTGAGATAGTCCTTCCACATCTCGTGCGCGTAATCGAGGAAAGACCCGGCATAATGCGAGGAGACGACCATCCCCCAGAGCTCATAGTCGAACTGGGGATAGACGGTGTACGTGTAACCTTTTTGAGCTACATCAAAGGGCGCAGGGACGTCTCCAGGCGCCTGGACCGGCTCCTGAAGGAGTTCCGGCCGGAATTCGTTCTCTTTGGGCCAGCGGTTGCGGAAAATGATAGCCAGGAAGAGGAGGACGAGTCCGGCCAGCAGGATGACCTTGACGAATTCCCGCTGGGAAGGAGTCATCTGCTTCGGAGCGGCCATGCGGCTCTGGCGACCTCAGTCGACTATGGTAGCCGCAATCCCAATCCGATATCAAGCCTCCCTTTAAGGGCACTGAATGATTCCCTGGGCCCATAGACATCCCCCGCAGGCGGGAAAGGTGTTGCCAAAACAGTCTTCTCTGTTCTTTTCGAGGAGATCACAGCCTCCACAGAGATGGCACGGAGAAAACTCAAACGCCCGAACCTTCTCCCTGAATCCCTGGTATTCTGCCGAATCCCAGATCTCAACCAGGCTTGCCGAATTCACGTCTCCAAGAGTGTAGGATTCGATCGTCCGCGGAAGACCGTAAAGAAACGTCGTGTGGGAATGCAGCAATCCCATGCAAGGACTGATCTTGCCGTCCCACCTGATGAACGTGCAGCGGTCCTTGATAAACCGGCATTGTTGGGTCTTGGTGCTGATTTTATCGCCCATAAGGGAGAGATTATAATACCCTCGGAAGAAACTGAGAAAAGCATCCTTTGTGATATCGGTGACATCAAGTCTGGGCAGGCTTACCTCCACTCTTCCGTCTATATCCGCGAGCATCTCAAGTGTAAGCGCTTGACTGCAAACCATTTGGCTTTCCATCTCTTCAGTATAAGGAAGCACATTGCTTATGGAGACCATTCTGGCTCCGGTCGCCCAAATCAGACGATCAAGATTCATTAAATCTTGGATGTTTTTCCTCATCACAACAAAGGCAATGCCAAGACCAATCTTGTGCCGGCTTGCTTTATTGAATTTTTTAAGGAGTTCCAAGCCTCCCATGACCTGACGAAAGCTGGCCCCTTTGCGGATATCCTCATAACTTCCGCCATCTGCCCCATCAAATGAGATCCAGAGCGTGTCCAGACGGCTGTTAAAAAGGCCACGGATAGTTTTTTCATCCAACAATGTGCCGTTGGTCACCATCTCGGCTTTGACGCCGAGCGATTTGACGCTCCGGATCATGGACAGTATGTCGCTATGAGCGGTTGGCTCTCCAAAACCACCAAACATCACAGATTGAAGATGGGGAAATTTTTGCAGCTGTTCAGCCAATCGGCTAAAGGTCTCCATGCTCATAGAACCTAACGGTTCCGTCCATGTATTTCTTATGCACGTTTGACAGGTCAGATTGCATACAGAGGTTGGCTCGATATAGACCCTGGCCAGGCTGTGGATAGGAGGGTGAATGATCAAACGGCCGTCCTCCGGGGAGATAGCGACCTTGGCTCCGGGTACAAGGCCTAGTCTCCGGGCTATTCCTGGAGGCAGCCGCAGGCTGCCGTCCCTTTTTATCTTCGCTTCAAAACCGGACTCGATTTCCCCTCTTTTATCATTCTCCGGAAAGTATCCCGTAAAGATCTCTCCTTTTTCACTATAGCCCATAAGCGATCACTCCAAATGGAATTTCTCTGCGCGGACGTGTCATCCTTCCCGAATTGGCCCATTCATCTATGGACCCTGCGGATCTCCGGCGATAAACGATTCCGGGCCCATCAGCCTTCCTCAGGTTTTGACCTGAGTAGCAAAATATCTTGCTCTAAATTTCAGGGCGACATTCACCAGGCCGATCATTACCGGCACTTCGACCAGCGGTCCGATTACGGCGGCGAAGGCCTCACCCGAATTGATGCCGAACACGGCCACGGCCACGGCGATGGCCAGCTCAAAGTTGTTGCTCGCCGCGGTGAACGACAGGGTCGCCGCCTTGGGATAATCCGCTCCCGCCTTGCGGCTTATGAAGAACGAGACGAGGAACATGACGACAAAATAGATAAGGAGCGGCACGGCGATGCGCAGGACGTCCAGCGGGATCTTGACGATGAACTCGCCCTTGAGCGAGAACATGACAACGATGGTGAAGAGGAGGGCGATTAGCGTGATCGGGCTGATGCGCGGGATGAACTTCGTCTCGTACCATGTCCGGCCCTTGAGCTTGAGCAGGCTGAATCGCGTCACGACGCCGGCAATAAAAGGAATGCCAAGGTAGATGAACACGCTCTCGGCGATCTGGCGCATCGTAATGTTAACGGCGGTTCCTTTAAGCCCCAGCCAGGTCGGGAAGACGGTGATGAAGACATAGGCGTAGACCGAGAAGAACAGGACCTGGAAGATCGAGTTGAAGGCGACCAGCCCGGCCGCGTACTCCCGGTCCCCCTGGGCCAAGTCATTCCAGACGATGACCATGGCGATGCAGCGGGCTAAGCCGATCATGATCAGACCGTACATATATTCGGGCCTGCTTCGAAGGAAGATGACGGCCAGCGCGAACATCAGGAGCGGCCCGATGATCCAGTTCTGTACGAGCGATAGAGAGAGTATCTTCACGTTCTTGAAGACGTCTCCGAGTTCTTCATATTTAACCTTCGCCAACGGAGGATACATCATTAATATCAAGCCGACCGCAATGGGAATGTTAGTCGTCCCCGACTGGAATTTATTAATAAACCCGACAACGGCCGGGACGAGATAGCCGAGGCCGACGCCGAAGGCCATCGCCAGGAAGATCCAGAGAGTCAGGTATCTGTCGAGGAACTTAAGCTTTGGTTTTCCCGGTGTCATTGGCGTTTCCTTTCTTGTTTACGGGAGGTTGGCATTATCGCTTTCAATCAAGCTCGTTTCAAAGGCGGAAAAGGATATAAGCACCGACCAGCATAATGATGACTCCGGCGATTTTCTGGAGAGCCCAATTCGTCCTGCGCAAACCTTTTGATTCGATCAATCCCTTGGCCGCCCCCATGGACGCACCGGCAATCAGGATTAAGGCCGAATGGCCCAGCGCGTAGATAAGAAGCAGGAATCCTCCGTAGATGACATTCCCCCGGCTGCCGACATAGGCTAGAAGAACGGCCAGGATGGGCACGGCGCAGGGCGTGGAAACAACCCCGAACAAAAGGCCCAAGAGCAGCGCCCCGATCGGACCTCCCCTCCTGACGTTAAAGGGTCGGGGCAGGTTGAAATTGAACTTCAGGAGGCCCAGAAGGTGAAGGCCCATAATGAGGCAGACTCCCGTCACAAAATATCTCCAAAAGGCGCCGACGTCGCCGAGCATCCGGCCCAGCAAAGCGGAGATCAATCCCAGGATGGCGAAAGTGATCGAAAGCCCAAGGACAAAAAGGATGGAGAAGCCGAGCGACCTCTTAACGCTCGTGGCCTCCCCGCCGGCCACAACTCCCATGAGCAGGGGGATCATGGCTAGAACACAAGGGTTCGAGGCTGTAGTTATACCCCCGACGAAAACAGCCAGGACCGCAAGCCAGGGGCTGTGCTGGATGAGCCGGGAGATGTCGCCGAAAAGGCCTTCCATTCTCTTCTCTGGTATCAGAGAATTCCCTTTTCTTTGAGCATGCCCAGGATATCGGCTTTAGGGAAGAGGCCGACATGACGGAAAATCTCCTTGCCGCTTTGATCGATGAAAACCTGGGTCGGTATGAGCTGGATGGCATACTTACGGGCCGGTGCGGGGTCCTTCCAGACATCGTAGAAGATGACCTGTATCTTGCCGGCGTATTCCTCGGCGATCTCCTTCATGATCGGCTGCATGGCCTTGCAGGGAATGCAGCGGTCCGCACCCAGTTCGATGAACGTGACCTTATGCTTGGAGAAATCCAACTCCAGGTTGTTCGTCACCAGGACCGCGCCCTGCGCGGCCGATGCTGCTGAGCTTGATTGTCCGGGCAGCGATGCTCGGGGCATCATGATAGGAATAATGATTAGAAGAAAAATCAAAGAACGTGGGGCCGAATCGAGTTTTTTCATCCTTCTATCTCCTCCCCAGATTGTCTTCATGACCAGAGATCTCGGCCGACCTGCCTATTTCCCGGCGGAGCGCCAGCCGAGCGATTTTACTGCTAAGATCACGCAGGCCTCATCCACATGGCCCAGCCGGCAATCCTCACATTTCCGGACGGCGGCCGCCGACCCGGACCCGGGGGGCATCCAGACAGTGGAAATGCCCAGCCGGCGCGCTTCATCGATGATCTTTTCGGTGACGTCGGGCGGGACAACGGTAACCGCCACATCCGGTTTTCCCGGGAGATCGGCGAGAGACGGGAAGCACGGAAATTCGTCAATTGAGTCATAGTTTGGATTGACGGGATAGGCTTTATAGCCGTAGTCGGTCAGGATCCGAAAGATCTGGTAGCCGTATTTGTCTTTGTTCCGCGTCGCACCGACGACGGCAAAGGTTTTGCTGTTGGCTAGGACTTCCTGGGGGTCCAAGTTCGTCGCCTCCTCATAAAACTACAGCTCTTCCTGAATCCAGCGCTTGATTTCATCCCGCGAAGGGATCTTTCCCGAGCACTTGACCTTTCCGTTGATTACCAAGCCGGGAGTCCCGATGATGCTGTACTCCATGATTTTTTTGATGTCCGAGATCTTCTGGACATCTGCGGCGACACCTAGCTGGGCCAGCACGTTGAGAGTCCTTTTTTCAACTTCGTGGCAGCGAGGGCAACCCGGACCTAAGATTCTGATCTCCATTTCAATCCTCCTTGTTGATGATTTCTGCCGGAACAAAGGCGCTCGGGACAATGTATCCCGAGGCCGCTAGCAGACTCAGAAGCATTTTCTTTTTGTCGGCAAAAGGGGCGGCGAATATCTCCTGGCAACCCATGATGTTCGCATCTTCGGCGGAGAGCCTCACGGCGAAGGCCAGGCAGGTCAGATCTCCGCACCTTCGGCAGTTCGTCCCGGGAAGCAGCTTGAATATGTCCAGTGCCGTGAGCTTCTGCCGGCGTTCAAAGCTGGGCGTCAAGGCGCCTTTGTTCTCATGACAATAGTTGATTTCCCTTTTGAGCCAGTCCAGGACGTCACGGGCATCCTGTTCATCGATGACCTTTCCGGCCGCGATCTTTCCCGGATGGAGAGAAATGAGCCGGCCCTCTTTCTTCAGAGTAATTGTCTTTCCCTCGTGATTGTAGATGGCGTTTTTCAGGACGGCATTGAGATAAGGGAAGACCTCTGATATGTCTTTATCGAGATAGGCGATGAACCGGATCTTCTCCGGATCCGCCAGACAGGGCATGACCTCCGAGATCTTTATTTCATCGAGAAACATCTGCCTCTTTCCTCCGGCTGATTATTTCACAGTCCCGTCGACCCGTCCGGCGTCGTTGCGGGTCGCGTGGCCCGGCGTCTATTCATCCACCAGAGCCCGGCCGCCAAAAGGGACAAGAAAGCCAGCAGATAGAGCGCCATCAGCCAGATGCTGGCTCCATCCTCCAAGGCGCCATAGATCAACCCGGCCAGAGTGCTGAACAGGGCGACCCAGGCCACATAGACCCAAGCCTTGGTCCGCCCGATGATGGCTGAGATCATGAGAATGCTCTGCAAGCTGAGTTCAGGGTCAGCCATCAGATAGGCCAGGAGCGGGCCGCGATGCATTCCCAGGCTCAGGAACATCTGAGCGATCGGGACCTCGACCAGTGTCGGGAAGTACATGAACACGCCAAAGAGGACACCCGCCATATTCCCCAGGAGGGTATTCTGCCCCGCCAGCGCTTTGATCCATTCCGGCCGGATGATCACTCGCATGACGCCGACGAAAAAGACACCGACCACCAGCAAGGGAAAGATCTGCTTGATGAACCGCCAGGATTCCCAAAGGAAATCCCTTACCTCATCCTGCGACAGGCGCTTGTAAGCGATATACCCCAGGAGAATCATCGACAGGACGACCCCGAACATCTTTCCTGTGAACAAGATGTCCAGTCCCCCGGCACGCGGTTTCATCCCGGCTGAAGCAATTAAAAGAGTAAGTACGATCAGACCGAGGGAGGCCCACGTCCAACGGCTGAAGCCCTCGAAAATTTTCCCCAATCCTCGCCAGGAAACAAAAGCGACCAAGAAAAGGAGACCGATCAGGATCGCGCCCTGAACAGTGACGCCTTCCTGCCCTTTGCTGGCGTCGAAGGGAACAAGCCGGAACAAAAATGCCTGAAAACGCTCCAACCCGGATATGGGAAGTGTCAGCCGGCCATAGGAATTGCTCAGGAGCCCGATCTTAAGTGTCCCGGACAAAAGGAGCGCGACCAGGATGAAGAGGAAGGCCAGTGCCGCCCGGCGCACACCGGCTTTTCCGGCGAAGAGCGCATCAGTGTTTTCGTCGTGAGCCATGTCGGAACGGCGGAAGATAAGGGCCATGATCAGGCCGATCCCGATGCCGAAGGCGAGCGAAAGGAAGAGACGGGCAAAGGCAAGGTCCGCTCCGATCACCCCGCCCGTATAGACGAGCGCTAGAATATTAGCTGCCGGCGCAAAGAACAGGAAGGTGATGGCCGGACCGAGCCCCGCACCTTTCCTGTAGATACCCGCAAATAGCGGCACAACCGTGCACGAGCAGACGGATAACACTGAGCCGGCCAGCGCCGCTGCGGGATAGGAGACATACTTCGGAGCGTTCCGGCCCAGAAAGCGGGTGACGGATTCTTTGGGAATGAGCGCCGTCATGGCCCCTGCGATAAAGAACGCAGGGACCAGGCACAAAAGCACGTGCGCAGCCAGATAGGCGGCAAGATTGCCCAGTCCGCCCTGCAGAAGCTTCAGAAGGTAACCGGCGATTTCCAAGCTGATTGCCTCGCTGTCCGCGTTAATCTCAGCTATTTTCCCTTGACTGCTGGGGGGATAAGGAATGCCTCCTGCGCACATCTTCCCGGAGACATAGCTCGAGATTTCCTAAGTCGCCAAACGCTTCGTCCGACTCTCTGAGTTGTTTTTCCAGCAGCTGATTCAGCAATAATTCCAGGTTCGGGCGGGCTTTATCCAAAACCCGGTAAGTTATCCACTTCCCTTCTCTCTTGTCTTCGACAAGACTGGCATCCCTTAAGATCCGCAATTGATGCGAGATCCGGGACTGCTCCATCTTCAGGATGAACATCAGCTCGCAGACGCAGAGTTCCCTCTGGAGCAGGAGACGAAGAATCCGCAGCCGCGTCGGGTCCGCCATGGCCTTGAGTGTCTTGATTGCGTTTCTCATTTTAAATCATTATATGATCATATATTCATATATTAGCCGAAATTTTTTGCTTCGTCAATCTCTTCATTTTGTCACTAGTGTCCCGTCTCGTAAATTCCTTGCTTAAGTCTTCTGCATAGACGGGACACTTCCAGGGGGGAGTCAACCTCCCCCCTCGGCGCTTCGCTTTGCTCCGCTGACCCCCTGAGGGGAACGATGCCGTCCCCCTCAAACTCCCCCACGGTGGCGCGTCTTCCGATGATTATGACTAAGCCAAGTTATTTGTGAGACGCACCACTAGCCCTTGATCAGGAAGCCCTCGACCTGGCTCCGTATTTCATCTCTGACCCGGCGGAAGACGGCCAACCTTTCCTCTTCCGTGCCTTCCGCCCTGGCCGGGTCGTCGAACCCGAGATGAGCCCGCCGTACTCCCCCAAAAAATAGCGGGCAGGTCTCGTTGGCGGAATCGCACAGAGTAATCACAACGTCGAACGCCTGGCCGGCGAATTCGTCCAGACTCTTGCTGCGGGCCGGACTGTGATCGATGCCGATCTCGGCAAGAACCCGGATAGCCAACGGATGCGGCCGCTTTGGGTCCGTGCCGGCCGAAAACGCTTCGAAGCGGTCCCCCAGGTCATGGTTTACCAGAGCCTCGGCCATCTGCGACCGGCAACTGTTGGACGTGCAGAGAAACAGAACGCGTTTCTTCAACTCTTCCGCCCTTTCTTCCGGTCCGCAAGCGCCCGGGCGAAGGCCGGCCAGAAGGGGTCGACGCGGGGGTGGTCGAGCGGCCTCTCCCTCCCGCTCTCGACCAGGATGACCCCTTTGCTCTGCGGGATGACCTCGCCGACCACCGAGGCGGGAATGTTTTTTCCGGCCAGTTTTTTCAGAAGGAGGTCCACCTTGTTTTTCCGGCAGGTGATGATCAATGTCCCCTCGGATATCGACGAATAGGGGTCCATCCCGAACCGAGCGCAGATTTTTTCGACTTCGTCGAGGACGATAATCTTTTCTTTTTCGATGCGCATCCCGACCCGTGAAGCCTTGGCCACCTCATAGAGCCCTCCCCAGACCCCGCACTCGGTGGCATCGTGCATGGCCGTGACGCCGCGCTCCCGCGTCCCGACCGAGGCCGCCGTCAGCGCATCCTCGACCACCGACATCTGGTAGAAGATGGCCTCGGCCCGCCGGCTGAACTCTTCCCCGAAATGCTCCCTGATCCTGTCATTGAAGGCCAGGGCGAAGATGCCCGTCGCCTCGATGGCCGCTCCCTTGGTGATCACGACCATGTCTCCGCGCTTGGCCATCTGGGGCGTGACATAGCGCGATCTCGCGCCGACGCTGATGACCGTAGCTCCGCCGACCATCGGATAATGACAGCCGTCGTAGCGGGCGGTATGGCCGCAGACAATGGCGATTCCCATTTTTTTGCACTCGGCGTCGATCGTCTTCCACACGGTCTCAAGCTGTTCCCGCGTCATCTCCAACGGCAGGTTGAGATCGATCGAGAGATAGGTCGGCCGCAGCGCCGAGGTCACGGCGTCCGAGCAGAGGATGTGGATGGCGAACCAGGCCGCCCGTTCGAACCCGTATTCGGGGACAATGAACACCGGGTCGGTGGTCATGGCCATGACCTTCCCGCCGCCGATATCGACGACGCCGATGTCCACCCCGTGCTTCGGCCCGACCAGGACCGATCGGCGCCGCCGGCCGAGACGGGGATAGATCAGTTCATCGAAGACTTCGGCTGAGATCTTGCCCATTTCCGGGAGCTCGCTCGGCATTCTCGACTCCTTCCTATATAATGATTATAGACCATTGAGCAGGGAGAACAAACCATGATCATCGCCGAGCTGGCCATTTTCCCCACAAGCGAGGGCTCTTCCGTCAGCCGCTTCGTCAAAGAGGCCGTCCGGACAATCGAGGCCTCGGGCCTGCGCTCCGAGACGGGGGGGATGTCCACGACCCTCGAGGCGCCGGACCTGAAGTCACTCTTCCAGGTCATCGAGGACGCCCACGCCGCCATTCTAAAAATGGGCGCCCGGCGCATCCACATCGACCTCCGGGTGGACCACCGGCTGGACAAGGACGCCACGATCGCCTCGAAAAAGACCGCCGTCGGCAAGGGGTAATCGGCCGGTCCTACATCACCGTTCGCAACCCCATTGATAGGGGACGGCTGTTCGTATATACTAGCGGTAGTTATTTGACCGAATTTATAAATCCGATAAATTGAATAGGAGCGGAACGATGGCGGGATACAAGCCCTTCACGGAAAACGCCCTCAAGATCCTGCGGGCGCGATATCTGATGCGCAACGAAGATGGGGATTTCCTGGACAAGGAGCCGGCCGACCTCTTCCGCCGCGTCGCCCGCCACATCGCCTCCGCCGAGAAGACGAAAAAGGACCAGGAGCGCTGGGCGGAGAAATTCTTCGACGCCATGATGGCCCGCGACTTCCTTCCCAACAGCCCCACCCTGACGGGGGCCGGCCGGGACATGTGTCTCAGCGCCTGCTTCGTCCTGCCCATCGATGACTCCCTCGACTCGATCTTCGAGACCGTCAAGAACGCGGCCCTCGTCCACAAGGAGGGCGGCGGCACGGGGTTCGACTTCAGCCGCCTCCGCCCCAAGGGGAGTTTCGTCAAGCGGACCCAGGGCATCGCCTCCGGCCCCGTCTCTTTCCTCCGGGTCATCGACTCCGCCACCGAGGCCGTCAAGCAGGGGGGAACGCGCCGCGGCGCCAACATGGGGATACTCCGCGTCGATCACCCCGATATCGAAGAGTTCATCCGGATGAAGATCGACGGAAAAAGTGTCAATAACTTCAACATCTCCGTGGCCGTGACCGACGCCTTCATGGAGGCCATCAAGACCGATGGATCCTATGACATTATCGATCCCTATCATAACCGGGCCGTCGCCAAGAAGAAGGCCCGGCCGGTTTTCGACCAGATCGTCGAATCCGCCTGGGCCGTGGGCGACCCCGGCCTGATCTTCATCGACCGCATCAACGCCCACAATCCGACCCGTGGCCTCGGCCCCATCCGGGCCACCAACCCCTGCGGCGAGCAGCCCCTTCACGAGTACGAATCCTGCAATCTGGGCTCAATCAACCTGGGCCATTTTTTCAGCCCCGCAGCAAAGGACCTTTTCGATTGGGACCGTTTCGGCCGGACGATCGTCCTGGCCGTGCGTTTCCTCGACAACGTCATCGATGTCAACAAGTATCCTCTTCCTCAGATCGAGCAGATGACCCGGTCCAACCGGCGGATCGGGCTCGGGGTCATGGGCTGGGCGGACCTTCTCCTCAGGATGAAGGTCCGGTATGACAGCCCGGCGGCGATCAAGCTGGCCGAGAAGATCATGGCGTTCATGCGCAAGGAGTCCTCGGCGGCTTCCGCACGGCTGGGCGAGGAGCGCGGCAGTTTCCCCAACATCGCCAAGTCGGTCTACAAGGGAAAAAAGATGCGGAATGCTACGACCCTGACCATCGCTCCGACGGGGACGATCTCGCGCATCGCCGGCTGCTCCTCCTCGATCGAGCCGGTCTTCGCCTATGAATTCACCTCCAAGATCATCGACGGCGAGATCAAGGACGTCCACCCCATCTATGAAGATTGGAAGAAGGCTCATCCCAAGGACCCGCTTCCCGACTTTTTCCGGACCGCTCATGAGATCTCTCCCGAATGGCACGTCCGGACGCAGGCCGCCTTCCAGAAACACATCGACAACTCCGTCTCCAAGACGGTCAACTTTCCCAATAAGGCGGAGATCAAGGACGTGGAGAAGGCCTATCGCGAGGCCTATGAGCTCGACACCAAGGGCATCACCATCTACCGGGACGGCAGCCGGGCCGAGCAGGTGCTCTACAAGGAGTCACCCGAAGCCAAGCTCCACCCCAAGGACAGGCCCACCTCCCTTCCCTCGGTGACCGATAAGATCAAGACGGGTTTCGGGAACCTGTACGTGACGATTTCCTTCTTCAACCAGAAGCCCTTCGAGGTCTTCACCTCGATCGGGAAGAGCGGCTACACCACCATGGCCGACGCCGAGGCCCTGGGCCGGCTGATCTCGATGGCGCTCAGGAGCGGCGTCGACGTCAAGGAAGTCATCAGCCAGCTCAAGGGGATCGGCGGCTCGGAGCCGATCTTCACGGAGGGAGGCCTGGTGCAGTCCATACCGGACGCCATCGCCAAGATCCTGGAGCGGCATCTGGGCACGGTCCAGGAGAATTCCAAGGACATCTACCAGACGATCTGCAAGATCTGCGGGGCGACGCTGCCCGACGAGAAGTGCCCGGTCTGCCCCAACTGCGGCTGGAACCGCTGCTCATAGGCAGGTGCTTGGGGTCCCTGTGGGCCCGCCGCTCACTTCTTCTCTGGACCGGCCGGAACCTCCCACATGCTGAGCTGCTGGATAATCGCGCCAATCGGCTGCTCTTTGGGAGGCTGGCCGCCAAAGCCCATCTCCATGACGCAAGGGAGGGGACCCCAGAGCTCCATGGAAACAAGATGGCCGTCAAGGAGCGAGGCGGCGATCTCGCCGCGGAAGTACTCGGTGCTCCTCATGTTCATGGAGAATTGCGGCGTATCCATGTCTTGGGTGACTCTGTTGCCTTCCATCGAGATCCAGACGAGGATACAGGGCACTCCCTGGGACCGGGTCAGGCCGATCACACTGACCTGCATTTCGCCGACTTGGTATTGGCCGACGTTCCCTTCCCCGCCGACCCGGGTGATGTCCCAGGGCTTCCAATCGACCTGGCGCCAGATGTCACCGATTCTGACCTTGCCGCCAAACTCATCGTGAAGTGTCAGAAGGACGGCATCCCAGCCGGCGGCGTCCATGGTCAGGACCTTGAGCAGGTAGCCGAAGACCTCGTTGCCCAGGCTTTCAAAGTCAACGGGAGGATTGATGTAGTCGAAGGTGCGGGGCGAGAATTCGAAGGAGAGCCGTTTTTCGCCCAGCAATTCCTGCGGGACCGGATAACCGTTCGGACCAGTGCCCTGGGCCGCGGCAAACTTTTCCCAGACGCATTTTTCCACCCAGACCCCGGGTTCGGCCTCACGGAGGAGCGTACGGGAGATCCGGCCCTCGGCCACCATGCGGTTGAGGAGCCGGCCCTCCCGGTCCACCGTAAGGTTGATCCTTTTGATGTCGTAGCGACGCTTGTCACCGGCCTTGCCCTTGCGGATGAGGGAAATGGGCTCGTTGAGCACCTTGGCCCACGACGATGCCCTGATAGGTTGGCTGTCCCAGGGCATCAACGGCCACGATCCCCAGATCTTCGATTCTTTTTTTGGCGGCGACGAAACGGCCTGTTCGCTCTGACCTGCGGCCGGGCCGGCCAGGACGACAATCGCCAGCATAAGACTGCAGACGGCTAAAGTGTTTCGGACCGTATTTTGTGACATTCTGGACCTCCTTGGATATCTTTCCTCTTTGAGCGCGACGGGCTCGGCTTGCGGGAAACGCGACCGGCGCGCTTGATTTCGGCAGCGGCCCACCGGGTCCATTCCAGTTCGCTCTCGGAGCCGCGGATCCCAAGATGGAGGGACAAGTGACCATGAAGATTACCCGGACCGGTTGTCAGCTCGGTATAGCCGTAGAGTTCTTTAAGGTAAGCCGCCACGGCTTTTTGGTAGGTCTCGAGATAGGCCAGGATTTCCTCCCTGCTGAGCCGGCCCCCGGCCAGGGAGAAGCGAAGGACCGGAGCGCCGCCGCCGCGGATGAGTTCCTCCCGAGTCACCGGCTGGTGCAGCCAGGCGTCGAGCGCCCGCTCACCGGCGGCCGTCAGAGAAAAGACACGGCGGGGACGGGCCTCTTTGGAGGTATCCAGCCGGGCCTCAAGAAGACCGATTTGGGCCAGACGGCGGAGAGCGGGGTAAATGGCCCCCGGGCTGGAGCTGAAATGGGCCAAGGGGGTAGTGGCAAAGACCTTGTGAACATCGTAGCCCGTCAGCGGAGACATACCGACCAATCCGAGGAGGGCATATTCCAGTGTCGTCAACTTCCTCTCGGCCATCCGTCCTCCTATTCTAATCATATTAATACGCTTAGTAATAATAATATAAGACTATTGGGAGCGTCTGTCAAGCTTTTTGGTGAATCTTTAGTAGCCGGCGGCCAGCCCCTCGCCGCGCGGGTCGGTCCCCCCGTAAAAACGGACCGGCCTCCCCTTTTTGTCATATTCGACGGTGAGGCCATGGGCATTGGTCAGGCCCCCGACAGTCCGGACTTTGTGTCCCAGCTTGGCCAGCTCATCCTGCACGGACTGGGGTATTCTCTTCTCAACAAGAAGCCAGTCCGGCTCAAAGAAGCTGATGAAGGGGGAGGCGATCGCCGCCTGGATGTTCATCCGGAAGTCAATGAGGTTCATGACCATCTGAGGAACGGTCTGTCCGATGGTATGGCCGCCCGGCGTCCCGATGGCCGCCCAGGGTTTCCCTTCCTTGAAAATGATGGTCGGGCAATCGCCGGAGAGTTTGTGATGCCCGGCATGGGCATCCATGGGATTCCCTTTGGGCTCGAAGGTGCAGTAAGCCAGGGAATTGTTAAGCCAGATGCCCGTCCCTTCCGGCATGATCCGGCTTCCGAAGAGATTCCCGAGCGTCTGGGTGGCGCTGACCAGGTTGCCCCACTTATCGGCGACGACGAAATGCGTCGTGTGAACATCAGCCTGGGGCGATTCTCCCGGGGGGATGAACGGTTTAGCCCTTTTCTGGTCGATCTTCCCCGCCTCCTCCTTCCAATAGGCTTCAGAGAGAAGTCTTCCTAAAGGCGGAGGGGCGATTTCGGGATCGCCGGCGTAGACGAGCCGGCACCAGAAGGCGTGCTTTGTGACCTCCGCGAACAGGTGGAGATAGGCGGCACTGTTGTGCCCGAGCGTCGGCAGGTCAAACCGGCTCATCAGGCCGAGCCTGATCAAGGAAGGAAAAGCGGTCGCCGGCGGAGAAGCCGTATAGACTTCGTAACCGCGGTAGTTGATGTGGATGGGCTCCCACCACTCCGGCTTGTCAGCGGCCAAGTCGGCCTTGGACAGGAAGCCTCCCGTCGCCTTCATTTCCCGGTCGATGGCCGCGGCGATCTCTCCCCGGTAGAAAGCGTCTGCACCCTGATCGGCGATCATCCGGAGCGACCGGGCCAGGTCCTTTTGTATGAGGGTGTCGCCGGCATCAAGCGGGAGCCCGTTTTTCCCATAGAACCCCTTGGCCTTTTCAGGGAAGGAAACGAAGGCCTCCTTTATGGCTCCGCCCAGGCCGTCGCTCACGGGGAAACCCTCTCCCGCCAGCCGGATGGCCGCTTCCAACAATTGGGGCCAGCGAAGGCGTCCGTATTCACTTGACATGGCTTGCCAGGCATGGATATTCCCCGGCATGGAAACGGCCTTGGGCCCGGCCCGGTTCTCTTCGAAGCCGGGCGTTGGAGCACGAAAGACATCGGAATCGAGGGCCGCCGGGATCCGGCCGCTCGAGTTCAAGAAGCGGACTTTCCGGTCCGAGGCATCGTAGATGAGGATTGTTCCATACCCCCCCATCCCCGACATCATCGGTTCGACGACGTTCAGGGCGGCCGCCACCGCCACCGCGGCGTCAAAGGCATTCCCGCCGGCTTTAAGGACGTCAAGTCCAGCCTGTGTCGCCAGCGGGTGAGCGGAGCTGACCATCCCCTGCCCGGCCTGCGCCGGCGCCGGGCCCGGAATACACTCCCTCGGGATTCGGGAGGCGCCGAATGCCAGCCCGGCCAATGCGACAATGCCGGCGAAGTATAAGAGCCTCATCATGGAAACCTCCTCTGGTCAGCCTTGTTCCAGCCATATCTTAACAATTCTCCCAGGTTGGGACAAATCATCGGCCGGGAGCGAATATTTTTCCCGCTGGGTCGTCTGTATGAGTGACAGATGAAAACCGCTCAACCCGGATGCGCAGAAATGGTATCATGGCCGGAGAACCCGGACCTCCGGGTTCAAACGCTTCAAGAGACGGGCACCGTGATTAGCTCGGCCAGGGACAAGGACGCCCTTTTCAGGACCTTCCTCGAACACAAACAAACCGTCTTCTGGATATGCCTGGGCTATGCCCGGGATTTCGTCGAGGCCGAGGAGCTCACCCAGGAAGTATTCTTCAGGGCCTGGACCAAGGTCGATTCTTTGCGGGACTCGGAAAGGCCCAGGGAATGGCTTTGTCGTGTGGCCCGAAACGCCTGTCTCGACCATCTTAAAAAGCTGCGCTTGAGGGAGGTCCTCAGGGATGGTCTTTCCAGATACCCAGGGGACGAGCGGACCCCCGAGACGCGCGCGATCTACAGGGATGAACTCAGGCTCCTCAAGGAAGCGGTCCGAGCCCTCCCGAGGAAGCTCAAAGACACATTCATCCTCAGAGGGTACGGCGGGCTTTCCTATCGCGAGATCGCCACCGTGCTGGGCGTCAAAGAAGGCACGGTGATGTCCCGGCTGAACGAGGCCCGGGAAAAGATCAAGTCCCAAATGAAAGGGCGGGCCCAGGGAGGATAGAATGGAATCCGTCCAAGTCGACGAGATCCAGGAGATCATCCGCAAGGAAAAAGAAGAAGCGGAGCGAGGCTTCGAGGGAGCCCGCTTCGACGCCAGGTTGTTCGAGCGAATTCGTAAGGCAAGAGAGCAAAGACCGACAGCTTGGCCCATCTTCCTGATAAAGCCCGGGCCGGTCGTCGCCTTCTCCGTGCTCGTTCTGGCGTTTGCCGGTTTCCTTCTTTTCCGGACGTTTTCTCCATCCCCTTTGCCACCGACGATTAGGGCGATGAGCGCGGTCCTCGACAAATCCGGAGCCGGCCGGGGGACGTCCGGCCAAGACCGAACAGCTCAAAGAATAGCGACAGCCGAGTACACGGAGTTCGGTTGGGCCATCAAGGAGGTTCTCTACGCCTGCAAAAGACAGGCTCTCGGGGATGTCAGCATGACGGATGCGCTTTCCCGCGTCTTTCAGGAAGCGGCCTCTCGAGCCGCCTCCGGCCGAGACGGAGAGGACGCACTTTCTCCGAGAGTGGAAGCGCCAAAACTGAGGACCGTTGAGGACTTCCGGATGTTCTTCGCCGGTTTCCTTCAAAAACTTAAGGAGGTTTGAGATGCTTAAAAAACTCGTTCTGGTTCTGTTGATCGGCGTTTTCTCTGCGGTTCTGTGGGCCGAAGATGGAGCCGCGACGCCGGCCGCAAAAGACGAGGCCGGCTACATGCTTTTAGACAAGATCTTCGCCGGGTTTAGAACAATGGCTCAGAAAGGCACCGGCGGATATGAGTATGTCAACAATCTCCTGGAAGAGGCCATGGCCGAGGCCAAGGCGGCCAGGGCGCAGGGGAAGATAGACGCCCCCTTCTTCAGCCGCTACCGGAGGCTCCTGGTGGTCGCCAAGCTGGCCATCATCGACAGCCCCTACGACCGGGAAGGCATACTGGACGAGTTCATCGTCAGGGAGATCAACTCCTTCGTCGACGATGTCACCGGGGAGAAGGGATCGCTCGAGGCGAAGGGGGAAAATAAGCGGGGCATAGGCGCCGTCGCCGGCGCCATGGCGGACGAGATCATCAACCTCCATGTCTATCTCGACGGCCTGAAGACCCGGCCGGAGCTCCTGAAGAAATTCGGCTTCAAGTAAGAACCGGATCTCTTCAGAACTTATAACCGATCTTGCGGAGAAACTCCTTCCGCCACTTGATGTCGGCTTCGGTCTCGATGCCCTTCGTCCTGACGCCGTCGATGACGCCGAGGATCCCGCGCCCGGCCGGCGTTTCGGCGATGATGACCTCG